>JAWLHT010000015.1:0-33933 GCA_041690195.1 Candidatus Latescibacterota bacterium
CGCCTGCGGGAAATGCTGGAACAGCTCGCGGGCGATATGGATGAAACCGCCCGGATGATGCGGCGAAATGAACCACGGGAGCGGATCGAACGCCAGCAACTCGATATTTACCGTCGCCTCCTCGATGCCCGACGGTCCCGTCAGGAGCGCGACGAGGAAAGCCCCGAACGGAAGGCCTGGACAGCGAAGCGGAACGAGTCACGCGGCGCGGAGAGCCTGCTGGATGGTTTCGGAGAGCGGATGACCGACCTCAACGCCCGTATGAAGCAGGCGCTTGAGGATGATTTCGACCCGGAATTCATCCGGCTCATCCGGCAGTATTTTGAATCCCTCCTGCGGGAGGATTCTGGGAACGGGAATGCTGGAGAGTAGTCCGGCGCATTTCGTCCGGAGTGAAGATGGAACCTGGGCAAACCGGCTTTGCCCGATTGCGGGACCGGTGTTCCAGAGAGAGAATAAACAGGAAGTGAGCGAGCGAGTGAAACATTTTCCCGGCGCGAGGATCGTCATCTGTTTTTTTCTTCTCGTCATGAGCCCGACTGCGGGCGGGTGGTCGCAGGGTGTTCCCGTGCCCGACCCCGAGTTTTTGAAGGCTCAGACGCTGGAGTCGAGGGGGCAGCTCGACGAGGCACGGCAGATATACGAAACCCTCTATCAGAAGACGCCGAACGATCTTCATTTCTGGAAACTGATGATCATCAGCGAGCGGCTGGGTGATTATACGGCGATGGAACGGTTCGCCCTGGATCGGCTCCGGAAGTTTCCCGGAGACATCCCGGTGCGCAATTATCTTTCCCGGGCTTATCACGGCCAGGGAGACGAGGCAAAGGCCCGCCGGGTGCTCATCGAGACCATCGGTGACAACTGGAGCGATCAGCTCCGGGTGCGGACCGCGGCGAACGAGTTTCAGCAGCGGAATGATCTGGACGGCGCCATTGGAGTGTATTTGACGGCCCGGGGGAAAACCGGAGACCCGAACCTGTTCGCGCTCGATCTTGCCCGGTTATTTTCCGCCCAAATGAATTATGTTGCGGCGGTTGGAGAGTATCTGAAGGTTCTTGACGCGACTCCGGCGGCGTATCCCAGCATCGAGATGCTTATCAGGCAGAACGCCGGGGCTCAGGTACCGCTGTCCGAACTGGCCCGCCCGTTGGAACAGTTCCTCCGGGCAAACCCCAAGAGTGTCAAGGCGGCCAAGCTTCTCGCCCAGATCAGGCACCGTCTCGGCGACGGGCAAGGCGCATTCCGCGCTCTCTTGGGCGCTGCGGCCGCTGCAGGGGCCCCGGAAGAGGTTTGGACGTTCGCGGAACAGCTTGCCGCTGAAGGACGCCGTGAGGATGCGCTGTACGCCTACTCCGAATATCACCGGGTTTTCCCCGCCGGACTGCATGCCCGGACAGCCCTCCTCAAGGCCGCCGGGCTCCGGATGGAGATGGACGATCGCGCGGGAGCGGTCAGCGAATACTCCACACTGGTCGCCGAGTATCCGGGAACGGCGGAGGCCCAGCTTGCGGCGTTACGGCTTATTCATCTTTCCGAAGGGGACGGCGCCGATCTCACCCAGCGGCTCAAGTCCTTCGCCGATTCCACCACGGACCGGGTGGCGGCGTTCGAGGCGCATCTCATGCTCGGGGACCGGTATCTCCAACGCGGAGAAACGGAAACGGCCGGTCAGGCGTATGCCGGCGCGATGCTCAAGGCTACTGAGCGGAAGGAACTTTACGACGTGCTCACCCGGTCGGCCCGGTTGCATTTCTTCACCGGAGAATATGACCTCATGGCCCGGGACATCGAGTCCTGCGTGAGAGCCATTCCCGACGGCGAGGAAAGCAATGATCTCCTTTCCCTCCGGCTGCTCGTTCTGCGGGCCGCAACGGAACGGGACCGTCATAATCTTGAGACCTACGCCCACGGATGGTACGCTTTGGCCCGCGGACTGGTCGTGGAGGGAATTGACAGTCTGGCCGTGGTGGCCGCCGATACCGCTTCGGTGGTTGCTCCGGCCGCATCCCGGACTCTCGGTGATCACTGGCGCGAAAACGGGGATGCCGCCCGCGCCCTGGAATGGTATGACCGCGCCATCGTCGCGGCCCGCGATACCACCGTACGGGTGGAAACCATGATGGCCGCGGCTGAAGTTGAACTCCTTGAATTGCGGAATCCCGACGCGGCGAGAAAACGGTATGTCGATGCATTGACCCTCTACCCGGGATCGGTGTTCGAGGCTGAATTGCGGAAACGGCTGCGGAGTATTGTGGAAAAATGAAAAGAACAGTCCAGAATCCAAAACCCAAAGCCCAAAGAAGAGGGGCAAGGGCACAGAGGCACAGAGACACAGAGGGAAAAACGGGTGTGTCGGATGGGTTGCGTCTGCTCTGCCTGACGGCGATGCTGGTCTTGCTCGGGGGAGCGTTCCCGGCAGTCGCTCAGCAGAAGATGCTCATCCCCATGGATTTCCGCCAGACCGACCATCTGAAAGCCTACGGTGTCGCCTACCACGCGCTCTCCGGGGGAATGAACGTGGAGTGGCTGCTCAACTACCGGGGCGGTTCCTTCCTCCTGGAGGAAAGCGCCGGTGTGGTGGAGTATGCGCTCACCCGGGGAGTGGCGTACGAGATGCTCGGTCCCGCTGCGCTCGCCGAACTGGATCGTACCATCCAGGAATCGAACATGTCCCGTGAGCTCCTGGAAAAGGCCCCCAAGGTCGCCATTTATACGCCGCCGAATCTGAAACCCTGGGATGACGCGGTGACAATGGCCCTGAACTATGCCGAAATACCCTATGACACACTCTGGGACGCGGAGGTATACACCGGCGGCCTGAAAAAGTACGACTGGCTGCACCTTCATCACGAGGACTTCACCGGACAGTACGGCAAGTTCTATGGCGCATTCCGGGGCGCGGACTGGTACGTTCAGCAGCAGGTCCAGTTCGAGGAGATGGCGAGGACGCTGGGTTTCGCCAAGGTTTCCGATGAAAAGAAGGCGGTCGCCGAATGTATCCGGGATTACATCGAGGGCGGCGGGTTCGTGTTCGCCATGTGTTCGGCCACGGATACTTTTGACATCGCCATCGCGGCACGGAATACAGATATCGCCGGGCCGGAGTTCGACGGCGACGCCATGGACCCGGACTGCCAGGGGAAGCTGGATTTCTCGCGCACCCTCGCCTTCGAGAACTTCACCCTGGTGGCCGACCCCTATGTGTACGAGTTCTCCGATATCGATGTCACGCCGCCCTCGACATTCGCCACTACCGCCGAGGATGCCATGGACTTCTTTGAACTCTTCGAATTCAGCGCCAAGTACGACCCGGTGCCGACCATGCTCACCCAGTGCCACGAAAACCCGGTTGGCGGCTTCATGGGGCAGACCACCGAGTTCAAGAAAAATCTGATCAAGAAAAACGTGGTCATCATGGGGGAAAACAGGCAACGGAACACCGCGCGCTACATCCACGGCAATCTCGGCAAGGGCACCTGGACTTTTTACGGCGGCCACGACCCGGAGGATTACCGTCACAACGTGGGCGATGCTCCGACCCAGCTTTTCCTCCACAAGAATTCCCCGGGATATCGGCTCATCCTGAATAACGTTCTTTTCCCCGGGGCGAAGAAAAAGGAACTGAAAACGTGACAAGATAGTGCCAGAGAGCCAAAGTACCAAAGTGCCAGAGTGCCCACACTCTTCCCCCGGGAGCACGCGAGGGAAAAGCGGGAAACGACCCGGCTTTGCATCGGTGCGGTGCAGAATCTCGATTGCTGATGGGAGATTCGGCCGCATCCGTACGGTTCAGGGGTAATTGGCGTCTTTTATAAACTTTGGATCTTTGGCACTCTGGCGCTCTGGCACTCTCTTCCCAAAAGGACTTTTCATGCCCGACAGCACGAAACACGACGACGGAGAACTTCTGGAGCGGCTGGCTGAATCCCGGCGGCTCATCAAGCGGGAACTGGCCAAGGTGATTGTGGGCCAGGACGCGGTGATCGACAGTCTTATCATCTCCCTGCTTTGCCGGGGGCATTCCCTGCTGGTGGGAGTTCCCGGCCTGGCCAAAACCATGATGATCTCCTCGCTGGCGCGGGCGCTGGACCTTTCCTTTTCCCGGATTCAGTTCACCCCGGACCTCATGCCTTCGGACATCGTGGGCACGGAGGTGATCGAGGAGGACCCCCAGAGCGGCAGGCGGAATTTCCGCTTCGTGCGGGGGCCGGTGTTCGCCAACATCGTGCTGGCCGACGAGATCAATCGGACGCCGCCCAAAACCCAGTCCGCGCTGCTGGAAGCCATGCAGGAACACGCGGTGACTGTCCAGGGCCAGACCATGCATCTGACCGAGCCCTTCTTCGTGCTCGCCACCCAGAATCCCATCGAGCAGGAAGGGACCTATCCGCTTCCCGAAGCACAGCTCGACCGGTTCATGTTCAATCTCTGGATCGACTATCCATCCCGCGACGAGGAGGTGGAGATCGTTCGTCGCACCACCGGGTCCGAGGATGTCATGCCCGCCCGGGTCCTGAGCGCCGCCGACATCGTGGCCCTCCAGGGGCTGGTGCGGCGGGTTCCCGCCGCGGACGACGTCGTTACCTTCGCCGTAGACCTGGCCCGCCGGACCCGTCCCGCCGATTCCACCGCGCCGTCCTGGATCAAGGAATGGGTGCGCTGGGGGGCGGGACCGCGTGCTTCCCAGTACCTCGTCCTCGGGGCCAAGGCCCGCGCCGCCCTCGATGGACGGTTCGCGCCCTCCCGTGACGACGTGCGAGCGGCGGCCATGCCGGTGCTCCGTCACCGCATCGTCACCACCTTCGCCGCCGAGGCGGAGGGCATTTCCGCCCCAGACATCGTGAACCGTCTCACCGGGGAGCAGCAGTGAAAGAGTCCTACCGGGACTTTCTCTCGCCCGAGGTGGTGAGCGCCCTGGGTCGGCTCGACCTGGTGGCCCGTCTCGTGGTGGAGGGTTTTATGACCGGGCTGCACAAGAGTCCCTATCACGGGTTCTCGGCCGAATTCTCCGAGCACCGCCAGTACATGAAGGGGGACTCGCTGCGCTACCTGGACTGGAAGGTCTATGCCCGGAGCGACCGGATGTATGTCAAGCGCTTCGAGGAGGAAACCAACCTCAAGTCCCACATCATTCTCGACACCAGCGGTTCCATGGGCTTCCAGGGACGCGGTTCCATGACCAAGCTCCGCTACGGCGGAGTGCTCGCCGCGGCGCTGGCCTTTCTCATGCTCCGCCAGCGGGACAGCGTGGGGCTGGTGACTTTCTCCGACTCCATGAAGACCTACCTTCCTCCCCGGGCGGTGCAGTCCCAGCTCACCGAGGTTATCTCGGCGCTCTCCGCCTGCGAGCCGGACGGCCGCACGGTGACCGGGACGGTGCTCCACACCATGGCGGAACGGCTCACCTCCCGGGGGCTGGTCATTCTCATTAGCGACCTGGTGACCGACCCCGCCGAACTTGTCCGGGGGCTGAAACATTTCCGTCACAACGGGCACGAGGTGCTGGTGCTCCACATTCTGGACCCGGTGGAGCTGGATTTCGACTATGACGGCGAGGTCCGCTTCACCGACCTGGAAACCGGAGCGTCCATCACCACCCAGCCCAGCCATATCCGGGACCGCTACCTTGACCTCCTCGGGGAGCGCATGAAGGGACTGGTGCGGGCCATGCATGAAAACTCGGTGGATTACGCGCGCTTCACCACCGAAACGTCGTTCGACCGCGCGCTTTCGGAATATCTTGCCAAGCGGAAGAGGCTGCACTGATGCAATTCCTGAACTCCATCATCCTCTTCGGGCTCGGGGCCGCGGCGCTTCCGCTCCTGATCCACCTGCTCTCCCGCCGGAAACTGAAGGAGGTGGCCTTCCCCTCCATCGAGTTCCTGGAGCGGATGCGTACCGACCGGATGCGCCGCCTCCGGTTTCGCCAGTTGTTCGCGCTCCTCCTCCGGATGCTCCTGGTGGCGGTGATTATCCTCGCCTTCGCCCGTCCGGCCATCCGGAGCATCTTCCAGCGGAACGCCCGCACCGCCGCGGTGATCCTCATCGACGGGTCGGCGGGCATGCGCTACGTGGATAACGGCGAGACCCTCCTCAACGCGGCATCCCGCAAGGCGCAGGAAATCCTCGGCGTACTCGGGCCGGAAGACCGGGCCGCGGTCATCCTGGCGGGGAAGGAGCCGGTCGTTCTCGGACGCGGGCTTTCCACTGACCGCAATGAACTGACCCGCGCCCTCCGCGAAATGGACGCCCCCGAGGGGACCGCCGATTTCACCGCCGCATTCGCGCGGGCTTTCGAAATGCTCCGGGACGCTCCCGTGCCGAATCGTGAGGTGTACCTGCTCACCGACGGCTCGGTGGAGTCTCTGCCCGATACCATCCCGGAGGACGGGCGCGTCCGGCTCTACACTGTCCTGCTTGGCCCGAAGGAGCGGGGCGGCCCGGTGGTGAGCGGGATCGAGCCGGCGGAACGGGTATTTGCGCCCGGCCGGAAGATAACCTTCCGTACGGCAGGGCTCGCCGGGCCGGAAACGGACCGGGCCGGCGTGGAATTCTTCGTCAACGGCGAGCGCAAGGGCCGTTCCGAAGCGGAAAACCGTGGGGGTCGCTTCACGGCGGAATTTGAATACACCCCGGACCGTCCCGGGTGGTACTCCTTCACCGCCGTGGCCCGCGACGGGCGATTCGGGCCGGGGGAAACCCGCCGCACGGCACTCTATGTCCCCGAGCGCCGGAACATCCTCATCTGCGGCGACACCCCCGCCGACGCTTTCTTTATCGAGCGGGCGCTCAATCCCGATCCTGAGCCGGAAGCGGCGGTCGTCACCGTCCGGAGCATTCTTTCCGCCGAACTCTCCCCGGAGGCGCTGAACGACGCCGATGTCATCGTCCTCTCCGGTGTCCGGAGCCTTCCTTCGGGAGTGTACCGCCGTCTCCTTTCCGCCGTGGCGGACCGCGGCGCCGGGCTGGTGGTGTTCACCCCGTCCGAGGGCGATCCCGCGCTCTATGCCGGCGGTATCTTCCGGGACATCTATCCCGCTTCGGTGGACAAAAAGGTGATGTTCGATCCGAAGCAGGGGAACGCTTCGGTGGTGGACTGGTTCAACTTCGGCCACCCGGTGCTCCGGGACATCTCGGAAAAGGGCGGCTTCCGCAAACCGGCGGTGAACACCTACCTGCGGCTGGTCCCGACCGGCAACATCACCGTGCTGGCGCGGTTCGCCGACGGTTCTCCCGCCATCGGAGACGCGGTGTGCGGACAGGGCCGCGCGGTCGTGTTCGCCTTCGACGCCACGCCCGCGTCGAGCGATCTGCCCCTCACCGGGCTGTTCCTGCCGCTCCTCCTGCGTTCGGTGCAGCACGTTTCCGGGGACATCGCTTCCGGCGGCCGCTATGCGGTGGGCGATCCGCTCCGGGAAGTCCTGACCGGCGTCCCCTCGGGGAGCGCGGTGACCATCAAACCGGAGGACGGGACCGCCCGGGCCGCGGGCATTGCCCCCACGCCGGACGGCGCGGCCCTGCGGGACGAAACCGCCGGGGCTCCGGGATTCTACTCCCTCCTCGCCGGAGGCGTGGAGCATGCCCGCTTCACCGTGGACATCCCCGCCGCAGAACTCCGGTTCGAGCGCGCCGGTGACCGTCAGCTCGCCGCCGCGTTCAAGGGCGTGCGCTGGAAGCCGCTGAAGGAGTCGGAAAACCTCGCCGAGGCGGTGCGGAAGGACCGCTACGGCAAGGAACTCTTCGGCTGGTTCATCCTCGGGGCGATCGCCCTCATGGCCGTGGAAATGGTGGTGAGCCGGAAGGCGTGAGGCGAGGCACTGAATATTGAGAGATGGAGAAAAAGGGCGCTAAATGCGCCTTTTTTGTTGTTGTTGAATGAAAGTATTTGCAGTGAATTTGCATGATTTGCATATTGCAGGAGTGATGCCGCCCGAAATTCAGCGAATGAAAGCGTCGCTAATCAATGGATGGGACTGATGGAGGATTGAACACATGAAATCACTGTTCCTGTCGGTATTCCTGCTTTTTTCGTTTTCAACCGGGTATGCTGCGCAGATCGCTTTCGAGGGTGATATGGTATGGTGTATTCTTTACACTACGCCGGTGTCCGACCCCATTTCTTTTCTGGTCGGAATGAATCGGAAAGATGAATCTTACCGGGTGTTTCATCCTTCCAATACCCAGGTATATTTCTCTGCTCTTGCCGTGGACCATGATGGCGTCAAATGGATTACCTCGAATGAAGGCGTATTTCGCTTTGACGGGCAGACCTGGAAACAGTACACTGTTCAGGATGGATTGGCGGATAATGGAGTGAACCATGTTACAGTGGATCATGACAATGTCAAATGGTTTGCCACCGATGGCGGGGTGAGCCGGTTTGACGGAGAAATCTGGGATACAGTTACGGATGCTTCGGATCTGAAAGGTCAGAAAGTCCTGTCGGTCGCGGTGGATCAGGACAATATCAAATGGATCGGTACGGAATTTTCCGGACTCTATAGCTATAACGGTGTAACCTGGTCCGAGCATGCCCTGAGCTTTGGTGATACCACATACACGGAAGTGACCGCCATCGCGGTTGATGCGAAGAACACAAAGTGGATTGGCGCGAAACGGCGTTGGTATCAACCGATGTCTCATACAGAATACTATGAGTTGGCACTGCTATCGATCACTGATGAATCTGTTGCCAGACATGATACAACCATCCGTCAGGGGGCTGATGTTCCGGGTGACCGTTTTTACAGCGTGACAGCCGGTTCGGATAATTCGATATGGTACCAGCATGGTTGGTATCTGTTTCGATATGATATTCAAAGCAACACACAGATCTTCTTTCAGTCGGAAAGAGGCATACAGTCGGCATCAATTGATGACGACGGAGTGACTTGGGCCAATACATCCATGGTTGTTTCTGGGGTAAATAGTGTTTTGAAAAGCTACGACGGAACCGCTTGGAAGTCCTACACGTTCGATTACCCCACCAGCGTTGAGGATGGTGAAGCATCACCGTCCGCACTGCGGATAATCGGCAACCATCCCAATCCGTTCAACCCCTCGACGACAATTTCCTTTACGCTCTCCCGGGCGGGGCAGACGAGACTCACGGTGTATGACGCTTCCGGCCAAAAAGTCCGCGAACTGGCTTCCGGCCATCTTTCCTCCGGTGCTCATTCGGCGGTTTGGGACGGCAGGGACGCTTCCGGCCGCCCGGTTTCGTCGGGCGTGTACTTCTCGCGCCTGGAATCCGGGGGAAAGGTGAGTTCCGCCAAAATGCTCCTGATGAAATAGGCCCGCATAATGTGGAATTCCTGACCCAAAAGGGAGACGCGGCAATGAAGATCATGAGCGCTGTTCTTCTCATGCTTTCACTCTGTGTCAGCGTGCCGGAAGCCCGTATCGCGATTCAGGGCAATACGCTTTGGTACGTGAGTGCGCAAGGTTTGGTTGCGCTGGATCGCCGGGATGACTCGTATACGGTGTATTCCTTCAATCCGCCTTTTTCAGTGTATCCGCTCAGTATTGCCGTTGATAAGAACGATGTAAAATGGATCACGTCGAAAGATGGCGTCTTGCGATTTGATGGAAACACCTGGTCTCTATTCACCGAAGAAAATGGCTTGTCGGCTACTTCTACATACCGTGTTGCGGTTGATAGCAATAACGTCAAGTGGCTTGCCACGGAGCGTGGTATTTCCCGGTATGATGGCGTGTCGTGGAGCGCCATTGGGAATGATACGGAGTTGGGCGATCAGAAAGTTCTCACGGTTGCGGTGGACAAAAACAATGTCAAGTGGTTCGGTACGGAGTATTCCGGACTCTATAGCTACAATGACACAACCCTGACAAAGCATCCGCTCGTCTTTGGCGATACGACGTACACAAAAGTAACCGCTATCGCCGTTGATGCCCACAATACGAAATGGATCGGAGCGCAGCGGTCGTGGGGGTATCCCTCTTCTCATACCATTGACTATGAGCAAGCACTCATATCGCTGAATGATTCCGCTGTCACCTTGCTTCCAAACACGGCTAGTGTTTATCCTCAGTGGCCGGGGTGGACCATCGATACGATTGCGCCGGAAGACGGTATTATCTGGTACTCGGATGCAATGACATTGCAGAAATATGATACATCTGATAATACACGCACTCCCGTGGACCCCGGTTTAAGCGACAACTTCGGAATTGGGGCAATTGCGGTTGATGATGTCGGCAAAGTCTGGATTGTTTCACATTCAGGTCTGAAAAGCTACGACGGAACTACCAGGAAGTCCTACACGTTCGATTACCCCACCAGCGTTGAGGATCATGAAAAATCACCCTCCGCACTGCGGATAACCGGCAACCATCCCAATCCGTTCAACCCATCCACCACAATCTCTTTTACTCTCTCCCGGCCGGGGCAGACGAGGCTTTCGGTGTATGACGCTTCCGGCCAAAAAGTCCGCGAACTGGCTTCCGGCCATCTTTCTGCCGGTGCGCATTCGGCGGTTTGGGACGGCAGGGACGATTCCGGCCGCACGGTTTCGTCCGGCGTATACCTCTCCCGTCTGGAATCCGGGGGGATAGTGAATTCCGCCAAAATGCTCCTGATGAAATAGTCCTCCGACGGGAACACACAATCGTACTATGTCATGGAAGAGGTCACCGTGTCAGCCGCGCCCAATTTCATTCCTGTCGCGAACTTCCGGCGCAAACCGGGGGAAAATCAGTTATATTGACGGTAAGGAGAATCCGGTATATCATTTATGCGAGGTGAATTCATGCCCTACATCAACTTCGACCATGCCGCGGGAACTCCGCTCCTACCGGAAATCTTCGAGGCCATGATGCCGTACTTCCTCCAGGAGCCCGGGAACCCGTCGAGCCTCCATCCCGGCGGCGCGAGCCCGCGGGACGCCCTCGAATCGGCGCGGGGTGAGGTCGCCGCGCTCATCGGGGCGGCTCCGCCGGAAATCGTGTTCACCTCCTGCGGCTCGGAATCGAACAACCTGGCGCTGAAGGGCATCGCCTGGGCGCATGAGCGGAAGGGGAAGCACCTCGTGGTTTCCGCGGTCGAGCATCAGTCGGTGCTCAAGGCGGCGCAGGCCCTCGGCCGGATGGGGTGGGAGGTTGCCACGGTCGGCGTAGACGGGAAAGGAATGGTGAATCCCGATGATGTGACGGCGGCCATGCGCGATGACACCGTGCTCGTCTCGGTGATGCACGCCAATAACGAGATCGGCACGATGCAGCCCATCCGGGAAATCGCCGCCCGGGTGAAGGAACGGGGCGCGCTCTTCCACACCGACGCCGTCCAGACCACCGGGACCATTCCGGTGGACGTGAACGAACTCGGCGTTGACCTCCTGACGCTCGCCGCCAACGCCTTCTACGGGCCGAAGGGTGCCGCGGCGCTCTACATCCGCAAGGGTGTGCGCATCCAGTCGCTCATCGATGGCGGGGTGCAGGAAAAGAGCCGCCGGGCGGGTACGGAGAACGTTCCGGCTTATGTGGGCATGGGGAAGGCCGCAGTCCTGGCGGGACGGGAGATGGGGGCGCGGGCGGAACAGGTGAGCCGTCTCCGCGATCGTCTCCTGCGGGGCATCGAGTCGTCCATCCCCAGGGTGGTGGTGAACGGCGACCGGGAACGGCGTCTCCCCGGCAACGTCCACGTCAGTTTCGAGGCGGTCGAGGGCGAGTCAATGCTCTTCAGCCTGGCCGCGAAAGACATTCTGGCCGCGTCGGGGTCCTCCTGCGCGGACAAGACGCTCAAGACCTCCCACGTGCTCGGGGCCATCGGCCTGGAACCGGCCCTGGCCAACGGCTCCGTGCTGTTCTCCCTGGGATACGGGAACACGGAGGCCGAGGTGGACCGGGTGATCGAGGTTCTGCCCTCCATCGTGGAGCGTCTCCGGGCCATGTCGCCGCTCTGGACGGGGTGAGCCCGGACGGAGTGCAACGGAAATAGAAAGAGGCTCTTTTGAGCCTCTTTCTATTTTCGTGGGTGCGCCGCTCATTGTGCGGCGTATTGGAAGATCAGACGCATCACCGCTTCGGGTTTTCCCTTGAAGAGCGCATCGTCATCCCAGTGACGGTTGGATGTTTTCACCACCTTCAACACCTTGCCTCCGGAATACACCGCCCACTGGAGGAGCACCGGGGTTCCCGCCGCCCAGTAGCGGTTCAGATAGAACGTGTTCAGCGCGTTGACCAGATCGCGGTTTTCCGGTGCGCTGACGAACGTCCCGACTCGCTCGAAGGAAACATCCCCGCCGCGAACAGGCAGTTTGGCGATATCGAAGGTGACCTCCGGGTCCGACGCCGCCCGGCCGTCGCTGTTGAGCGACGCAAGGTATTCGCAGGCGAACTGGAACAATATCTTCTGATCGGTTGACGCGAGGCTTTTCACTGCGAAATCATGCATTGCTCGAGAGATCTTGCCGGTGTACTGGACATACTTCACTCCGTCTTCCCCCTCGGTTTCGTTCCAGACGCCGTCCTCGAAGGCCCGGTCGAATGCCTCCGCGTAAGTTGCCGTGTTGCTTCCCCAGGTTCCTTTCTGAACCTTCTGCACATTACTCTCACATCCCGTCCCGACGAACAGTAAAGCGGAAGCTATCAGCAGAAAACGCATGGCGTTCCGTGACATTTCCCCTCCCTTGTTGTTGGTGACGTTGGGTTCCGGACATGCCGTTCTGACCGGAGCCAATGGATGTGTCTCATCCATCGGTAAGAATATATGAATAAGCAGAGTATATAACAATGAATATTATGTATAACAAATATATCCCGCGGGAAACCTGTGGAGCAACGAGGAATGTGGTCGTAAGCATAAGCGCAGTCGGGAGATGGAGCTGATGACCGGATGGCGCTCCCGACATGGCTAATTCCCCCTCCCTTGCGTGACAGAAGGGGGATACGGGAGAATCCGCTACCCCCAAACCTGCTGTTTTCAACCGGAGGGAAGAAATGGAAATATTTTCCGGAACTGCTGAATATTGGGGAAAAATTTGCCACGGGGGGAAAAAGGTGCTTGGCAGGGTCCGTTCCGGCAGAGAAAGCCGGTTCGGGCGCCGGCCCGACCGGTGGGGTTCGCGAGGAGATGACCGCAAGATGTAGTGAAAGAGGTTGGACCGTATCAGCGGTAGTACGGTGCATCGAAATGATGGGCGCTGCTGGCACGGATTATGCGCTTCTTCCGCTTACCCAAGCCGAAAGGAGCGGTACAATGAAAGGACAGAATCCACCGAAGTGCCAAGTCTGCGGACGTCCCATCACTGTCATTATCCGCGGAAAGAACGATACCGAAAAACTCTGCCTGCAGTGCCTTGTTTCACATTACCCGGCGCTGAAAGAGCTTTCGAAGGTGATATGAGTGAGTTCACCGGAAGAGTAGTTTGATCTGGTGCCACTTGTTCAGAGAAGGGCTGGGCTTCAGATTGAGGATATCGCATCTGCTCCCCACGATGGTGGACAGGTGCGATATTTTTGCTTGAAGGCCGGAAGTGAGATTGGCGGTGAGTATGTCTTCCCGGGTGAATCCGGAACCGGTTGCATACGCGAGGACAATGTCATCTCCGCGGCTGAAACCGCACCGTGCCAGCAGGGCGGTAAATCCAGTGACCGGGAGAAAGAACTCCAAAGGCGCTCCGGTGGGAAACCGGAACGGGTCCTCGACACGGCCGTCAACATAGACCAGCGCGGTTAAGTTCAGGAAAACGGGTTTCCCGTTCGACCGTTCGAAACCGGCGCCATCGGTATTCAGTGTGATGCGTATTTCCAGCGGACGGTTGTCCGGAGTGCGCTGAACGAGAAACGTGGCATTCTCCAGCGCATCCAGGATTCCCTGTGCGTGTGCGTTCGCGCCGGAAAGGGAGACACGCGGAACGGCAAACGGTTCCCCTTCCCGGGTTACCTGGGATGCAATCGGCTGATTGTTGAACTTGAGGTACAACTTCCAGGTTATGCTGGAAGCGGAGCCGGTGGCAGGCAGTCCGATCAGGAGAAGAAAAGCAGTAAGAAATGGGTAGCAGTGCTTCATACCGTAGTCGTTGTAAAAGGGCTGAATCATCTGGGGAATTCCGTGTCGGTCCCTGTTACTGAAGTTATGGCTCAAACAGGCCGTTGTCAACGGCAAAGTTACCGGAGTCGACCTTTTCCCCGATTCCCGCGCGCCAAATTCCTTGTGGCGATGGGACCGGGCGGAAAAAAAAGGCGGGGCCCAATGTGGATCCCGCCATTTGGGTAAGTGTCACAGGTCAGGAACGGGACAGCTCTTCCTTGAGGGCCGCGGCCACCCGTCGCACTCCTTCAGTAATGGTGTCTTCGTCCGGGCGGGAGAAGCAGAGCCGGAAATGACTGTGGTTCTTGTGGTCGAGGTAGAAGAACTTGCCGGTGAAATAGATCACCTTGTTCTTCACCGCGGTGAGCAGGAGCTGATCGTTGTCGATGGTGTCCGGCGTGGTCACCCAGACATAGAAGCCGCCGTGCGCCGGAGTCCAGGATGCTTCTTCCGGCATATGGGCTTCCAGTGCGCTGATCATGGCGTCCCGGCGGCTCTTGTACCCCTTCTTGATCTCCGCGATGTGCCCGTCGAGCCAGTTGTCACGGTGCAGTTCCGCGATGATTTCCTGGTTCAGCGCGGGGGACCCCACGTCGAACATGGGACGGCAGATATTCCAGGTGGCGACCAGTTCCTCCGGGACCACCGCCCAGCCCACCCGGAAACCCGGTGAAACGAGCTTGGAGAAGCTGCCCAGGTAGATCACGGAATCGGAGGTGTCAAACGCCTTTACCACGGTCTGATCGCAGTTTTTGTCATAGAGGAGTTCGCTGTAGGCGTCATCCTCAATCACGAAGCATCCGTACTCTTCCGCGATCTGCGGCAGTTCTCTGCGACGTTCCGGAGAGAGCATGACACCGCCGGGATTGTGGTAGTTGGACATAACGTAGATCATTTTGGGGCGGATGCCATCGCGCTTGAGCCGGGCCAGGGTGTCCCGGAGCAGATCGGTCCGGATGCCGTCGCCGTCGATGGGAACTTCCACCAGGTTGAACCCGGAATTCTTGATGGAGTCCAGGGTTCCCATGAAGGTCGGGGCCTCGATGATCATGGTGTCGCCGGGGTCCATGATCTGACGGGTGACCATGTCCATGGCGGCCTGTGAACCGGCGGTCATGACAATGTTGGCCGGGGTTATGCCTGTCGCGCCCCGTTTTGACATACGGTAGGCCACCGCCTCGCGGCAGCGCTGGGTTCCCTGGGGAACAGGGTAGGGGAAAATGGTCTCCGGGTCGCGGCGGATCAGGTCCTCGGTGATTTCGGCCACTTTCTCGGTGGGGTAGGAGGCGGGGAAAGGGACTCCCGGCGCGAGCGTGAGCATTCCCGGCTGACGGGCCATGCGCAGAATTTCGGCTATATCGGACTTCCGGAGCCCGGAGGCCCAGGAGGAATATCTGATTTCAGACACGGCTGCTCCCTTCGTCTGGATAGGGCTGTGGTTCCGGCAAATCCGGTCACAGCACTCCGTATTTGTTGTACACTTCCCGTAAAGAACGGCCCTCGAACAGTTCCCGCCGGGTGTGGTTTTCCGCGGTGACCTTCTGCTCGGCAATGGCGAGGACTTCCTCTTCAACGTCCTTCGGGACAACCACGATCCCATCGAAATCCGCAAACACCAGTTCCCCCGGTTTTACCAGTACGCCGCCGCTTTCGATCAGGCAGTCGTAATCCACAACCTGCCCGCGGCAGAGGGAGTCGAGCGGTTTGATGCCCGCGGTGAATACGGGGAAGCCGAGTTCCAGGATCTTCTTCACGTCGCGGGTGTTGGAGTCAATGATCGCACCGTGGGCGCCGCGCATCTTCGCGGCGGTGCTCATCAACTCTCCCCAGGGGGCGTTCCGAAGGGAAAAGTCGGTGGAATGCACGGATACATCGCCCGGCCGCAGGGAATCCGCAGAATCTATCTCCTTGCCATAGGGATCGTCGGTGTCCGGTTCATAGAGATCGCGCCAGAGGACCGTCCTGGCCCGGCCCGCGATAACGAAATCCGGATGAAGGGGGCGGATTCTGCCGTCCATGGCCCGGTTCGTGATACCGATCTGGTCAAGGGCATCGCATACAACCGCGGTGTAGAGCGTGTTCTTCATCCAGTCGAAAAGCTCGAGATCGTCCCTATGTTTCATCGCATCCTCTGTTTCTGTGGTGGTGTGGTCCGTTCCGCAACGGGCGGAAGCATCGGATCAAATATCCGTGACGGCCTATCGTGCGGCTTGAGCGGTGCGGCCCGGCGCTCATGGATTCACTGCTGCAGATTTCTCCGGTCGATCACCCGTTTGGCCTTGCCCACGGAACGCTCCAGCGTCTTCGGTTCGACCAGGGTCACTTTGGCGCCGATTCCCAGAACGCTGTGCAGACGGTGGGTAACATATTCCTGGAAGGCTTTCATCCTCTTCATTTCATCCACGAACATCTCCGGCGATACCTCAACCAGGACTTCAAGAATATCCAGGGAGCCTTTGCGGTCCACGATGAGCTGGTAGTGCGGCTCGGTACCCTTGATCTCCATGAGCACGCTTTCGATCTGGGTGGGGAATACGTTCACTCCGCGGATGATGAGCATGTCATCATTGCGCCCGGTCACACGGGCCATGCGGCGCAGCGTACGGCCACAGGGACACTCCCCCGGAATGAACCGGGTGATATCCCGGGTGCGGTACCGGAGCACGGGGAACGCTTCCTTGGTGAGCGACGTGAACACGATTTCACCCGGCTCGCCCTCCGGAACCGGCTCGAGAGCATCCTGATCCAGAATTTCCGGAATGAAGTGGTCCTCGGCGATATGGAGTCCGGTCTTCTCGATGCATTCACCGGAAACGCCCGGCCCCATCACCTCGGAAAGCCCGTAATTGTCCGTTGCGACGATATTGAGACGGCTTTCGATTTGCTGGCGCATGTTTTCGGACCACGGTTCGGCGCCGAAAAGGCCCCAGCGCAGGGGCATCTGAGAGAAATCAACTCCCATCTCATGGCCCACCTCGGCGATATGGAGGGCATATGAGGGAGTGCAGACCAGCGCGGTAACATTGAAGTCCTGCATGAGCATTATCTGGCGTTCCGTGTTGCCGGAAGACACCGGAATCACCGAGGCGCCGCACATTTCACACCCGTAGTGCAGCCCGAACCCGCCGGTAAAGAGACCGTAGCCGAATGCGATCTGCACCGTGTCGCCGTCGGTGACCCCCGCGGCGGTTACCATCCGGGCCACCAGCTCGCGCCAGGTATCGAGGTCATGACGGGTATACCCCACTACTGTCGGCTTGCCCGTGGTTCCGGATGAGCCGTGGATGCGGACGATCTCGTTGGAGGGAACCGCGAAAAGCCCGAAGGGGTAGTTGTCCCGGAGATCGGTCTTGGTGGTGAAGGGCAGACGCCGGATGTCGTCCAGAGACCGGATATCGTCGGGAGTGACCTTCAGTTCGTCCATTTTTCGGCGATAGAACGGCACCCGGTAATACACCCTCATGACCGTATCCTGCAGACGCCTGAGCTGGAGAGCCCGGAGTTCTTCCCGTGATATGGTTTCGTATTTGGGGCTGAAAATCCTGTGAGCCATCATGTGTTTCTCCATGTCGGTGTAAATCCGGAAGCGATTTCTCCCGGCCTCCAGACTCCGGGAGGAGACTGGAGTTTTCAGATGTTCTAATTTATTCCACAGCATGGCCGGAGTCAATCGAAAAGGAGCGGGGGAGGCGTTTTTCCGGCATGTGGACCCGATTCCGTTCGCACCGGGCCGCATTCCTCCCGAAAGGCATTTTTTTGTGGCAGGATGGCACGGAAACAACGTATTATACCGGGTATGCAGCGGCAAAGGAGGGAGGACCGGCTGACGGTCTCCCCGGGCGCGGTCTGATGACGGCGGACGCGAGCGGGTGCGGTCCCGTAGCAACTGCCGGGGCGCAGGACGCGGGGCAACGCGGGCCGGTTGGTTCCGGCCCTCCAGCCACGGCATATCGGGCCGGCCGAAAGCATAAAATGGAAAGGAAACGGAGTGAAAAAAGCCCTCATCACCGGAATTAGCGGTCAGGACGGCAGCTATCTTGCGGAATACCTTCTGGAGCAGGGGTACGAGGTGCACGGGCTGGTGCGGCGGACCGCCATCGAGGACCCCGCGCACCGCATGAGCCGCATCGTTCATATCGTGGACCGTCTCAACCTGCATTCCGGATCCATAGACACCTATGCCAGCATCTTCCGGGTGGTGGCCGAAGTCCGTCCCGATGAGTTCTATCACCTCGCCGCCCAGAGCTTTGTCGCGGAGAGCTTCGAGGACTCCTTCTCCACCCTGAACGTGAACATCTTCGGAACCCTGAACGCCCTCGCCGCGGTGCGGGAGCTGGCCCCGGAGTGCCGGTTCTACTTCGCCGGGTCCTCTGAAATGTTCGGCAAGGTACAGGAATCCCCGCAGAACGAGAAAACGCCCTTCTACCCGCGCTCGCCCTACGGCATTTCCAAGGTCGCGGGCTTTGACCTCACCCGGAACTACCGGGAGGCTTACGGCATGTATGCGGCCTCCGGCATCCTCTTCAACCACGAGTCTCCCCGCCGGGGCTTCGAGTTCGTGACCCGCAAGATCAGTTCCCATGCCGCCATGATCAAGCTCGGCATGGCCGATTCCCTGCGTCTCGGCAATCTGGACGCCCGCCGCGACTGGGGCCACAGCCGGGAGTATGTTCAGCAGATGCACGCCATGCTCCAGCTCGACACCCCGGAGGACTTCGTTATCGCCACCGGCGAAACCCACACCGTCCGGGAATTCTGCGAACTGGCCTTTGCCGAACTCGGGATGGACTGGCGGGAATTCGTTCGAACCGACGAGCGATTCATGCGCCCCAGCGAGGTGGAACTGCTGGTCGGGGACGCTTCCCGCGCCCGGGAAAAGCTGGGCTGGGAGCCGCGGGTCCTCTTCCGCGACCTTGTCCGGGAAATGGTGCTGGCCGATTACGAGCGCCTCAAGGCGGATTGCTCCCGGGGGAAGTGAAAGAGAGTGCCAAAGTGCCAAAGTGCCTGAGTAAAAGAGAAAGAAGAGACCGTAGGGGCGAGGCATGCCTCGCCCGGTCTGAACAGTGAGGCATGTGATGGATGCGTGTCTGAACGCCTGAACCGGTGATGCGCATGATGGATATGATAAAAGCTGATGAAAAGATCTTTATCCGCGTTCATCTGTGTTCATATGCGGTGCATCGTTGCTTCTTGTCTTTTGCTTTTTGCGTCTTTTTATGAACCTTATCTTTTCTTTGCGCCTTTGCGCCTTTGCGTGAGATATATTCCTTTTTACACATGATGTCATCCTTTTACGGAGGAAATGAACGTGGCAAACATCGTAACGCGCCGCAAGGCGCTCGCACTCGGCGCCGCGGCGGCCGGAACGCTCATCGGAGCGGCCGGTTCGGCGCTGGCATGGATGCCCGGCCCCAAGGAGAATGTCAAACGGGACCTCACTCCCGGCAAAACCCCGATCCGTCTCGCCACCGGTCTGGCCCGCACGGGGAACGAGGATTTCGAAGTCATGGCCAAGCGGGTCCGCGACGGCGGCTATACCGCGGTGGTCACCAGCCCCGATCCCTGGCACGGCATGCCGGAATCGGAAATGGCCCAGGTCCGCGCGGCGCTGAAGAAGTATGATGTCGTGGTCTACGAGGTCGGCGGATACCGCAATATGCTCCACACCGTCGAGGCCGAACGCCAGAAGAACCTCAAGCACCTCGCCCGCTGCATCGAGGCCGCCGACAAGATCGGCTGCCCCATGGTCGGCACCATTTCCGGCAGCCGCGACCCCCAGAACCTGCGCGCCGACAACTTCGCCCCCCATCCCGACAACTGGACCGAGGCCACCTGGAAGCTCCTCATCTCGGGCGTCCGCCAGGTCCTGAAAGACACCGCCGGATGCAAGGCCGTCCTCGGCATGGAAGCCCAGGTCACCACCAACCAGGACAACCCCAAGGCCCACCGCCGTCTCCTCGACGATGTCGGAGACCCCCGCCTCAAGGTCAACCTGGACCCCACCAACATGGTCCACTTCTACAACTATTACCACACCACCGACCTCGTCAACGAGTGCTTCGACCTCCTCGGCGAGGACATCATGGGCTGCCACGCCAAGGACACCTACATCATCCCCGACCAGCAGACCGTCCACGTCCAGGAAGTCTGTCCCGGCCGCGGTGTCATGGACTACGAAACCTACCTCGTCCGCATGAGCAAAATGAAATGGCCCCGGGCGCTTCTGCCGGAGCACATTCCGGGAGATCAGTACATCGAGGCCAAGAACTACATCGAAAAGGTGGCGGCGAAGGTGGGAGTCAAGTTGTATAGCTGAGTGGGAGAGGGGAAGGGTAGGAAGGAAAGGAAAAGCCGGGCGAAAGCCCGGCTTTTCCTTATTCGCTTTGTGGTTAATCATGAACCACCTTGTAAGATTTCACGAAGTCTCAAATACCCAAGATATAAAGTAACAGTTGATGTAAGTGAAAGAGCAATGGATGAAATCAATCCAAAGCCAAGTAGCTCTGGGCGAACATATGTTTTAAAAATCCATAATCCAATACTGTTAATGGATGCCACGATACAAAATAGCAAGGTTGCTAAAACCCTTTGTTTAAGGCGCCAGTAGTCTTTCCATTCATATAAGAGTTTATTATTAGGAATATCAAGTGGGCCAAGAGTATCTTTTGAAAGAGCAAATGCCTTTATGAGCAATGCAACAGGAAGTAGCGCAATATATTGTATCATCGAATCTTTATCAATTATTTCTTGACCAAGTATATTCATGGGTCGCGGATAAAACATCAATATTAGCCATGAAATGGCAATCGTTAAAGCTTCAGGGGAAATGATATATATGCGAAGAATATCCGTCAACTTTTGAATTTTCATTTATCGCCATGCTCCATATGACGTTCTTTCCTTATTTTTTCAAAAATTTCTAAAGCAGCCATATAAAGACCATTAGGATGTGGGTCTTTATCAAATGAAAAATTTCTGATCGTTTCAGAGGTTTTAATTACGACAGATTCACCTCCTGTACGGCCTTTCACAGAACCACTGCCATATCCATCAGCTGCCATAAGAATGGCTGCATCCCCAATATCTGGTAATCGAGATTCAAGTCCGACATTTTCCGAAAGATTCTGTAAGATCAAGGCAACATACTCAGGAAGTCTCGTTTTGAGAGCTTCATTTCTGGCGCTATCTTCTTGAATTTTCAATGTCTCGGCTTTTCGATCAGAAAGATATTCTTTAAGATTCTTCCATAATGGACCAAATAAGGGATTGGGTGGATGAACTGTAGCAGATATGCTTTGAATTTCATTAAGCTTAGAAAGTTTAATAGCAAAAGTCCGCATGTCAACAATTGGATCAATATGACATTCAACAAAGAACCGTTGATGAGTCTCATTGATTATTGTACAAAAACGTTTTATAAAAGTTTGCGGTTCAATATGGTTCCCAACATGTAGAAATGCTATGCCTGAATGTTCTGGGATATATACAAAAGGACTGGATGCTATGATAACATTGCGTTCAGGTTGTAGTATTTCTTCCTTTTTTAATAAGTCAATAACTGGGAATTCGGTTTCCGGCGAAAATTTACAAAGACGGCCATATGCATACTTATTCGAATCAGCGTCATATTTATTGGAATTGATTATTGTCCAAGCATTTCCACGCCGAACAATCGTATGTGGGTTAGTTAAAGCCTCAAATATCATATCTGTATTTAGGATTCCAAGCTTTATAATCCTACCTAAATAAAATATACCTTTTTTCTCCATTATAATCTCCTTGTTTGAGTACCGTGGATTTTTTGAGAACAGGTTGAGAAAAGGGTGTATGAGTAAATCTGTAAATAAGTGTACTTATGCATCGAATATATTGATGTGCTGGTTGCATTCATAAAAGAGTTTCATATTCTGGTATAGCATGGCGAATAAATATAGCAATGAAGCGTTACACGAATAAAATCATTTGGTAAATCAAAGTCAATATCAATTCTTGCTCTATTAATGCAGAAATGAATGAATTCAATCGGTTTAAACAGTAATACTCCCAAATCACTTATCTTTTCACTTCTACTCGTTAATATATCTACTCAAACCCCCTCAAAACGCCTCCCCGAAACTCACATACCATCTGTCCGCGTCCTCCCCTTTGGCATAGTCGAACCGCATGAGCATAGCGTCGCCGGAATGCGCCCGGTAGCGGAGTCCCGCGCCGTAGCCTATGTGGAAATCCCCGGAGAAGAGGTCGCGGGCGTTGGGGGCGACCTGGCCCGCCGCGACGAAGAGCGCGCCGCCGATGGTGTCGAGGATGGGGAAGCGGATATCGTGCTGGAGGAGGGCCATGCTCCGGTCGCGGAACCGCTCGAACTCGTAGCCGCGGAGGAATTCGTCGCCGCCGAGCCGGGAGAGGAGATAGAAGGGGATATCGCCGCCGGAGTCTTCCAGCATGGCCTGGAAAGCGAAGACGAGGCCGCCGACGGGGTTGAAGAAGTGGCGGGCTTCGAGGGTGAAGGAGTTGAAGGAGCGGCCTGAATCCTGCCAGGGGAAGCCCCAGAAGCGGGCCATGAGCATGCCGCCGGTGCGGGTGGCGAGGGTGTTGTCGCGGGTGTCCCGGAGGAGGGAGAGCACGGGGCCGGCGTCGAGCCTGCCCCGGGGATAGTGCACCGCGCCGGAGTCGAGGAGGCCGCCGGGTTCCTTTTTGACGGTGGCCTGGTTGCGGAGATAGCCACCGGCCTGGAGGCGGAAATTCCAGCGGAGGCCGCGCTCGAAGAGGGCGAGGGCGCGGACGTACTCCGGGGTGTAGGATTCCGGGTCGTGATTGGAGGTGTCGTTGCCGACGCCGTAGAAGCGGGTGGGGAACTTGACATAGCGCAGGGAGAGCGTGAGACGGTCCCGGCCGTTGGGGAGCCCGTGATCCAGGGAAAGGGAGGTGAGCGCCTGCTTTTTGGAGGTGTAGAGCACACTTGCCCGGAGGGAGGAGGGCCGGGACTGGTCCATGTGGTAAGTCTTGAGCGCGGTGAGTCCGCCGCCGACTCCGGTGTCGGTGGAATAGGCGAGCGTGGGGACGAGAAAGAAGGTGCGCGGACCGGATTCCTCAATCTCGTCCGGGATGACCTGCCCGAACGCGGGGAGGGATGTAAGACAGAGCAGCAGGAAGAGAAGACAGGGCATGCGGCGCTTCCGGAATAAGGGGTGTACAGTACGATACGGACCGGGAGAGAAGTGTCGGAATGGGGATGCGTGTGATAAACGCCTGATGAAAAGCTGATACAAGAATAGTGTATCCGCTGTCTTGGGTCTTGCATCATTTTTTATCATCTTTTTATCCCACGCATCTCAATTCCGACAGGCTTTTTGACAGGATTCTCCACTACCCAGGTTTCCCCTTTTTGTAGAATGCGCGTTCGCTCCGGCGGTACATGACGGCATTCAAGGGCTTTCCGCAGCTCCTCCGGCGGGAGCCAGAGCGGGTCGTCGGCCAGCCGGAAGGTGCCGAAATGGATGGGGATGAAATACTTTGCCCGCAGGTCGAGAAATGCCCTTACCGCCTCGTCCGGATCGACATGCACCGGCTGCATGAACCAGCGGGGGAGGTACGCCCCGATGGGGATGCAGGCTGCGTCAATGGGACCGTAGCGTTCGCCGATCTCCCGGAAGCCGGGGAAGTATCCCGTGTCTCCCGCCGTATAGAAGCTTCCGGAATCGCCGCGCACCAGCCAGGAGCACCAGAGGGTGCGGTTGCGGTCGAACAGTCCGCGCCCGGAGAAATGCTGGGTGGGCGTGCAGACGAATTCGAGTTCGTGGAAGCGGCAGGACTGCCACCAGTCCATCTCGATGACATGGGAAACGCCGAAGCTGCGCATCAGCCGGCCGACCCCGAGGGGGACGAAATACTGGGGACTGTCGCCAAGCCGTTCGATGGTCCCCCGGTCCAGGTGGTCGTAATGGTTGTGGGTGATGACCACGGCGTCGATGCGAGGGAGGTCCCTGAAAGCCGGGACTGCCGCGCCGTGACGGCGCGGAACGGCGCAGGAGAGGGGGGGAACCCGCTCGCCCCAGACCGGGTCGGCCAGGATGTTCACGCCTCCGAGCTGCACCAGGATGGTGGAATGTCCCGCCCAGGTGACCGTAAACCCGGAATCGTTGGACCGGAGAAACGCGCCGTCGTTCCCGACCGTCCCGATCTCCCCGCAGAACCGCCCGTTGTCGATATAGGATTTCCGGTGATCGAAAAGCATCCAGGCCAGCAGATCGAGGAATCCCTTTTCTTCAAAACCGGGCCAAGGATTGCGGAACCCCCGTTTGGTGTGGTGCGCGGGCTTCTGGATCACGGGAACTCCTTTCCGGCGGGAATGACGGGTGTGCGGCCTGCCCGCACATATTTGCAATATACGCATGTCCGCCGGTAAGGGCGCTGCTTTTTCGGAGCCGGTCTCTGCTCATGACGATTATGAGCCGGTATCGGTAAAAGAACCGGCTACCGTTGTATCAAACCGCTGCGCCCGGGAACGGGGCTCTCCCTCGCCCGCTGGGCGGGAGAGGGAGCAGGGAGGGTGAGGGCCGGGGCGGTCGGGATGGGCGCTTTCTTCCCGATTCGATCCAACGGTGGTATCAGTCCATGTGGAACACTTCCCGGAGCGGGATGCAGACCGGGGAGTTGTCCGGGTTGGTATCCATAATATCCGCCATGTAGTCCCACCATTTGCGCATCACCGGCAACGAGGGCAGTTCGCCGGAGGTGTTGTCATCGGTGAGCTTCTGCACCCCGAAGAGCGTGAGGGTTTCCGCATCGAGGAAAATGGAATAGTCGGAGATTCCCGCATCCCGCAGGGCGGCGGAGAGTTCCGGCCAGATTTCGTCATGACGGCGTTGATATTCCGCCTCGAATCCCGGCTTCAGCTTCATCTTGAATGCCGCGCGAATCATGAAAAATCCTTTCAAAAGGCGTTTCTCGCAGAGACGCAGAGAGAAGAAAGAGAGAAAAAGAAAGAAAAGAATGTCTCACGCAACGGCGCAAAGGCGCAAAGGTGCAAATGGGAAACAATGGTCTGAACCGCTGATGCGTGGGATGGTTTGATAAAAGCCAATGAAAAGAATTTCATACGTGTTTTTCTGTATTTGTCATGCGTCTTTCTTTTCTCCCTTATCTTTTCTTCGCGTCTTTGCGCCTTTGCGTGAGACAACTCCTTTCACCCTCCGAACTCGTATGCCGCGTCGAAGAGGGCGACGATGTTCTCCGGGGGGATGCCCGCCTGGATGTTGTGGACGTTGTTGAAGACGTAGCCGCCGCCGGGCTTGAAAACTTCCATGTTTCGGCGGACGTTTTCGCGGACCTCCCGGGGGCCTTTGAACGGCAGAATGTGCTGGGCGTCTATGCCGCCGCCCCAGAACACGATGTCCCGGCCGAATTCCCGCTTGAGCTTTTCGGGGTCCATGTTGGGGAGCCCGATCTGGACCGGGTTGATGATATCCACGCCGTTGTCGATGAGGTCCGGGATGTACTCGTACACCGAGCCGCAGGAATGATACCAGATTTTGGCGCTCGTGAGCGATTTGATGTGCTGCACGAGCTTCTTCTGACGGGGCTTGACGACCCGGCGATAGAAGGCAGGGTTGAAGAGCGGTCCGCTCTGCCCGGCCAGGTCATCGCCGATCATGATAACGTCCGCCAGATCGCCCGCCTCGCGGAGAAACCCGGTGTAGAAGTCCATCCAGAACTGCAGGGTGCGGTCCAGCACCGCCTCGCAGAAGGCGGGTTCCTCGATCATGTCCATGAACCAGCGTTCCAGCCCCCGCATGTACCACCCGATTTCGTACACCACGCCGCCGATATAGGTGCAGAGGGCGTGGGGAGTCTCGTTCCGCAGCCTTCGGGCGTGTTCCCGCACCCCGGTGAACCGGGTCGGATCGTTCCCGTCCGGAAAGGGATAGCGTTCCACATCCCGGATGGAGGCGTCGGCCAGCGGGTGGTGCGAGATGTCCATGTAGAGTCCCTGGTCGTCCGGCATGGACCAGACCACCCCGAACTCGTCCCGGAGATCGTGCCAGAGACGGCCTTCCCGGACATTCTGCTCGATTCCGCCCGCAAAGCTCTCCGGGCCGTGCGCGCCGAAATATCGGGTATCCACGCGGAACCGCTCCAGCACTTCTTCCGAGGGACGGGCGAGTTGCTGCACCGGGTCGAGAATGGAAATGGGCTCCATGAGACCGAGAAAATCGAGCAGGTCGGCGTAGGCCCGGACATGGATGCCGGTCTGAAAGCCGCCCAGGTCAATGGGGACCCGGTCCGGGGTTTCGTGGTTGAGTGATGCGAGCACCCGCTCCCGGGAGGTCATGGATTCCTCTGCCATGCTGTCCGCCTTTCAGGGCGAAGAAAGATAAGACGTTTCTCGCAGAGACGCGGAGAGAATAAAGAGAGAAAAAGAACGAAAAGAATGTCTCACGCAAAGTTCGCAAAGAACGTACAGGGAGAGGAACAGCCTGAACCGGTGATGCGCGTGATTGGAATGATAGAAGCTGATGAAAAGATTTTTCATCCGTTCATTCGTATTTCTCCCGCGTCTTTCTTTTCCCCTTATCTTTTCTTTGCGTCTTCGCGCCTTTGCGTGAGACATTCGTTTTCCTTTATGCCTCTTTCTTACACTCGTTCCCGTCCGACTTTCTCTTCATATCCGCTCTCGTCGAAGGCGGCCATCGGTACGGGATGGAGCCCCTTGCGGCGGTAGGATTCCATGACGATGGGGGCGACGTCGGCGTGGAGGAGCGCCTGCTCGTATTCCATGTTCGCGGCGATGAGGTCGCGGATTTTCTGCGGCTTCGCGAGCGCGGCATCATCCACGAGCGCGGCTTTGGCCACGGAGCGCTTGAGTGCGTCCACCGACTTGAGAATGGAGGGAATCCGGCGTTCGGAACGGGCCATCTGGTCGAGCGCATAGGACCAGTTGCGGGAAGAATCGGCGTTGAATATCACGTCTCCGGCGAGGAGTTCACGGAAGAGACGCGCGTTCTCGTAATCCGCCTGCACCGAGTGGTCGTCGTCGGCGGCGTACCGGGTGTTGAAATGGAAGCCGCCCCGGACGCCGAAAGCGATGAGGTTGGCCACGATCTGCTCGATGTTCACGCCGTGGTGGTGGTGCCCCATGTCCACCAGCACTCCGCCCTTTTCGCCGGCGAGACGGGCCAGTTCCCGCGCGGTTCCCCAGTCCGGGATGCTGGTGCTGTAGGTCCCCGGCTCGAAAACCTTGTACTCGAAGAGCACCCGGTCCATTTTCGCTTTCTGGGCGTCGGTGACCCGGCTCCAGAATTCCGCCGTGCAGTCGCGGAGGTGGGAGATTTTTTCCTGAAGGTTCCGCTGGCCCGGATAGTTGGTCCCGTCCGGGAACCACAGGGTCAGGAGGCCGTTGGAAAGCTCGGCGGCGACTTCGGCGCCGAACCGGGTCTGCTCGATGTACCGTTCACGGGTGGCCGCGTCACGGGCGCTGAAACTGCCGTCCTCGGACCCGGCGAGGAAGTAGGTCGGGCTGATGGATCCCATCGCGACACCGTGCGCCTCCAGCTCCGCTTTCACCTTCCGCGCGGTTTCCATATCCCCCTGCACGCCGTCCGCGGACAGGAACCAGAGGATGTGCTGGCCGACGGTGGGGGTCGAGCCGGTGAGACGATGGATGAGCCCGGTATCCTCGGCGATTTCACGGGTGTTCCGGGCCGCGCCGCCGCTTCCGCCGCCCTCGAACCGTCCTCCGCCGCCGAACCCGGCCCAGACCTGCCATCCGGGGATTTCCACCGCGAACCGTCCGGTGAGTTCCACCGCCCGCTCCACGGCCGTGTCGCCGAAGGAGGCCCGGAGGTAGTCGAGACCCTTGTCAATGAGCGTATCATACTGAGACATGAACCGCATCCTTTCTCCATGAGACTGCCGGTATACTGTTTTGGATCAGTGTGATTGTCTGGCGGGGGTGCTCATTCCCATTGTCGTAAACATAAGGGAAAACCACTGTCACGCATGAGTACTAAAAATACTCAGTGGTGGCTTTGGCCGGTAACTCACCCCCTTACTCCCCCTCTCTCCAGAGAGAGGGGGAACCGAGCCACAGGGAGCACCGAGAGAGCCGCCATCGAGTCATCCCCTCTATAGGATAGAGAGGGGAACGAGGGGTGAGTTAGGTTTTCAAGACACCCGTTCACTACAACCTTCTTATTTTTACGACTATGGCGCTCATTCCCCGGGTTCACGGGCCGCGGCAAGCCGCAGCCACTTCTCCCGGTATTCATCCAGCGCACGGGCGGCCGCGCCGGTGAACGGTTCGATTGGCCGGTAGGTCACTCCCAGCCCGGAGACATCCACCGCATAGGGGTGTACTCCCAGACAAGCCGCCTTTCCGGCGACCGCCGCGCCGAGGGAGGTGGTTTCAGTGACCGGACTGCCATGACGGTCAGCCATGGAGTATACGGTACGGCCGGTAAAGGTGGCCAGCAGACGCCCGAAAAACGGGTCTTTCGCGCCTCCGGCGGTGATGATCAGGGGAAGTTCACGATCCGGTGAAACCGCTTCCACCTGCACCGAAGCGGCCAGCGATGTGGCGAGATTGGTTACGATGAACGCCGCGCCGGGCTCGCAGAAGCGGTTTTCCCCGATAATCCGTCCCCGGAGTTCCGGGAAGGGGCCGGTCCCCCGGTTGACCGGGCTGATATTGGGCAGGAGAAAGCATTCCGCGGCGGCCGCGATGCGTTCGATCAGGTCGCCGTTCCCCGAGGGGGCGAGGGAGAGCCCCCGCTCTGTCAGGAGACCGCGCACGTGGCGGAAATCGTTTCCGCCGCCGTACCGGGCGGTCGTCACCGGTTCGCCATCCACCGTCCCCTGCACGATGATATCGCGGCGGTACCCGTCCCGGGGGAGTTCCGCGCCGCCGCCGATACGGGCGATCATGGTCCAGGACCCGGCCTCCACCTGGATGACCGGACGGCCCCGGAGATCCGGAAACGCCTGGGCGAAGGTCGCCATGACCGGGATATGGGAGAGGCAGGTGTCATGGCCGCCGGGCGTGACCGGGATGCCGTCCGGGAGCCCCAGTTCCGCCGCCCGGGCTGATGGCGGGGTTCCTATGGGACGGTAGGCCACCGACGACTCTCTGGGGACCGACCTTCCGAAGGAGGCGATGCTCCGCGCCACCGCACTCGGGGTTCCGGGGCGCTCGCGGATGTCCCGCGCGCCGGTATGGCACATCCAGTAGGAATGCTCGTTCCCCGCGGCGGTCCATGCCGCGCGGAGGCTGCCGAGGAAATGGCCGGAAAGCATGACGCCGTAGGTGGCGAACCCCTCCGTCCGGTCCAGGACTTCCGGCCGTTCCATCTCCTCGAAGAGCAGCCGTTTGACCAGGGTGAGGCTGCCGGGGAAGTCCCGGATGGATCCGGTTTCGAGGAAGAACTCTTCCGGGCCGCCCGCCAGTTCCCGGAACCGTTCCTCCACCCGCTCCGGGTAGCGCTGGGTATAAGCGAGGGCGAGCCGCTCCCCCGGGACCTCGGTGAGGGCGTCGTCCCGGCCGAAAAGTCCGCCGGAGGCTCCCCGCGCCACCGGGGCGATGACCGCGGCATCCCTCAGCCCGGAGGGAAGAGAGCGGATGATATCATCGAACCAGCCGCACTCCGCGCCCGCGTCGTTGTATTCCAGGCCGTCGGCCGTACGCACCGGCGTGGCCGTGCTCACCGAATGCAGGCATTCCAGCGTATCGAAATCGTACACTTCCAGCTTGATGTTGGAAGCGCCGTCCACCGGGACGATGATGGTTTTCCTCGTCATGGACTCATTTCCAGGGTTTATGCGGTTCGGGGTAACCCCAGTATTCGATGGGACGGAAGCCTTCCTGTTTGGTCTGCAGATCCAGGGATTCCGCCACGACGGGATTGTTGTATTCCTGTGCCGCGGCCCGCATGTATTCCTTGAACTCCGCCGAGGTTTTCGCGACCGGGCCTTCGCTCCAGGAGGCGGCGACCATGTATTCATAGGTCAGGCCGGGAGTCGCCGGGATGCGGAAGGTGTGGTTCCCCTGAAAGCTCGTGATGGACTGATACTCCGGCTTGTAGCAGTCCTTGACCACGAGGGCGACCCCGGCATACCCGATGGTTCCGCGGTTCCGCTCCAGCGACTCGGGGTTGGGGTCGATGATGGGCATGTTGTGGGCGATGGATATGGTGGTCCCGCCGTTCTGATACAGCTCGTCCTCGTACATGATTTTCCGCACGCCGCAGCCGAACGCGGTTCCCGCGTTGCGGGGGATGAATTTCCTGAATTTCGCCGTACAGGTGGAATACAGCTTGTTGGTGTAGGCGGTATAGTACTGCTCCAGCTCATAGTCGCCGTCGCCGGTGCGCCAGTTGAGAGTGTGGGCGCGCACGATGCTCCGCAGGGGCCCGCTGACCACCACATCGAAAACATAGCGCGTGTCATGGAGCGGCCCGGTCCGGTAATGCGGGGTGAACCGGGGGCGGGATACCGAGTCCGGAATGGCCGGATGCTCGAAAATGCATGGACCGCCGCCGCCGAAGGTGGTGTTGACGGTCATCATGTCGCTGCCGCGTTCTTCCTCGAAATGGTAGCCCGACATGTTTGCGGTCAGGGTGAAGTATCCGTTCAGCATGGGCCGGGTCTTGGCCTGGACGTCGATATCGGTGGGGAAGAAGAGTTTCCAGGTGATCAGCTCGGATTCCCACATGGGGACGGGGTGACGGGAGTAGTCGGCCACCGCGGCGAAAGTGGTGTGGGGGTAGAGCCCCCGGTTGTTGTAGCCGACATAGACATAGATGGTTTTCCGTTCCCGGGGTTTGAAATCGGTGATGAAGAACAGCTCGTCCCACATCCCGTCGCGGTCCAGGTCATCGAGCTGATAGTGTATATAGCGGCCGTTCGTCTCTCCCCGGGGATAGTGACCGCCGAACCGGAGCAGTTCCTCTTTGGTCGGTTCGGGACGGGAGGGCTGCGCAGGGTCCACCACGGTAATTTCGCGGGTGGTGAAATTGGTGAAGGGGAAACGGCTCCGGGGGATGGCCACCGGGCAGTCTTTCCGCTCCATGTCCAAGGGGTTGGAAAGCTCGATCCGGATGCGGGTGGACGGCGCGTAGTCGCCCTCGGTGTACCACCCGTTCTGCTGGGCGGAGACCGAAGGAACCAAAATAATGCACAGGGGAACAAAAATAAGGGCAATGATCTGGCGCATGTCTGCTCCTTGCCTGAACCGTGATTTGCAGAATCAACAGTGTTTGATTCCAGCTTTTTGAATAGCTGAAATACATAGCATTGATAATAATGAATCTTCGGCCGGGAAACAAGAGGCGGACTCGCGTATCACCCGTCACTCATCACATACTTCTCCCTTTTTTTGTAACAGCTTCCGAACCTCCATTGCGGCAGTATTGCCATCATATCTCCTTCGGGCAACAGATCGACTGCATTGGCAACTTCTTACCAAATTTCCCGCTTGACATTCTCATTTTTCGCTTTTAAATTTTTAGTAGTTTATCAAATATCTTCAAATATATGATTTTAAACAATCTGTTTGCGGCGGGCTAATTCGCGCCCGCGCACCCGCACGCCTGCATGTGGTTATGACGCGTGAGGGAGTTCGGTTTCGACAGGCTCAGCCAGCGGGCGCGACACCAATTGCCGGGGCGTACCTGTTGAAACGCAGGCGCGACTGCTGTTCCATGGCATTGGGCGTTCAATCTCTCGAATTCGAGAGGTTTGCTGATGACGGGAGATTCCAATGGCGAAAATCAGCGTACTGAAAAGGAAGTTTCCATTTTAGCAGGAATGAGGAAGATTACCTCTGCATCACCGATATTGCGAGATACAAAGATGCCGAAAGAACGGATTACCTCATCCAGAACTGGCTCAGAAACCGGAATACCATCGAATTCCTCGGCATCTGGGAACATATCAACAATCCACGGTTTAAACCCATCGAATTCGATGGGTTTAGAAAACAGGCCGGGCTCAATAGCTTCATCCTCACCGCCAAGCAGTGGATCGAGAAGACAAACGCCATCGGTCTGATTTCAAAGGCTGGCCGTTATGGCGGCACATACGCCCACAAGGACATAGCGTTCGAATTTGCCTCTTGGATTTCCATCGAATTCAAACTTTATCTCATCAAAGAGTTCCAGCGTCTCAAGGACGAAGAACGCAAACAACTTGGCTGGGATATCCGGCGAAACCTCGCCAAAATCAATTACCGCATCCATACCGATGCCATCAAGGCAAACCTGATACCGCCCGAATTGACCCAACCGCAAATCAACATGGTATATGCCTCGGAAGCCGATGTCCTCAATATGGCGCTCTTTGGTATGACCGCGAAACAGTGGCGGGATTCCAATAACGATAAGGACGGAAATATCCGGGATTACGCCAATGTCTCTCAACTGGTGTGCCTCTCCAACCTGGAAAACCTCAACGCTCTCTTCATCACCGAGGGCCTGCCGCAAAGCGAACGATTGGCCAGAATAAATCAGATCGCAATACAACAGATGAGAGTGCTCACAGAGGATGGACAGGTCAAGCGACTGGAAGAAAAGGAATGAACCGTGATACCCCGCGAATATTCTCTTGACAACGGGTTGATATTACATAACTTATAGTTTAACTTGACGATATATCTTCATACCCATAGTATTTTTTTTAAGATTTTATCCTTACCGCGCATCACTGAGATGGTCTGCTTTCCGGTCGTTTTCAGGAATGGGTCTTCCCACAGGAGAATATATGGAAGAACTCGAATGCCGGGGAAGGGGGGACGGCATCCGCCTCGGCTACGACGTCGTTGAAATGGTTCTGGCGAACCAGGACGGTTGGGGAGAGCTACGAGGCGGTCAAATGGCTCACCATGCGCCGATGGCTTGAAGCCACTCCCGAGGACGAGTTAGCCAAAGATGTTCGAGCCGAACTGACCTCGGAACTCAAGCGCTACGCCGCTTACACGCGTGAATACCTGGGCTGGGGCGTGTTCGCGCTGATGGCGCGGTGATGCGGGGGTTACCGGGCGACTCAGAGAGTGGGGAAAATCCAATCATCGCTAACGACTCATTCAAGCCGACGCCGCTTCGCGGTGCGACTTATACAGGCATTCTGGCGGAGGAAATGCTGATGAACTCGACTCAAGCTGGACAGATCGCCGTCCTGCTGAACAAACAGAACAAACTGGACGGAGAGTATGATGCCGACCTCGTCCTGTCATCGGCGGACCAGTACCTTTTTGAGACGGATGAAGCCACGGGCGACATCAGAGCCGCAGTAGAAGTCAAACGCGTCCAGTGGTATCAACACGAGGTTTTGCACCTATCCGTATCGCCTGACCACCGGCGTGAAGGTTTGGGCAAGGGACTTCTCATAAGAGCAGAGGATTTAGCGAAGCAAAACCATGCCCGAATCCTGCAATGCACCATTCGAGCCGACAATTCGGCTAGCTGTGCCCTCTTTAAGTCTGTCGGATTCAGGCACACTGCAACCTTTACAATGTGCGGACCGGGAACAACGTTACCGTGTGGCAGAAGGAACTTATCCCAGCAAAACACATCCCGAGCAAAACCTTGGAGGCTTGCGACGCTGGCGCGCCGCAGTCTCAAGGTTGATGTTAGGCGCACAGAAACGATCATTGGTGGGGAGAGAAGGTAATATGAATCTGTTTCGAAGAATAGACCCGGACTTTTTTCGTAAGAGTTCTACTCTTAAGATACTTGATGAGTTTGGGGTAGCTGCTGCAGATATTGAAGATATTATCAAGCGGTTGGGCCGAATTGGCAACTCTAAGGCAAGGAAGGAAATCCAGAAGGAAAAAAAGTTGCGAGAGGTCTTGATAATTCTCACTACATCTCCGGAAGAATGGTCGGAAGAGG
>JAWLHT010000016.1:0-33728 GCA_041690195.1 Candidatus Latescibacterota bacterium
CTGTCCCGAGGATCAGTCCGACTTCGAGCAGGTCCCGGAAGACCGGTGAGGTGCGTTTGAACAGCACTCCGGCATCCGCCGATGCGGCCGCGCCGGCCAGAACCATCGAGGTTCCGGCCTTCAGGAAACGCCGTCTTGATACCCCGGTGTTCTTCGGCATGATGCAGTTCCTTTCGTGGGGGAAAACCTGAAGAGCGTGTCAGCGATTTGTTTCCATGGGGAACAGCATCGTTAGGAGGTTTCAGCCGATACTCGTATTCCGTGATTGAGGATATATCCCGCGAAGCTCCCGCGCCCCGGATTTTCCAGAGCTGAAGATGGGAAGAGGTGGACTGCCACATCATCATTCGTTGCTTCCATCACCAGAGACATGGCATGGACATGACGGGGCAGATCCCAATTCTCGACGCCGTCCATGAACACCGCCATATCGATATCGCTCCATTCATCGGCTGTTCCTTCCACCTGCGAGCCGAAGAGGTATGCGGCGTGAACACTGCCATACCGGGAAAGAACCCGTGTGGCGGCGCGGATTTTGTCGGAGATTATCTGATCGAGAACAGCCATTGGGTTACTTTCTCTGTTTTGGCCCATACGTCCGATGCAATTCTTCCCGATACATTCTCGTTTAACTTCATGATTTCTTCCGGATATCTCGTCTGAATGTAATAATCCTACAATTCGCCAAGAAACTATGCGGTGTCAGCATCAATAGTTATTTGTGCTCTTTCCGCCAGTCTCAGGAGGTTATGTATCCGCGGCGGGAATTCTCCCGTCTTTGCCGCAATTATGGCCTTCAGCGCCTTTTCCACCGCCTGCTGGCAACAGAACAGAACATCACATAGAGATACCGGCCCGAATCTAGCATCGCCCGCGCCGTTTCAAGGTCGTGCCGGGCCTGGTCCATCCACATCCGTACCGCATCGGTCATGGTGAAAGCTCTCCAGAATTCCCCTCTGCATTTCTCTTGGAATCACGGTTTACGCGTAATGCTTGCTTCGCTGCAACTTTTCTTCGGGTGAGGCGCATTCCCAGAATAACTCTATGGCTTCCCGGATATTGTCCCGTGCTTCGTCAATGGTGCCGCCCTGACTGGCGATATCCAGTTCGGGACACAAAGACACATACATCGCTTTCACGCTCGATAATGACCGTCCACCGCATGTATTCCTCCACCACTGCTTGTTTTCACTACTTATCCTGGAGAATCGCCATCTTCGCAACGGTCATGGTGTCTCTTGCATTTCGAACTCGACGGTTTTCGGGCTGAAACCCTGTTCGTTGGGCCACATCACCCCGCCGGACGCGGTACGGTCACGGTTGAAATATCACGAGTCGCGGCGCTTGGTAAAGTTACCCCGGTCAAGATAAGGCGAGACGCCGGTGTGGCCGCTTGAGAGCCGAATGCGGAGAGAGTAACTCCCCCACGGGGATTTCAGAAAGCACCTTGACCAATGTTCCATCTTTCTGAAGTCTGCAGCAAGGAGAGTTCTCCTGTCCTCCGAACAGGAGAACTCTCCTCCGTCTTTCCTCAGAAATACCGCAATCCCTCTTCCTGCAAACCGTAGTTGTAAATCCCCAGGCTGCCCCGCTCCACCGTCCGATAGTCGGCGATCTTCTCAACGCTCTTTTCGCTTAGATAATAGAGCGGGATTCTCTCGATGTCGTTCTGGCCGAGACCGCGCTCGCTGGCGATGCGGAGGTAGGGGAGTTCCCGGGGGTCCTGACCCATGATCCAGGAGGTTACCGCGTCCACGGAGGTCATGTTCCGGCCCACTGTGACGAAGTTGAGGAGTTCCGTACCGTTATCGCCGCGGGCGAACACGCCCTCCACCATGCTCACATAAGGGGCGGGAATGGCGGCGTTGATGTCCATCATGCGTTGCGCCCACATCTCGGCCCAGAAGATACGGGAATCGGCATAATCGTAGAGCTTGTCCATGACCTTGGCCATGGCCTCGGCGTACTCCTGGCCCTTGAACTGTCTGGCCAGGGCTTTCCGCTCCTTCTCGTACGCGGCCAGGGCCTGCATGAAGGCGTCATATCCGCCCATGTTCCGGTAGGTCTTGTAAAAGCCGCCGTCATCCCAGTACTTGTATCCCGCGTTGGCGTGCTGGATGTAGGTCTTTTCCACCGAGCGACGGAAATCGGGATTGAAGTCTTTGATGATGTCACGGCGGTAGATGTCGAGGGAGGTCCAGGCGTCGCAGATGTGGCCGTAGCCGCGGGGCATGATGCCCTGATTGTTTTTCAGGGTAAGCGTGGTATGCCCGACTTTGTGGACATGGGCGTGGGCGATATTGATGTAGGTGGCATCCGTGTCGAAAACCGGTTTGATGATGGGAAACTTCCGGGTGATGTGCCCCTCGGGATTCTCGAACCAGGAATACTCGGACTTTTTGTAATCCCTGAAATACTGAAGGTGCGCCTCGATGAGCGGGAGCTTGTGCCGGTCCAAAAGCGACTGGAATCCGCTTTCCACGACGTGGTTGTGGCGGAGCGCGCCGCGCGCGGTGATGGCCCGGTTGGTGTTGCCGATGTCGGAGAGGCCGTCGGTGAGACCCACGATGAAATAGGGATGCACGATTCCGGGAAAGCTGGTTTCCACCGGGGCGTTTTTATTCATGCCGCCCACTATGTTGGGATTGATGACCGTTTTTCCGCCCTTGCCGGTCCCCTGGCGGAAGACCATCTCGCTTACCCGGTTCCCAAGCCGTTCCATCTGGTCGGGACAGGGAGCGAAGCCGCCCTTTTCCTGTTTTGCGGTCTGGATGCCGGCTTTGATGATGAACACGGCGTTGGGGTTGTCCAGAATTTCCTCCCGGAGGACCGGGGGCACGTTCCCCTTGCGGCCCTTCTGGAGGATTTTCACCCCATCCTCGATACGCAGGCCCATGCTCTCCAGCGGCTGGTCGGGCTCGTAACTCACGTCGCGGCCCCGGATGAATACGGCGGGGAAAGCGCGGGTGGTCATGGCCGCGCCGAGTGTGGCGGCCAGGAAGGTGCGGCGTTTCATGGGTTCGTCCTTTGTCCGTTGAGTGTATGATTATGCGAATCTGGATTCCGGAGTTGAGCTTACGTATGCGTCGAACTATGGTATAATACTTTCTTTGCCGGGGTATTTCTACACCTTTTTATTGCATCGGGCCGATAGAAACGCGGGATTTGGAAAAAAGGCCGGAAGGGACGTTAACCTTCCGGGAGCGGAACAGTAGTGTCGGAGTTCGGATGAATGAAGAAGTGCTTTTCCGCTGATAACGGACCGGACGGAAACGGAAGAGAGCGGCCCCGAGGGACCGCTCTCTGTGCAGAAAAGGTATTTACTGCATCCCGCAGCTTCCGCCGCCGCAGCAGCCGCCCATGGGACAGTTTGAGGGGCCGCCGGATGATGGCTGTTTCATATTGACCGCGAAGGATGAAAGGAGCTTCTCCATGTTCGCGGAGCCGCAGCCGGGACATACCGGCTGGTCGTCCGTTGAGAAGACCAGGTGTTCAGAGTGTTTGTCACAATCCTTGCAGCGATATTCAAAGAGCGCCATGTTAAGTCCTCCGGTATGACGTGAATGCAACAGTGGAAGGAGCGGGGTACGGTGGATTCACGTTAATTCAGTATTATATTGAAAGATGCACCCCGATTCAGTATTATTGCTCCAGGGGGGAAACGGTGGAATCGTGTGTCGCGCCAATCCCGTGTTTGAGCCGTCATCACACGAAGTTTCTTTCACTGTTCAACCCCGGAGCAATATTTGCAGAACGCTCCGGATAATATAACGTTCCCTCCGGAAAAGGGAAGGGATATTGAGCGTGCCCAGCCCGTGAATGGGCGGGGAAGATACCCGGGTTGATGCACTGTTGCCCGGTGCTGTTCGTTATTTGTTGAAAGGAGGAATCCAGTGACAGTGGAGTCTCGTGCCGAGAGAAGGGAAAAGTTCTTGAGGTGCTGAACCAGGCCCCGGCCATGGAACTTCAGGCCATCTATCAGTACATGAATCAGCACTATACTCTGGACGACAGCGATTACGGCGAACTGGCCGCGCAAACAAAGCTTATCGCCATTGACGAGATGCGTCATGCCGAGATGTTTGCGGAGCGGATCAAGGAACTGGGTGGAGAACCGGTCGTCGAACCGGCGGAGGCGGTGACCCGGGGACAGGCAATCGAAGCCATCTTCCCCTTCAATGCGGCCCTGGAAGATGACACTGTGGATATGTACAACCGGTTTCTCCTGGTCTGCCGTGAAAACGGAGACAGCATCAGTGTCAAACTCTTCGAGACCGTGATAGACGAGGAACAGGCCCATTTCAATTATTTTGACAATGTCGCCGCGCATCTGGAGAAGCTGGGTTCGGCCTATCTGGCCCGGATTGCCGGTACTCCGGCCGAGACCGGCGGACCCGCCCGGGGATTTGTCGCCGGCCAGGGGGGAGCGTAGTAGCATCGGTGAATGTTTCCCCGGAAACATGAGGGCTTTTCCGGCTGGGAACAACGGAGCCGGTGCGGGAGGAGAATTTCTCCACGCACCGGCAAAAACCCGACTCCGGCGAAGGATTGAATCGTATTTTGTCAGTGCGGCGTTACATACCTGAGGAGGAAGGATGCGGAACAGACGGATGTGCTTTGTGGCCATGGTCGCGGTGCTGATTCTGGCGGCTCCGGTCGCGGCCCAGGACCGGGAGTTTACCGAGGCGCAGCGGAGGGAATGGAACCGCGAATATGCCAGGGCCGGACTCAGTGACGGGAAGGGAACAGTAACTGACCGGACAAAAGCGTTTGTGACCGTTCCCAAAGGCATGGATCGTGACTGGATGGGCGATGTGGACATCGCGAATACTCCGCCGACAGTCGATCTGGTTCTGGTCAGCGGCATGGAGCCCAGGTATTTCCCCGAGGACAACATCGGATACTGGTCCAATTTCGGGGATGTCACCCTTGCCCGGAACGGAAAATACTATTTCGGTATCGGAGACCACCGGGGGCCGTCGGGAAACTCCTATGTCTTCGAATACGATTCCTCCAGCCGTGATTGCCGTCCGGTCATCGACTGCGGAAAGCTCCTGGGTTGGGATAAGCTCGGGGTGGGTGATGGCAAAATACATGGAGAACTCGGGGCCATGGCCGACGGTTACCTCTGGGTGCTCACCTACTGGGATCCCATGCCCGGCGTGAAGGATTCCGATTATGCCAAATGGCCGGGCAGCCATCTCCTCCGGTACGACACCCGCGCCGGAAAAGCGGAGGATTTGGGGATTCCGCTGGCCAAAGCGGGGTGGCCCTACTACACCCTCGATCCCGGACGGGGCGTCTTTTTCGCGGTGGGTTCAGAACGCGAGATCCTTGCCTACGATGTCAAGCGCTGCCGGAACATTTTCGCCGGCATGCCGCCGGAAGGAATTGACTGGTGGGAACGCTGCACCATGCTCGACCCTGTCACCGGTGTATTCTGGAGTTGTACCGCGAAAGCGCCGTACAATCTCGTGAGCTATGACCCGGCCACCAATGTCTTTACCAAGCACCCGGAAACCACACCTCCGGATATGGGGCGCAACGCAGGAAAAAACAGCGTGATCCGGGGCTATTCCGAACGGCGTACCGGGGAGGGGTTTCTCTGGGTAAACAGCACCAACGGCACCCTGTACAAATTCTGGCCCGATTCCCGGAAGACCGAAACGGTTGCCTCGCTGTGGGCGGACCATACCTATGTTCCCCGGATCGTGCTCAGCCCGGACGACCGCTTCATCTATTACATCGCCAATAGCAAATACACCAAGTATCACCACAAACCCTTCGTCCAATACGACACTCGTACCGGACGGCGGAAGGTGCTGGCTTTCCTCGCCGATTACTACTTCGAAAAGTACGGCTACACGCTGGGGACGGTGCACGGCTCGACTCTTTCTCCCGACGGGAGCACCTTCGTGGCGGTGTTCAACGGCTCTTTCCTGCCTCCGGGTACGAACTGGCAGGATACACCGGCGGTGATGGCCATCCATATTCCTGACGTCGAAAGGAAGTAAAAGAAAGCCGGAGCGCCGGTGTGAAAAGAAGGGAAGAGGCAGGAGACCAAAGAATTTTGCAGAAGATATCGTGGAATATGGTGCGGTCGGCGTCGGTGTTCTGTCACGGATTGCCGGATTCTTTCTTCCTCTCTTGAGCCAAAATTCGACTGAGCCGCAGGCTTGTGCGGTCTGATGGATTATGAATATCTCTTGCACAGGCATTGTTCCCGGCCTCAGCCTCCTGTGTTTCGTTGTCTGTAAACGAAAGGAAAATCCGATGCGGCGGATAGTATCATGGGCTCTCTTCGGTGCGATGCTCGTTCCGCTCCTCGCTTTCGCCGAAAGCTGGGAAAAAGTTACCGAGGACCAGCGTCGCAAGTGGAACGAGCAGTACGACAAAAAAGGATTGTATCAGAAAACCGGTATGGCGGTGGATGAGAGTGATACGGTGCTTCGGGTTCCGAAAGAGATTGATCCCGCCTGGATGGACGGCGTGGAAGTTGCCAAGGTTCCGCCGGTGGTCGAGTTTGCTCCGGTGCGCGGAATCGATCCCATGTATTTCCCGGAGAATAACAAGAGCCTTTGGTCCAACTGGGCGGATGTCACGCTCGCACCCAACGGCCGGTTCTATTATGCCGAGGGTGATCATCGGGGACCGGACGCCCACATTTATCTCTGGGAGTACGATCCCGTGGTCAGCGACTACCGGCGGGTGCTTGACTTCGCCCAGCTCTGCGGCTGGGACAAGCTTGGCGTGGGTGATTCCAAGGTGCACGGTGACATGGGAGTCATGCCCGACGGCACCCTTTGGATTCTCACCTACTGGGACCCGGACCCGCAACCCACCGCCGAAGCTTACGCCAAATGGCCGGGCAGCCATCTCGTGGTCTACGACACCTTCACCGGCCGGGCCCGTGACATGGGGATTCCCATGCCGAAAGCGGGATGGCCGTATTACACCCTCGACCCGGACCGGGGCATTTTCTTTGCGGTCGGCTCAAAGGGAGAAATTCTGTGCTACAATGTCCGGGAGGAGCGGCCCACCTATGCCGGATATCCGCCCGACGGCCTCAAGTGGGGATTGCGCTGCACCATGCTCGATCCCGACACCGGTCTCTTCTGGTGCGCCACACAAGAAGCACCCCATAACTTTATGAGCTTCGATCCCCAAAGCAACGCTTTCACCAGGTATGAGGAAACCACTCCCGCGGACCTGGGCGCGAACACGGGAAGGAACAGTCTCATGCGCGCCCATTCCCACAAACGCTCTCCCGGCGGTTTTTTCTGGGTGAACAGCCAGACCGGCACACTCTACAAGTTCTGGCCGGATACCCGCAGGACCGAGGTGGTCTCCATGCTCTGGGCGGACGACACCTACGCCCCGCGCATCGAGATGAGCGAGGATTGCAAGTATATCTACGCCATGCCCAATCTCGTTCAGTCCCGCTCCTATCACCAGCCGGTGATTCAATTCGATACCCGGACCGGGAAGCGGAAAGTCCTCGCGTTTCTCGACGACTATCTGTTCGAGAAGTACGGCTTCTATAACGGCGGCGCGCACGGTCTGGCGCTCTCGAAGGATGGCGGCACGCTTGTCTTCAATCTGAATGGCGCCTTCAAGCCCCGGGTGGAACCTTTTTACGGTAATCCCGCGCTCCTCGTGGTGCGCATCCCGGAAAGCGAACGGAAATAAGGGAAGACATCCCGGGAAGCCGGGTGGATTATTGGAAAATCGGTTGCTTTGGAGCAAAATCCTTGGACCAGGGCAACCGTTTTCCGCAAGTGGGTTTGATTGAGGCTCACGGTCGGGCGGATGGATGAAGTGAGCGCGTGTTTTCTTCGTTAAGGACGGTTTAATCTTGAAAGGTGGGAGTCAACAAACGATATTACCGGCCGGCTTCGGTTTCGCTGCGTTGACACACAAGGGGGATGAACGATCATGCTGCGAATTTCCCTGGATTCGCTCCAGAGCGGGATGGTCCTTGAAAAAAGTATTTATGCCGAAGACGGTCAGCTTCTGTTGGGCCGGGGAGTGGTGCTTGACGGGTTTTTTATTCGTCGCCTGAAGGCTATCGGGATCAACAGCGTATTCATACGGGAAGAACAAACCGCTGACATTCTTCCCCATGACAACATCCCGGACTTGGTCCGCGGTTCCACACTCCGTCACCTTCGGCGTCTGTTCGGCGTCTGTGAGGATTTGGTTCGGGAGGTTCGGTATACTTCGGTATCCGCCATTCGCGATGCGGTTACATCGGAGCAGTTTCAGAGTACATTCCGGAATCATCCGGCGGTGCGAAAGCTTCTGGTTGACATTGAACTGATCGTTCATCATCTCATCAAGGGCGAAATCGTCCTTGGCCTGAACTCAATAAAAAGTTACGACAATTACACATTCCAGCATTCCATGGACGTTACGGTGATTTCGATACTCATCGGACGACGGATCGGGCTCTCCTCCCGTCGTCTCCGTGAATTGGGCATGGGGTGCCTCCTCCATGATATCGGCAAGACCTTCATCTCCAGAGATATCCTGAACAAGCCGGGACCGCTGACTCCGGATGAGATCGAGCGAATGAAACTTCATCCCCTTATTGGGTTCGAGTTGGTTCGCGGGGTCGAGTCCATCGGAATTCTCCCCCCTCATGTCGTACTCCAGCATCATGAAAAGCAGGATGGGTCAGGGTATCCCCGGGGGCTGACCGGCAAAAACCGCTTGGGAATCTCCGACGAGCCGCGCACTATTCACCTGTATGCCGGCATTGCGGCGGTTGCCGATATATTCGATGCCCTTACTTCCGACCGTCCCTATCGCGCCGCACTTCCTCCCGAAGAAGCAGTAAAGATCATCCGTTCCATGTCGGGCGAATCTCTCAACCGGGAGATACTCCGGGCCTTTCTGGCCATCACACCGGTGTTCCCGGTCGGCTCGACGGTCCGGGTGGTTCGGGGACGCTATCCCAATCACATCGGAGTTGTGTCCGCACAGTCCCCCGATCACCTCGATCGTCCGGTCGTCCGGCTGCTCTTCGACGGGAACCGGCGGCGCATTGCTCCGGTTGATCTGGATCTGGCCGGAGAAGAAGGAACTGAAATTGTTTCCGTCCTGCTCTGAAGGTTCATGCCGCGCGCGCGGTTTGTTCAGCCGGAATCCGTTTCTCCACTGCCGTTGGGGACCGAGTTCCGGGAAGTGCGAGCCCCGCCGGGTGCTTTTACCCTTGCGAACTCGCTCCGAACCTCCTAATTTTCGGTAGACGTATCGTATGTTCGTGCCACCCTGAACTATGTCCGCCGGGTACACTGACCTTGACGGACGGTGAGTGAAAACAGTATGCAACCATGACAGGAGAATGCGAATGACTCCGAGAGAGCGGGTTCGCGCCGCCCTGAATCACCAGCAACCCGACCGGGTGCCGGTCGATTTCGGATCAACCATGGTGACCGGCATTTCGGTGAGCGTGGTGTCAAGGCTTCGGAGAGCATTGGGTTTGGACGGCCCGGATGTCCCGGTGAAAGTCATCGAACCCTATCAGATGCTCGGCGAAATCGGGCCGGACCTCCGGGAGCAGCTCGGCATAGACTGCGTCGGCCTCTTCGGAACGAAGAACATGTTCGGGTTTGCCAACGAAAACTGGAAGCCCTGGACCACCTTCGACGGCACTCCCGTTCTCGTCCCCGGGGATTTCAACACCGAGCCGGACGCCGGGGGAAACATCCCCATGTACGCCGCCGGGGACCGGAACTATCCCCCCTGCGCGGTCATGCCGAAGGACGGGTTTTATTTCGATTCCACCACGCGCCAGAAGCCGGTCGATGACGACCGCCTGGATGTGGAGGACAATCTGGAGGAATTCGGCCCGCTTTCCGATACGGAGCTGGAGCATCTCCGCACCCGTTCGGAGTGGCTGTACGCGAATACCGACGCCGCCCTGGTCTATTCCATGCCCGGCGCTTCCTTCGGGGACATCGCCTTCGTGCCCGGACCGGGTCTGAAAGATCCCCGCGGCATCCGCGCCGTTGATGAATGGTATGTTTCCACCGTGCTTCGCCGCGATTATGTAAAGGAGGTCTTTGACCGCCAGTGCGAGATCGGTCTGGAGAATCTCCGGCGGGTGCGCGAAGCGGTGGGAGACCGGATCGAGGTCATTTTCATCACCGGCGCGGATTTCGGCACCCAGCGGGGGCCGTTCATATCCCCCGACGCCTACCGCGACCTCTTCCAGCCGGTGCACCGCCGCATCTGCGACTGGATTCACGCCAACACCCCCTGGAAGATTTTCATTCACTCCTGCGGTGGCATTCGTCCGCTCATCGAGGACATCATTGCGGCGGGGTTCGACATTCTCAATCCGGTGCAGTGCTCGGCGGAAGGGATGGAAGCGCGAAAGCTGAAGGAGGACTTCGGCTCCCGGGTCACCTTCTGGGGCGGCGGCATCGATACACAGAAAACACTTCCCTTCTCGCGGCCGGAAGACGTCTACCGGGAGGTGAGTGAACGGATCGAGATATTCAACCGGGGCGGCGGGTTCGTGTTCAACGCCATTCACAATGTCCAGGCCGGGACTCCCGTGGAGAACATGATGGCGTTGCGGGATGCTTTACTGGATTCGTTCGTGAAGCAGGGATGAGGTATCCATAGCATTGTGTCCGGCCGGGATTACCCGTTTCTGCAGGGGAGAACCGTCCGGCATGTTTTCGCTGGTTTGCGGAGGAGGAGCATTTCATGTGTTTTCCCTCCGTGTACGGGTTCAGGCAAAGGTGGTACGGTATGCGACATTTCAGAATTCTCTCTTATACTGTTGCGCTGCTCCTTCTGTGGACCACGGCGGGAGTTGCCCAGGGGTTGAACGAGAAGGAGCCTTCGCGCAAGCAGCTTGGGGCCCCGGTATATCCGGGAGCCGTGTTCATCCGGATCGTGAGCGGACTTGATCCTTACCACGAAACCGCCGAGTACATCACCCGGGACAGTTTCAACACGGTGCTGGCTTTCTTTGAGCGGAAACTCCCCGAGAAGCGGCAGGTCGTCCATGAAAGCGCGCAGATGTATATGGTGGCGTTCCTCATGAAAACCTGGTCAAAAGTGGCGGGGAATCTCACCAGGGATGACCTGATGCTCCTGGAAAAGGAGCCGAATCTCGAAATCCGCACCTATGACAACACCCTTTACGGCACGCTCATCGAGTATTTTTCGCGCAAGCCGGAGGGAAAGGTGAAAGTGGGTGCTCTCGAAAACGGCTCCACCTTGATCCGGTACACCTACCGTATCGAGGAGGACAATACAAGCGCCAGACTGCTCGTTGGAACCTGGCGGAACGTGGACCGGAGCCTGGAGATTTTTTTGGGGAGCGTGCTGGAGTTTCGTGAAGACGGTTCCTACACGCTCACCCTGACCGATGAAAACCTGAAAGCGGCAGCAAGTCCCGGTGGAAAGACTGAATCGGGTACATATGTCATTATGAACAACACCATCAGCCTGATGACAAAGACTCCCGTCCGGGGCACGGCCCGGAAAAGCGGCATCGCCAATGTGGGGAGAGCGTCGCTCTCACTGGAGCTCATCGGTCTGCCGCGGCTGACATTCATCCGGGAAGGGAAGTAACCCGGGCTGGAATCGCCCTGTACGCTTCCGGTCGTTTCACGGGGGATGTGTGGAGAAAGAGAATACAGCCGGAGTGGTTGAAGCGGCGACGGCGCTTGCAGACCGGTGCGGTATAGCCCTGGTTGGATCGGTCGAACCCGGGGGGTTCCCGAACATCAAGGCCATGCTCAAGATGGAAAACGAGGGGCTCCGTACGGTGTGGTTCAGCACGAACGCATCCTCCCGAAGAGCAGCCCGGTTCCGGGAGAACCCCCGGGCCTGTGTTTACTTCATGGAACCGGAGACGTTCATCGGGCTCATGCTGACCGGGACAATGGAGGTTCTGCGGGATGCGGAATCCCGTCACCGGCTCTGGCACGCGGGATTCGATCGGTACTATCCCCTGGGAGTCGATGATCCCGATTATACCGTGCTTCGCTTCACCGCCCGACGGGGAAATCTCTATCGGGGACTTTCGAATGTGGATTTCGATATTGAAGAATGAGCGGACCGGACTTTGACCCCGGCCAAGCGGGAACGGGGCGGGGTGTTCGGGAGACGCAAGCGAATGCGGTCTTACTGAAAGGATGGCTCATGCACGGTACGGTTCTGGCTGTCGCTTTGCTCATATTCGCGGCTTCGGAAACAGTCCGGGCCGAGGTCCCGGAGTACACTGTGGTTCGCGCCGCCGGGAAGATCATCATCGACGGTGTCCTTGATGAGGCGGACTGGATCGCGGCTCCCTCCACAGGGGCTTTCCAGTTCCCGTGGTGGACCGCGGGCGAAAAGGAAGAGACAGAGGTAAAAATGCTCTGGGACGACAATTTCCTCTATGTTGCCTTCATCGCCCGGGATGCCCACATCTGGGCCGATCACTGGGATACCAACTCGGATACCTGTCTGGACGACTGCGTGGAGATATTCTGGAATCCGAATCCGGAGGCCGGTAACAGGTATCATATGTTTGAGATGAACTGTCTCGGCAACCTGCTCAGTGTCACAAACAATCTCAAACGCCCCATCAAGGACCGGGAAAGCCGCATCCTTCCTCCACACATCGGACAGACCATCAGGGGAACGGTGAACAATGACACCGACACCGACACTGGCTGGACCCTGGAGGTGGCCATTCGCTTTTCCGATTACACGGAACTCTCTGGCGGCGCGGTTCCCCGGCCGGGTAAGGTCTGGAGGGTGGGGCTGAATCGCTGCGGCGGTAAAATCAACGAGCAGTACAGTCAATGGAGCCCTTCGCAGACGCCCAAACCGTCTTTCCATGCCCCGAACGATTTCGGGAAGGTGATCTTCAGCGGGGAGATGGTGCGGTAGGTTTGTTGTCCGGCTCGCCCGTAATCGTTGCTGTGGGTTGCCGGAACGAAATCGTGCGGGAATGAGAACCGCCGGTTCGCTATCAGTTCGCTGGAGTACGCCGTGTGGCTTCCGGAACGTCTCCTGTCGCTCGCTGTTTCGACGTGTCTATGCATAAACCCGTCGGCCCGTACCGGCAAACCAGAAAGGATTCAACATGTTCCGAGTCGTATCCCTCATTCTTCTCGCCGGGCTGACCGTCGGAGCGGCGTTCGCCGAAATCCCAGAGTACACCGTCCACCGCGCCCGCGCGCCGATCACCGTTGACGGTCTCCTCGATGAAATGGACTGGCAGGTTGCGCCGTCAACGGGTGCGTTCCAGTTTCCCTGGTACGAGTCCGGGGAAAAGGAGCAGACCGAGGTAAAGATGCTCTGGGACGACACATTCCTCTATGTGTCCTACAAGTGCGACGACAGGCACATCTGGGCGGATCACTATACCACCAACACCCACACCTACAAAGATGATTGCGTCGAACTTTTCTGGCATCCCCACAACGAGACCGGAGACTGGTTTCCCTATTTCATGTTCGAGATCAATTGTCTCGGAAATCCGCTGAGCGTCTATAACTCGGGTGACAAACCCATTCTTCAAAACAAGATTCTGGTCCCCCACATCGCCCAGTCCATCCAGGGCACAGTGAACAACGATGCCGACGCCGATACCTGCTGGGTTATAGAAATGGCGGTACGTTTCGAAGACTATCCCCAGCTCACCACACGAACACCGAAGGCCGGCGATGCGTGGCGGGTGGGTCTGAACCGGTGCGGGGGGAAAACCAACCCCCAGAACAGCCAATGGAGCCCGTCCCAAACCCCGACCCACAACTATCACCGTCCGCAGGATTTCGGGCGCATTGTCTTCTCCGATCTCCCGGTGCGGAGAAAGAGATAAAAGAATTTCTCGCAGAGACACCGAAGGAATAAAGAGAATATCCTTTCGGATAGTCGTGCTCAGACACTCGGGCTCATTGTAAAGGAATCAATTGTGAAGCGACGGAAATTCATGGCGAATGCGGCGGGAGTCGCCGCCGGTCTGGCCGCCGGAACGGCATCGGCCCAAGACAAGAAGCCCACGGGGTCGGTGAACTCCACGGGAAGCAGCCCCGGAGCGGAAAACTGGAATCCGGACCCGGGTGTACGGGCACAGGATGAAAAACTGCTCCGCATCGGCGGCGTTTTCGGCCTCTGGAGCCACACCAGCTCCACCTGGTGGCGGTACTTCAACCCTCCGGAAGGATATGCCCGCACCAGCGGCATGCGGATCACCCACGTGTGGTGCATTGACCCCGAAGCCGGGCGCAGACTTGCCGAGCGGTACGATGCAAAGCTGGTTCGTCGCTATGATGAAATGGTGGGGCAGGTGGACGGTATGTTCATTGATGATTTCCTCGCCACACCGTTCATGCCGGATCTTTCATTGCCCTATCTGGAAGCGGGAATCCCCTGTTTGTTCGATCGTCCCATGGCCAGCAGCATGACCGGCGCGATGAAAGTCATCAATGCCTCCAAACGCACCAACACCCCTTTTATGGCCCCCTCGGCGTATGAATACCTGAAAGAGATCGAGGTGGTGCATCGCCGTTTGAGCGGTATCGGGAACATCAGCTTCTACGAAGCCCACAGTTCCGGGACGACTCTCTATCAGTACGCTCTCCACGGACTCTGGTTCACGCTGAAGGCGATGGGGGTGGATGTGGAGCGCATCGGGCATCGCACCACCGCACCGGTGAACGCCTCCGGGCTCACCATGCTGGAGCACCGTCGCGACGGCAGGCTCTTTTACGGTTCCATTCACCACTCCCCCATGCGGGATGTCATGGTCGGGGTGCGCGCCTATGGAAATCAGGGCGATTTTGAAGCCGACACCACCACGGATGGCCGTCCCTGGCACCACGATGTCTTCACCTACCTGGAGATGGTGCACGCCATGGAACGCATGATCCGGACCCGCAAGGCTCCGGAACCGCTTGAATATACGGAGCGGAAATTGCGCATATTCCTTTCGCTCCTGTATTCCGTGTTCGAGAAGGACGGTGGCATGGTGGAGGTGGCCGCGCTCCCGGAAAACTGGGATGCCGGCTTCCCCAAGGGGTATAGCAACAGCTATTCGGACGAGATCATTCAGAAATACCGGAATGTGCTGAAGAAATAGCGGGTGTGCGGTCGCCGGGGATTTTCCGGATGGAGCGCACGGGAACCGCGGATGCCGGAAGGGCGGAAGGGCGGGGGAGCGGCGGACGGTTGTCGTGGGGTATTCCCAGAGATTTCCGCCGCCGGGCGTCCGCGGTTTTTTTGCGGACGGACAAGGAAAGCGGATGTTTGCGGCCCCGGGGCGGCCGGGCTGGTTCGTCGGGGCGGGACTGAATAGAATATCGCGATATACGGGGGGTATTCCTCATGCCGGAAAAAACGTTTCCCGCTTCACAGAAGGTGATCCGGGTCGGTTGGGTGGGAACCGGCCCGTTCTCATTCTACGGGCATTATATACGGGTCATCAACAACATTTATCAGGATTACAACTTCCTGAACATGCGCATCACGCACATCTGGGGGGATGATTATACCCGTAATTTTCGGGGGAGCAGAGAATTTGTGCGGAGCCAGCTTGATTTCTGGACGGAGAATGAACAATCGCCCGAAGGACTCGCCCGGATGTGCAATATTCCCCATGTCTGCGGCGATTTCCGTCAGATGGCGGGGGATGTGGACGCCGCGATGATCATGGACTTCGACCGTGCGTACGACCTGGCCGAGCCGTTCCTGCTCAGCGGGACGCCGGTGTTCATCTGCAGCCCGGTTGCGGTGAACGTTCCCGAGTGCGAGCGGATCCTGAATTTGGCGGAAAAGAACGGCGCGGCGGTCTATACCGGAACGTTCACCGCGGACATCCATGACAATCAGTACCGCTATACCCAGGTGCGGCATGAAAACATTGCCGCGTTTTTCGCCTCCACCGTGTTTGAATTCTATACCTCGTACGCCAATGACGGCCTCGAACCCCTGTACCGCCTGATCGGTCCCGGGGTGAGAAAGGTTGCCCTGCATGGATGGGACGGCTCACGGGGATATGATCCCATCGGCATTCCTCCTTCCCGTATCAATCTGGAGTATGCTCCCCGGAACGGCAGGCCTCCGATCCAGGGATCGCTGACTCTGGGCGGTTTCAAGAAGGAGAAGGAGTGGTTCAAGATTTACTGTCACGACCATATGGTGCTGGAAGGCATCACCACCTGGGCCACCACTCCCTTCGGCAAAAGCGAGCTGACCTTCCGGGATTTTCTGGTGAACCTGCAGCAGGTCTTTGTAACCAACAAGTCTCTGGAAACACGCGATGATATTCTGAACAAGCTGAAAGTTGTTATCGCCGCATACAAATCGGCAAACGAGGGTGGGAGGGTAATCGATGTGGACGAGGTGGGAGATTATCGTCTGCCGACCGTGCGGATCGAAAAGTGGAACGAAATCCCGGATTGACGGTGAGCAGGTAACTCAGGGCAACGGACGCATCTGCGGAACGCGGTGTAATCCCGGGTAAAAGCGGCTGTTCACCATTCCGGTCTCCGTCGCCCGCATCAGTCCCGGAATCGCGGACTCATGACCGGCCCACCATGCACCTTCATCCACACCAGCGCGCCGTAGCGAACCAGTTCGCGTTCATCACGGTCGGCGCGGATATACTGGGCCACGAGCCGGGTCGGGTTATCCAGGACATGCACCCGGATGTAGCCGGGGGGACAGCCCCGGGGCCAGGTAATGGACCCGGTGTTGAGGACGAGCGCGCCGTCGTGCTCGTATCCCGGCAGAACGATCCGCTCGAAATAGTGGGTGGTTGCGGAGAGGATAAGATCGCATCGCTCCATGACCAGCTTCCGTTGACTCCGGGAGAGACTGCCGAGCCAGGACCCCCACCGGGAATGGGCGCAGGCGATAACGATGTCACGGGGTCCCTTTGGAACCGACCGGAGCGTGGAGACGAGAAAGCGCCGGGAATCCCGGGGGAATGCCACCTCGTCGTCGCCGGGCGTGTCCGGGAAATGGAGCTGGATGAGGTGAACGGTATATGAACCCGCGGGAATGCGGGCGTAGTACTCGCAGCCGTTTTTCCGAACCGAAACGTTCGGATTTCCGGTGAGGCCTGTTTCGCGGAGGAGTCTCCCGCCCGCGCCCCAGTCTCCCTGCCCCTTGCCATAGAACTCGTTTTCACCATCGGCGATATTCGGGTAGAAGTTGGCGCGCCACCATGCGTTTCCCCGCAGGAAGGGGAGAAAGCCGTTCTGAAGCCCGCGCTTGACATGATCCCCCAGACCGATAACGAACCGGTCGCCATCCGCCTCCATCCAGGAAACCATGCGGGCGAACTCCGGACGATTTCCCGGGGAGTCCCCCTTGTTGTCGCTCATAATCGCGAAGCTGAAGGCCGCGGCACGGTCCAGGTCCGCAAGGGTACTCACTCCATGGATGGTCTGGGCGCGGGAATGGAGCAGTCCGCCGCATCCGGCCAGGGCGAGGAGCGCGGTTACCGCACCCGCCCGCAACAAGCCGGCTCGCAGACTTCTATTGTTCTTCCGGGTCGGCATGGGTATTGTGGCTCTCCGCGGTTTTGGAATACCAAACCGGTCCGTGAAACCCGGCGCTTGTTGTTTAGCGCCGGACTCTCGACCCGTTTTCCGGATTCCCATTCTCATTACGGTTTTCCGGATTTCTCTTCTCTGCTTTTCCGTTCGAAACGACCCCGTTATCAGAATTCTCCCGCCCGGTAAGAGCTTCGTACCAACGGTCCGCAGACCGCCCGCTCGAAGCCCATTCCCAGCGCCAGCCGTTCCCATGCGGCGAATTCTTCCGGAGGGATGAACCTCTGCACCGGAGCGCTCCCGGATGTGGGCGGCAGGTACTGTCCGATGGTCAGTAATCGGCATCCTGCAAGAATGAGGTCCCGGAGCACAGCCTCGACCTCTGCGCTGGTTTCGCCAAGGCCGAGCATTAACCCTGATTTCCGGGGGATAGCGGGCGAGATTTCCCCGAAAGCGTGCAGGACACGGAGTGACCGGCGGTAATCCGCGTTCGGACGGATGAGTGGAAAGAGCCGTGGGACGGTGTCCAGGTTTTGAGCGAAGATATCCGGGCGGGCTTCGGCCAGCGTGCGGAGGCTTTTTATGGAGCACTGGAAATCGGGCGTGAGTGTTTCCACCCTGATTCCGGGAACGGTCAGCCGTACCGCAGCTACTGTGTCCGCGAACTGCCCCGCACCGCCATCCAGGAGATCGTCCCTGGTGACCGAGGTAATGACGACATGGCGCAGCCCCAACAGCCGTACTGCTTCCGCGACCCGTTCCGGCTCCGTCGGATCAGGCGCAGCGGGAGGTCCCGGAGTAATGCCGCAGAACCGGCAGCCTCTGGTGCAACGGTCTCCCAGGATAAGGAAGGTGGCGGTCCCGGCCGAGAAACACTCCCACAGGTTGGGACATCCGGATTCCCGGCAGACTGTGGGAACGCCGATGCGGTCCAGGACACGCCGGGTGGAGCGGTAAGTTTTTCCCGTGGGCAGCGAACGTTTCAGCCAGGAGGGCTTGACCGGGATCATAACGGTTTCCGAATGATGAGGAAATGGTGCAATCGTACCGGAGAGTAATATACCGTGTTTGCACGGGAGAAAAAAGTGGGAAGACGACCGGCCGATTATCGTGAACATCCGCATCGGTGCTTCGACATTGACAAGCGTTCGTTCCGGCGCGATATTGCACTATGCGTATATCAATGCATCTCTACCCGGAGGATATTTTGGCCCAACGGATAACCATAATCGGCGCGGGACCGGGCGGATACGTCGCCGCTATAGAAGCCGCGGAACTCGGCGCGGAGGTAACCGTCATCGAACGCGAAGCAATTGGAGGAACCTGTCTGAACTGGGGGTGCATTCCCACCAAGACCTGGAAAACCGCCGCGGACCGGTATACCATGGTCCGTGAAGGGGACGGTTTCGGCGTGGAGATCACGGGAGAGGTCAGATTCAATCCCGAACGTCTTTTGGCGCGGAAGCGCACGGTTGTGGACACACTCGCCCGCGGCATTCACTTTCTCTTCCAGCGGCGGCGCATCCGGTACATCCCGGGAAGTGCGACAATACTCGATTCCCGGCGGGTACGGGTCCATCAACCGGACGGAATTACATCAGAGGTGGAATGCGACCGGCTCGTGCTGGCCACCGGGGCTTCACCGCAGCGGTGTACGCCCCTTCCGTTCGATGGCGAGCGGATCATATCCACCAACGACGCGGTCGGACTCACCCGGATTCCCAAATCCCTGCTCATCGTCGGGGGAGGAGTGAACGGCTGCGAGTTTGCATCCATCTTTTCCGCGCTCGGAGCGAAAGTAACTGTTGTGGAGGCGCTCCCCCGGCTTCTTTCCGCGCCATCCATTGATCGTGATTCAGCCGTTGTGATTGAAAGGGAAATGAAAAAGCGGGGAATAACCCTGCTGCCCGGCCGAGTTGTGGAGAAGATCGAATACCGCGACAACCGGGTTCTGGCCACCGTGCTTCCCGCGGAAGCGGGAGGACGCCCGGCGATGTCCGGTCCGGTCGAAGTCGAAGCCGAACAGGTGCTGGTGACCATCGGCCGTTGTCCGGAAACCGGAGGGCTTGGCCTCGATAGTCTGGGTATCGCCCGCGACCGGGATGGCTGGGTTGTGGCGGATGATCGCATGGAGACGAACATTCCCGGTGTTTACGCCATCGGCGATATACTCGGTCCGGCCAGGGTCATGCTTGCCCACGTGGCTTCCGCGGAAGGCATTGTCGCGGCACGGAATGCACTGGGCGGGCAGTCGGTCATGGACTACCGGATCATTCCCTCCGGGGTATTCACCACTCCCGAAGTGGCCGGTGTTGGTCTCACCGAAGAGCAGGCCCGCGGCATGGGCTTCTCGGTCCGGACCTCGGTGTTCCATTTTCGGGCGCTCGGGAAAGCCCAGGCCATGGGCGAAATCGCCGGTCAGGTGAAGCTCGTGGCGGATGAGGCGGACGCACTGCTGGGCGTTCACATTGCAGGCCCGCACGCCACCGATCTTATCGCCGAGGGAGCGGCGGCACTGAAGGCGGGTGCAACTGTCGGAGATCTCGCCGCCACCATTCATGCCCATCCGACCCTGCCAGAGGCGGTCTGGGAGGCGGCGAGGGGATTGAAGAGCCGGGAACCGCTCTGAACGGAAGCGCGGCGGATTTTTTTTATGCCTCGCTTTATCCCTGTCTTGCGGAATAGAGTTACTCCTGCAGACCGGAGCTTCTGCCGGGGTTGCCCCGAGTCCATGATGAACTTTGCTACTCAACCCGGCGGTCATATCACTCCGTCCCGAACAGCCCTTTCTGCTCCTGCACGGTCAGGGACAGTTCCCGATCCGTAACGGTTTTCGCTCCCTCCCGAATGGTGATGTGTCCCCCTGCGGGGCCTTCCGTATCGAACAGCACCTCCCAGGTCCGGCCTTTGTCGGTGAAGCGCACTCCCGCCCGGTTTCCCCTTCGCACAAGTTCCGATTTCGCCGGGGCGGCCAGCCCGATGTCTCCCGCCTGCAGGAAGTGGAGGAAAAAATCCTCCGATTTCGCGATGCGAGGGCTCACTTCCACCCGCCATTGTCCGAGCAGTTGGGTGGTGTCGGGAATGGCATGTCCCCCGGGCATGGGATAATTGCGCCCGTCAATCCAGAACTGTTTCCCGGGTCCGCCAATGGAGGTCATCTCGAACCCTTCCGGCAAAAGGGTGCGGGAGTAAAGCCGTCCCCGCTCCTGGGCCACTGTGAACATATCTCCCATGATTCGCGGCTCGGCGGCGGTGTGCAGAAGCCAGGTTTTCCGGTATTCGGGGCGGGTCGAGATCACCCGGTCGAAGACCACGAAGTAGTCCGGGTTGAGGAACACGAACTGGCGCAGGGCGAGACGGCATTTCTCGGGGGAGTAGGCCATTGTGGCGTCTCCCGCGACATAAGAATAATCGTCATGAGTCTCGAAGGCCAGCACCTCGGAGCCGATGAGTTTCCGCTGGCCGCCGTCGTTGGGAACCGGCAGATCCTCTTCTCCCTCGGCTGGTGCGCCCCAGCGACGGTCGGCCGCAGCCATGTACATGGGGAGGGATTCTCCCGGCATGTGGATGAGGATACAGTTGTGGGCGATGGTGCGGGGATAGTAGAGTTGGGTGTGGGTGCCGTTTGGACGGGAGCCGGTGTCCAGGGCGAGGAATCCCTTTTTGAAGATGGCGAAATGGTTGTTGTCCCAGTGCTTGTGCTGCTCGAACACGCCGCCGCACATGAAGAGGGCATAGGTGTCTTCCGGGCTGGAGCCGGAGCGCATGAAGACCTGCCCCATGTTCTCGAAGTGACGGGCGAAGGGCATGACCTTTGCGGGCGGAATGGGCTGCAGGTCCTCCCTCCGCTCAGTCAGGAGAAACGGAAGCCAGGGGAATCGTCCCCACCCTCCGGGCGGAGCCTGATTGTACATCCAACGGGAGAATCCCGCGCTCCGGGGTTCTGATGCGCCGAAGAAGTGGATGATCTGGAGAATGTGCGCCCGCATGTCACCGAGGCTGATTCGGTTCGTGGTATGCGGTGCGTCGCCCGCGCCGAATTCCCGGTGCCCGGGAAGCAGATTCCAGTAAAGATAGCCGGGGAGCCAGGAAACCTGCGGCCAGTCCAGTGCGATGTTCCGGCCGGTGGCAGAGCGGTAGGTGTGAAAGAAGTTGAACTCCGCCCAGGGATAGGCCGCCATGACGTAGTTCATGCAGGCGGAAGCCGAGCCGCCGTCTTCGCCTGCACCTTTGCGCCTGTGCTCGAGCATCTCCAGATTGAGCCGGTATCCCTCGGCGAGAAATGTTTCGGAACGCTCATCGATGCCCTCCCCGAAGGTGGCCAGTCCGGCGTACCACAGGATGGCGGTGTTGCCGTAAAAGCCGGTGGTCGGTCCGGACCAGTTCTCCTGCGGCTGAAACCAAGGCCGCTTGTCGGTGGGCTGTTCGAGTTCGACTTCCTCGAGAAAAGACTGTCCCCATTCCACGCGCTCCCGAACGGTTAAATCATTGAAAATCCAGTCGTATGCAGCCCAGGCAGTTATCCGGGTGAAGGCGTACCAGTTCACCGGCTTTTTCTGACGGTAGCATTCGTGGTAATGATCAATGCTCGTTTTCAGCAGGCGTTTGGCGAGATGGAGATACCGGTCTTCGCCGGTGACCAGCCGGATGAAGGCCGCCTCCGAAGCAGCGATGCCGTAATCGGCGGAGGCGAGGGAGTCCGCCGCGAGCAGCCTGTCCGTCCGGGCCTTCATTTTGTCGAACTCCGCCCGGTCCGGTCCGAGGGCGCGGGCTTTCACGGCTGGAAACGTATCCCGGTTGAAAAACAGCCGGGGATGATCCGGGCGGATGGCCGCTTTCAGGTCATCCGGAGCTTTCGACGGTGAGGGTTGGGCTTCACCGTGACAGGGGAGCAGAAACGGGGCGCCGAGGAGCGCCGCGATGAGTATGTGGAACGGGAACCGCATTGGAATCCTCCGGACGGGAGTGAGCGTGCCGCCAAAATCGCTTCGGCAAGATACCAATATGGAGGAGTCGGTGCAAGAGTGGAAGCCTTTCTTCTCAATGCTTTCTTTGGAGCACGGGACAACCTTCAATGGTAACGGCTCATGTGTGCGGCAATGGGGCCCTTTGGATGAGCATGCGTGTTCTTGTGGAATGAAAGCGTTTCACCGGCGCGGCGGCATGGGCACGGCGTTTTCAGTGCTATCTCCTTGCATAATTCGGCCGGAGTATGTATTTTCCAGCGTTCACTGTAATGATGGATTCGGTTATGACGGCGGCAGCGAGGGATAGAGCGTATGGACGTGTCTTTTTTTAGCCTTGGCGATTTGGTTCGCGGTTCTTCGTTCCGTACCGGGGAAGGCGCCGGGGAGTGGTACTTTACCGTGCACACCCCCGGGCGGTCCGATTTCTCCCGGGAACTGGAAGAACTGGAGGGGGCTTACCGGACAGCGCTCGATTCGCAGGGACTCTCCGGTGAGGACACGGTGTTCACCCGGTTCTACCTGGGCGACATTGCCAACCAGCAGGAGGCGCTCCTTCGCTCGAAGCTTTACGCGGGAGCCTCGCGGGGCGCGGTTTCAGTGATCCAGCAACCGCCGCTGAACGGCGGTTCCCTTTCCCTCCTTGCCTGGCATGTGCGGGGGCGGGAAGGTGCATTTCCCGTGGAAACCTTCCCCCTCAACGGCGACCCCCGCCAGCATGCGTCCATGCTCTCCGGCTGTAACTACCGCCTGCTCTGGGCCGCCAATCTCTTCCGTGGCGGCGACCTTGATTCACGGGGTCAAACCGGGGACATCCTCAACTCCTACCATGATCTGTTGTCCCGGTACAGCATGGACCTCCTCGGCAACACCGTCCGCACCTGGATCTATGTCCGTGATATCGACAACCACTATCAGGGGATGGTCGAGGCGAGGAAGTCCTTTTTTCACGCCCGGGGATTGACTCCGCAAACCCGGTATATCGCCAGCACCGGAATCGAGGGCGGTTCCTTCGAGGTAAACACCCTGGTTTCATTCGACGCTCTTGCCGTGGACGGTCTCCGGGAAGAGCAATTCGTCCGCATGGAGGCGCTGGACCATCTTTCTCCCACCATCCGGTATGGTGTAACCTTCGAGCGGGGAATGCGCATCCGCTACGGTGACCGGTCGCACCTTTTCCTTTCCGGCACGGCGAGTATTGACCGGGACGGGAACGTGCTCCACGTGGGCGATGTCCGTCGCCAGACCGAACGAACCCTGGAAAACATCAACGCGCTCCTGGAACCCCACGGAGCCGGGCTCCGCGACCTGGCCTACCTCGTGGTATATCTCCGCAGCTTCAAAGATCAGGAGCGGGTGCTCGAAATCATGCGCCGCGAGCTTCCCCCGGATCTCCCCGTGCTCATGACCCTCGGGCCGGTGTGCCGTCCCGCCTGGCTTGTCGAGTTCGAAGGCGTTGCGGTCATCCCGGATCGAACGGAGTTCCCGCCCTTCATCTGAACGTTCTCCGGCCCGTGGGAACCGGAAGGATTCGGTGGGGCAGAACACCGCCATCCGGGTATTCCGGACGGGGTCGGTTCCTGCGCTCTTCCGTTGCCTTGACATGCTCCGCGCTGTATACTACAGGTGAATATCACCGTTTACAACCCTTGTTCAGCCGGGAGCTTTTCATGACAATTCTTCTTCGCCTGTTCTGCGGTTTTTTCCTGTTATCCGGCGCGGCCGCCTGGTCTGCCGAGCCCAGCCCCGGGGACCTCGATACTCTCCGCCAGCGGATGACTTCCGCCATGATCCGATCGGCCAACCCGGAGCGGGGGGGCGTAATTCTTGCCGCAATGCGTTCCGACGGCACCTTCCCGGATGTCCCGTACGACAATACGGAACCGGGAAACTGGCGGGCCGCGGCGCACCTTTCCCATGTGCATGCTCTCGCCGCCTGGTATGCGTCGCTTGGACCGGCAGCCCCGGACCGCGCCCGTCTGCGTGAGGCGGTTTTCAGATCACTTGACTTCTGGCTGGAAAAGGACTATCGGAATTCCAACTGGTGGTGGAATGAGATCGGAGTGCCCGGGAGATTGTCGTCAATCTATCTACTCCTCGACCGGGAACTTGAAGGCCTCCGCCGTTCAAAAGGACTGAAAATAATTGCCAGGGCGCAACTTCGCATGACCGGGGCCAACCTGGTTGATCTGGCCGCCATTACCATCCGGCGCGGTGTTGTCGAGGGGGATATAGCCCTTGTGTCCAGGGCAGTTGGAATGATTGCCGATGAAATAAAAATCACCACCGGAGAAGGTATCCAGCCCGATTTCAGTTTCCACCAGCATGGCGCTCTGCTGTATAACCACGGCTATGGGGCGGTGTTTCTCTCCAACTGCACGGAACTTGCCGTTCTGGTCGCCAATACCGCTTTCGCCTTCCCCGGGGAGAAAATTGAGCTGATCAGCCGGATGGTTCTCGATGGCAATCAATGGATGATGCGCTATGGCGCACGGGATTACGGTGCAACGGGACGCGGTATTTCACGGGTTTCGGGGAATACTCCCAGCGCCGCCTATCTCGCGCCGATCATCCGTAATCTGCTTGAGACGGGAACGGGCCGCGATTCTGAATTCCGCAATCTGCTTTCCAGGCTGGAGGGGGACCCGTCCGCGCCACTGGTGGGAAACCGTCATTTCTGGCGCGGAGATTATATGGCGCATCACCGTCCCGGATTTTTTGCCTCCGCCCGCATGTTTTCCGACCGCCTGTTCAACACCGACGGGGCGCATAACCAGGAGGGGTTGAAAAGTCATCATCTCGCCGACGGATGCACCTATATCATGCGCACCGGAAGGGAGTATCATGACATTTTCCCTGTTTGGGACTGGCGGAAAATTCCGGGCACAACCGTGGCGCTCGATTCGGCTCTCACCGGACGGGTCAATATCAAGGGAACCCGGGCCTTCGCGGGCGGGGTGTCGGACGGGCGGTATGGATGCGCGGCCTTCGACCTGGAGCGGAAAGGCCTTAATGCCAGGAAAGCATGGTTCTTTTTTGATGAAGCGGTGGTTTGTCTCGGCGCTGGGATTCGCGATAACTCCGGTGGTCCGGTGATTACCACGCTCAACCAGAGCTTTCTCACGGGCGAAGTAACCGTATCCCGGAGCGGAAACCCTTCCCGGATTGAACGGGGCTCGCGGGTGCTGGACGGAGTCCGGTGGGTCCATCAGGACAGTACCGCGTACATTTTCCCGGAGCCCGCCCGGGTGCATCTCGAAAATGAAACCCGCACCGGTGCATGGTGGGATATCAACCATGTCCACTCCAAAGATCCGGTTTCCCGCGAGGTGTTTACCCTGTGGCTGGACCACGGAACGACCCCGGCCGATGCTGGATACGCTTACATCGTCGCCCCTGGCCTCGGACTGCGAGAAACGGAGCGGTATGCTGCAGCGTCGCCGGTTCGGATACTGGCAAATGAAAGAGCAGTACAGGCGGTACAACATCGCTCCGCGGGAATTACCGGCGCGGCGTTTTACTCTCCGGGCCGCCTCCGGGTCGGAGATTCCCTGTCGGTAAGCCTGGACCGCCCGTGCATGCTGCTGGTTCGCGAATCGGAGGACAGGCTGGAAATTACCGCTTCCAATCCTGTGAACACTGGAATGCGACTTACAGTCTTGGTTGAGGAAAACGGCGCGTCCGAATCGGTGGTCTTCGATTTTCCGGACGGCGATTATGCCGGCATGAGCGTAACACGAATGCTTTCCCGGGATCGCTGACCGCGCGGAGCGGTTTGGCCGGAGGGCATGGACTGAACCGAAGCCGGCTTTTTCGACAGTTCTCATGCTATCGATTTCTGCATCGTATGTTCGGGGGTACCAAAGGAGAAAGGAAGAAGCCGCGCCGAGGGGATATTCCCCGGTGAGCCCGTTCATCACCGGGGCGAGCGTTGATTCCGTCCCCGGGTTCGGAACGCCGCAATCCATACTGAAAACAGGCCGCCGGAACAGCTTCCGGCGGCCTGTTTTCAGTATCCTCTGTCCCGGTCGGCTTACTGCACCGGGCTGTTGGTCTGGAAGTCCCAAAGGGTGTTGCGCTTGAGGTCTTCGACCGCCAGCTGATAGTTCATGTACGCGGTGAGAAAGGCCAGCTTGGCGTTGTTCAGACGAGTACGATCCAGTGCGAGCTGGTCGGCGGTGATTTCACCGATGTTGAACCGTTCGAGCGATATGTCGAACGTTTTCTGGGCCAGTTCCTGACGGCGTTGGGAAATTTCGATACGGCTTTCGGCGTCGCGGACCCGGGTAACCACATCGTTGATGTTCCGAACAATGGTTTTCTTCATCTCTTCAAGGCTGTGCTCCGCGTTCCGGAGGCGCGCTTCGCCGGCCTTAACCCGGGCGCGGTTGACACCCCAGTCCCAGACGGGAACATTGAGGGAGAAGGTGATACCCCGATTGCGGGGGCGGCGGCGGAGGTCATCCCAGCTCGAATCGAAGAGCTCGTAGTATCCCGTGTTGTAGTCGAGATTGGAGTCGCTCACGCCGGTAAAATCATAGAACGCGGAAAGCTGCCCGCTGATTGCATTCTGGGCGTCGATTTCCTTCAGGGAAATTTTCTGCTGTTCGATTACGATCTCGTTCTCACGAAGTTCCGAGCGGTTCTTCAAACCCTCCGCAATGGCCTTGTCCAGGTCAATATCAAAATGGGTATAGGAAAAATCGGTTTTAACGGAAATATCATCGTTGGATTCCAGACCGATGAGCTGTTTGAACGAATCCATCTGGCGTTTCATCGCGGCTTCGGCGGAGACGAGGCGGTCGTTCGCTTCCGCCAGGTCCACTTCCATCTGGAGGTACTGTACTTCGGCGATAAGTCCGGCCTCGAATTTCTGCTTGGCGGTCGCCGTGGTCTTCTTCTGCTGTTCAACGTCGTCGCGGGAAATTTCGTAGCTGCGTATCTGCTGATACAGGGTATAGAAGGATTGGCTTACCTCGTATATGATATCGAGCTGACGCCGGGTGCGCGAGCGGACTGAGTTCTCGTAGCGTAACTCGGCATCCCGCAGATCGAGCTGAATCCGGTTGATGGTGAAGAGCGGCTGGGTGAGCCGGAGGGTGAGAGACGAAAGGAAATCGGACCGTTTCAGGGTTTCTTCGGAGGAAACCAAGTATGTCGTCTCACGGTTTTGCCGGAACCGCGACTCCAGGCTCAGCCGGCCATCCGTGGGCAAAGGCTGCGTGATAGTCATTCCCCCGTTGAACGACATGGAGCCGATGCTGTTGTACACGGGCAGCGCGTTGGGAACGCGGACCTGCGACACGCTTTCCTGCCACCGGGGCGAATCGAGAGACAACCCGACACTGGTTTTGAAGCTGTTCCTCGCTGCGACCAGGTTCTGCTCCGACTGTACAAGTTCCAGCCGGAGTATCTTCATGTCGTAGCTTTTCTCGAAAGCGATGTCTATAGCGTCCTGCAGGGTGAGAACCTGCTGCGCGGACGCGTCGGAGCCGAAAAAGATGGCGAACGCCAGTCCCGCCGCGGTAATTTTCCCCGCGAGCGCCCCAAGACGCGCGGTATTAGGAAACCTCATGCACCTAACCTCCGAAAGATAAGAAAAGCGAGATACCCGAAACCCGAAGAGTAAACTTATGGGACACGAACTCCGTGTGTACATCCGAACGGACGGTATGTCGACCGGGAAATGCAAGTTGTCTGCCGGTCCCAGTGCTATTCTTCCCGATATTACTCGTACCGCAGCGACTCGATCGGTTCCTTCATGGCCGCACGACGCGCCGGGTAGTACCCGAAAAGAATTCCAACCGCTACGGACACAAAGAAGGACAGGGCAATGGAATGCCACGCCACCATGGTTCGCCACTGCGCGTAAATGGCAATGACTTTCGTCATGCCGAATCCGAGCACGATGCCGATAAGACCGCCCGTAAAGCTCAATACCACAGCTTCGAGAAGGAACTGGCCAAGGATATCCTGACGGGTGGCGCCCACCGCGCGACGGATGCCGATTTCACGGGTACGCTCGAGAACGGTGGCAAGCATAATGTTCATGATGCCGATTCCTCCGACGAGGAGCGAAATACCGGCGATGGCGCCCATGACGATGTTGAATATCCGCTGTGTCTGCTGGCTCTGCCGGAGGAGAGCTTCGGGAATGGTGATGTTGAAATCCGCGACCTGGTTATGGCGTCGGGCCATGGTGTTCTGGGTTATCTTGGCCGCTTCCTGGATGCGGTTGGGGTCGATCACCTGGGCGGTGAAACGGGTGATTTCGCTTTCGAACTGTTTCTGCGGAAACCTTTTCAACGAAGTGGAGATGGGGATGTAGACATCCATGTTCAGGTCGCGGACGACGAAGTCGGTTTTCTTGCCCGCTGACGAGACCACCTTGTCTTCCATTACTCCGACCACCGTAAACCACTGTCCGCCGATTTTTATCTGCTGACCGATCGGATCACGGAAATAAAAGAGTTTCCGCTTCATGCCGCTGCCGATGGTGCAGACACGCCGGGATTCCTCGATATCGAGGTAGTTGAAAAAGAATCCTTCCCGGGGCGTATAATTCATGACCTCGCCGTACTCCGGGGTGGTACCGATGACCGTGGCCTTTTCCACCAGTTCGGTCCGGTATCGGACATCACTCTGAAACTCCCGTTCCGGTACGGTGATGCCGATAAGCGGGTTCAATTCTTCCGAGGAACGGGCGTCGGCCCAGGTGAGTCCGGCGGAGGAATTGGTACGCCCGCCGCCGGTGGCGGCATCGGTGACCGGTACGTCCTGGATGATGATGTTGTTCATACCCATGAGCTGAATTTGCTCCAGGGCCTGCAGCTTGGCGCCTTCTCCGATAGAAAGCATGGCAATCACCGCCGCTACTCCGAAAATGATTCCGAGCATGGTAAGAAACGACCGGAGCAGGTGACTGCGTATTCCCTCGAGCCCTATGACAAAGCTTTCCCTGTAATTCATGGAATCAGTTCTCCGTGATGGATCCCGGTAAAGAGCATCGAACGATATGCCTTATCGCGGCCCGCGGCCGGGACGGCCGCCACCGCGCTCCGAACCTCCCGGGGTCTGTCCCTGCGACGCGCCGCCGTTGGGCTCTGTCGCGCCCGGAGCATCCTTGCCCATATCCTCAAGCTTGGCGGTAGGATCCCGGAGAGCTACTTCCTCTCCCGATTCAAGCCCGTCCTCGATGATGACATAATCGCTGTTCTTCGATCCGAGCTTGACCACCCGCCGCTCGAACCCGTGCTTTTTCACATACACCACTGTCGTATCGCCCTTGTCGAACACCGCTTCCAGGGGAATGGAAAGGACGTTGTCGATTTTCCCGGTTACAATCTTGCACTGGGCGGTCATGCCGGGCTTCAGTTCCTCATGGGTGCCGTCAATGAGTACCTCGACATCAAAGACCTTCACCTCGGAATCGCCCTCGCGACGGGCCAGGGCGGCAATGGTGTGCACCTTGCCGTTGAATATGGGGCCGGGGAGCGCGTCGAGCGTAATGATCACCGGCTGGTCGCGGTGAACCCGGCTGATATCAACCTCATTCACCTTGGTTTTCACCTTCATCTCGGCCAGGTCGGGAATGGTAACCAGCGGCTGGCGAGGATAGGGGGCGTCGCCTTCCTTAACCTTCGCCCTTCCGCTCGGGGTCCAGATTTCCTGGAGCACAACCATGCCGGACTTCGGTGAGCGGACCGTAAGTTCTTCCAGACCCTGCTGGGCTTCCTTAAGCCGCTGCTCCGCCTGGCGAACCCGGAGTTCGCTCCGGGCGAGCGTGGCTTTATCAATGACTTTCTGTGATTCGATCTTCTGTTTTGCCTGTTCCAGCGAGAGTTCGGATTTTTTGAAGGTGAGTTCCATTTCGCGACGGCGCAGGTCGGCTTCGAATTTGGCCAGTTCATAGGTCAACTTGTTTGACTCGAAGTCATACAGCTGGCTTTGGTAACTGTTTTCGAGCTGCTTCATGCTTGACTCAATGCTGGCCTTGGTGCTCGCAAGCTCCGCCTTCGCCTGTTCGAGCTCGTCCGTCCGTTCGATTACCTCTTTCTGGGCTTCAGTGGTATCGAACTGGATGAGGAAATCGCCCTCTTTTACCATGGTGCCGTCCTGTACGAGCTTGATAATTCGAACGCTGTTCCATCGGCGGCTGTTCAGAGATATCGTCTCCATGCGTGTTGCGTCAAGCTCTCCCGCCTGGCGAATATCTATGATGAACTCGCCCAGGGTGGCCTTGTAGATCGCCACCTTGGGGTCGCCGCCCGCAATACCCATGAACACAACCGCCATCACGGCCGCGAGCACGGCCACCGTGATGAAGATGTATCGTTTCTTCACGTTACTGAATCCCGGAATCTGCATGATCACCTCGTATAAGACGCTGTGCTGTTATGTGAATCCCAATATTTGATTCCACTGTCTGAACACCGTCCGAAACACGCCGCCTTTTCTCGCCGGGGCGGGTCAGAATATTCCCCGCCCTGTTTCACTGCTCCTCCACCGGAGATGCTTTTCCGGCCAGAGTTACTTCTGCACGGAAAGTGATCGGTTCGGTCAGAGGGTTGAACAGGGGCATCGCCCGGCCTCTGCGGCGCTCCGCTCGCTCACGTTCGCGGTCGCGTCCCTTGTTCTGGATCTTTCCGGTCGAGGTATCCCGATTCGGGTCATAGCGTTCATCGTCCTCGTCCGCGATATTGTATTCCCTGATATCTCCGGTTTCCAGTTGAAGGATTATGCGGTCACCAGGATTGGCCAGAGCCGTGTACACGCTTCCGGAGTTATCACGGAGCGGCAACCGGAGTTCATAGACGATCACTCCGGACGTGTCCCGTATCGCAGCCCGTACTCCGTAGTCCGTTCCCTCGGGCGTTCCCGGAACGGTCTCGACCCGCTGCCCGTCTTCAGGCCCGAGCAGTTCCATGATCCCGGTCATTTCTTCCATTTTCCGAAGAAATTCCGAATCCGGTTCCTCCGGGGCCCGTGTTCCGAAAATCGGTATACCGTGGTCGGGTAGTCCAACGGGGTAATGAATTCCCCATCGTTTCTCCGGTTGTCCCGGAGGTTCGACCCACAGCGTGATCCCCAGCCGCATTACCTTCATTTGGGCGCGACTGTCTACAGTCCGGATCATGAGGTACAAGTGATTCTCGTCGTTGCTGGCCCCGATGAACATGCTCGGCCTGTCGAAATACACGAGAGAATCATTCGCCCAGTCGCCGTAATTCCCGTCCACGACAATATTCCCCCGATTCCAGGTACTCCGGAGTTCCGTATCTCCGCATCCATGTCCCAAAAAAACCAGGGCAAGAGAAAAAACCGGAATGAGTGTTGCCGGAATAACCCGCCGGATTATCTTCCGTCCGTATTCAATTCTGAGATGGAATTGTCTGATGAACCGCATGGGTGCACATTCTCTGAACATGATGTAACCGCCTGATCGGATCACTCGCCGCGACGCCTTTCCGGGCGGCCGACAGCACTTTCCGCTGCAGCAGGAGCTTCCGTACGATTTCGTGGTACCCGCGTCGCTTCGCCGTCCCGGTTTTCCGCCGTTCGTGGAGCGCTGCCCGGGGCCTCCGCGGACTGAGGTTGTTCCTTAGAGGGGGTAAGCAGACTATCCGGTGTCGCTTTCAGGCTCTCCATTTCACGGGCGCGACGGGCCAGATCCCGGGCCCGGCCAAGCGCATAGTAGTCACCGCTCTCCGGGGTTTGCAGCAACAGTTCGTCTCCTGGCTCAACCCCTTCCGCAATGATGATAAACCGGTCATTCCGGCGACCGATCGCCACCGGGACCGCCTTCTCCGCATCGCGGCGCATGAATACCACGGGCGTACCGTCCCTCTGCTCGAAAACCGCACCGATGGGGACGAACACCACGTTTTCCCGTCGGCCCAGAATGAGCCTGGTCCGGGCGGTCATGCCCGGCTTCAGCAGCGAATCCGGTTCGGCGATATCTATCGTCACCTCGAAATCCTTGATCTGGGACTCGGAGTCGCGCTTGTCGGCAAGCCTCGCCACCCGGCTCACCGTTCCGGAGTAGCGCGCTTGCTCGAAAGCATCCAGTCGTATATCGGCTTTATCCCCGATAGCGATTTTGGATGCATCAACTTCGTTGACCCGGATTACCGTCTGCATGTTCGTCGGATCGGGAATGCTGATAATCGGCTGGCTGGGCCAGGGCTTGTCGCCGACCGCCACTTTTTTCCGTGCGGAGCCGCGTCCGCCGATTTCGTTGTATACCACCATTCCACCAATGGGAGCGCGAAGGGTGAGGGACGCGAGTACCTGCTGGTTTTCTTCCAGTCGCTCACGGTTATGATTGACTCTCTGCAGTACTCTCCATCGAGCGGCGGTATTGATGATTTTTTGGTTTTTCAGACGGGTTTCGTTTTCATCAAGGAGGAGCATCTGCTTTTGATATTCGATTTCCGCCTGCCGCTGCTTTACCGAGGACTCGAACTGCATCATGTTACGGCGGAGTTCCGCGGCTTCCCGCGAGTATTCCGCACCCTTGAGCTCCGCTTCCATTTCCCGAAGCCGCTGTTGCTGCTCGGTGTCGAGCGCCTTGAGTTCCGCTTCGGAGGTGGCCAGACTTTCCTTGCGGGTTTCAAGGTCCTGTATGAAACTTGTCTCGTCGAACTGGGCCAGAAAATCTCCGGCTTTCACAACAGAACCTTCGTCAACCATCTCGATGATTTGCAGGTTGCCCCAGATCATGGGCGCCTTAACATCATATGAGTTCACCGCGCGAACTTCACCGCTCTCCAAAAGGTCAATGACGAAGTTGCCTTTTTCAGCGATCACCCATCGGCCTTCGTTGGTTTGGTCCTCCCGGAATAGAAAAAGGAGGATGAGCAGGGCAAGCAGGGCGCCACCGGCGCCTGCAATCAGTACTTTACGGTTCTCGGGTTTTTTCAGCATTCGTATTCCAAGCTTTTGCATCGTCCGCTCCGAAGACGGGATGAGGGCAAAACACGTTTTCAATAATTTAGACGATAAGGGACGCTGGTTCGTTTAACCCGATTGTCCCTTGCAGGCTATTTTTCAGTAAAACTATTCTCTTTTCTTCCGGGTTCTTCGCTGGTGGTACGGGTATCGGGTTTGGCCAGAAAATAGGGCCAAATCATGGCGAGCGTAGCCAAGACCCCCTTCCTTTACCCCATTCGTACCAAATCGGTACGAATGGGGGCCCCGGGGCCTTGCGGCCACCTTCCCCCTTGCAGGGGGCAGGAAAAAAACACCG
>JAWLHT010000017.1:0-33003 GCA_041690195.1 Candidatus Latescibacterota bacterium
CGTCCCTGTTTCTGGCCCATAATCCACAACGATTAAAAAATCTCGTCCTCGGGCGTATGACCTTTCAGCTTTTTCTGGAGTTTCAGCCTCGCCCGATTGACCCGGGACTTCACCGTTCCCACCGGAACCCCGATGATTTCGGCAATCTGCTGATAGCTCATTCCTTCAATATCCCGGAGAATGAGCGCCTCCTTATACTTGCTCTGCAGCTTGTCGATGGAGTCCTGTACGCTTTCGTTCAACATCCGCACCGCGGCAATGCGGTCCGGCCGCATCCCGGGGTCCTGGATATCATAACTCTTCTCCTCTTCGTCAGTGGCGTCAATGGATAGAAATCTCCACCGTTTGCGCCGCCGGAGCTCACTTTTGGCAAGATTTCCCGCTATGGTGAAGATCCAGGTGGAAAAATTCGCGATCGCCTTGTAATCGCGCCTTTTCCGGAACACCCGCAGAAAAGTCTCCTGCACAATGTCCTCGGCAACGTCATAATCCTTGACAAAACGATAGACGAAGTTAAGGAGTCGGTTCTTGTACCGGTCGACGAGGATATTGAACGCCTCCGTGTCCCCGTTCACCAGATCCAGGAGAAGATCCTTGTCCGGTATGGTATCGCTATTGACTTTCATAAGCTCTGCCGTCGGCATGTTACACCTCTCCTTTCGTATATAAAACATACGACCGGGAGAGGATTTCGGTTCCTAAAAAATCGCGAGACATCATAATTGGTATAACTATAAGGAATAATACACAATAAAAACACATTTTCAAAATATTTCTCGTAGTGATTCCTCTTGGTTGCTTCCACAAGTACCACACAAATACCCTTGCCTCCACCTTGAAACCAGAGGCAATTCCCGCCAGCAAGCCATCCAAACGCATGCTGTCCCGGAAAGTTCCCCTTGTGTTTCCGGCCGCATTCATTATTTTTGGGAAATTACCGGTTGACTTGCACCCATGGTGCGCCCTATCTTTGCCGAGATGATGCTCTTTCTCGGATGTACCCGAATTTCATGAGGAGGCTGAAGCAGTGAGTTTCTCCTATACACGAGGTTTGTTCGTTCCGGCCGTTCTCGCCACGGTCCTCATTTTCGGTCAGTATTCATTGGCGGCGGCGCAGGGTGACTTTGATATCACCGATCTTTCGCGACTGAAGACCATGGCCACAATGCCGACCAGTCCCCAGAGCGGAATGGAGGTCGGAGATGTAAACGTTCCCAGCATCACCCGGAACGAACAGGAACGAGAGATGCCGGAGGGGCAGTCCAGTCAGCCGCTCCTTCAAATTCTCTTCGACTGCAACAAAATCGATCCGGAACAGTATATCATCGGCCCGGATGACATGCTGTTGCTTTATCTCTTCGGAGAGCTGGATCAGGAGTATTACCTTACGGTCACTCCTGAGGGAACGGTCAACATATCCACTGTCGGCCCTCTCGCTATCGGGGGGAAATCGCTCGCCGAAGCGAAAAGCATGATCATTCAGGAAGTGGAAAAAAAGTACCGGGGCATCCAGATGTCCGTCACACTTGCCCGACCCCGTTTCTTCCGGGTGTTCGTTTCCGGTGTGGTCCGCAGCCCGGGGGCGGTGGAAACCCATGCCCTCCAGCGTGTTTCAGATGTCATGGAGCGCGCCGGGCTCACCGTTCTCGAACGGTATCAAATGGCATCCACCAACCAGAGCCAGACCGGAAGCCAGCGCACATCCGATAATCCCTTGAGCCAAAACTTCGACCCGTATCTCCGGCGTGAATCAAGCCAGAGGACCGTGACCATCCATCGCGAAGGGAAGGTAATCAGGGTTGACCTCATGCGTTTCCGGCGGTTCGGCGATCTGGACGCCAACCCGTATGTCTGCGCCGGGGACCGTATCGAAGTTCCCCCCTATGTCGGCAACATGTACGTGTACGGGCAAGTAAACGATTCGGGGCGATACGAGTTCAACCCGGGCGACCGGGTGCGCGACCTTGTCCAGTTTGCAGGCGGACTGACTCCTTCAGCCGATACGACTCGCGCCACGCTTACCCGGTTCGACTCGTCCGGGAAAGAAATATTTAAACGCGACATCAATCTGTACGATGCCCTCTATAACAATCCCGATTCTCCGGATTATTGGTTGCAGGAATCTGACCGGGTCAGCGTTTGGCGAAAGTTTGATTACAAGGTGGTCGCCAACGCAGTCCTGAGAGGAGAGGTTGTTACTCCGGGCGCCCATTCCATCACACCCAACGTGACTACCCTCTCCGAACTCATCGCCATGGCCGGAGGACTCACCGATAAAGCCAATCTCGAAGAAGCGCGGTTCTATCGGGCCTCATCATCGGTGCAGGACTTGGAATACCAGCGATTGCGTCAGATGATGGTCACTGACATGACCGAGGAGGAATACGAGCTCTTCAAGAACCTCTCCCGGGCGCGGCGCGGCGAAATTTCTGTCAACTTTGTCAAGCTCTTCAGAGAAAACGATCTTTCCAACGACATCACCCTGCAGGATGGCGACCAAGTCACCATCCCGGTCCGGCGTGAATTCGTGAACATCATCGGTGCGGTCCAGCAGCCCGGCTTCATGCAGGTGGAAAAGGGACAGGGCGTTGATTACTATGTCGAAAAGGCCGGCGGCTTCAACTACAACGCCCACAAACGGAGAATCCGGATCATCAAAGCCCAGACAGGCCAGCAACTCCGGCCGTCCAAACGGAATGCCGTCGAGGGCGGCGACACTATCCATGTTCCGGAAAAGAAACCCGTTGATACCTGGGCGGCGCTCAAGGACGGCGCACTGCTCTTCGCAAACGTGGCGACCGTCATTATCCTGGCAAGACAGCTTTCGGAGTAACGGACCTCTCTTGCGTTCCACGCCGTGGAGCGATATTTTATCATAAGTGAGTTTGGAGTGAGTATGGAACGCGACGACATCAATATTCTTCACTATCTGTGTCTGTTGTACCGGGGCAAGAAGCTCATACTTCTGAACCTCTTCGTGGTAATGAGTGCGGCGGCCGTATTCGCCTTCATGATGCCGGAGTACTACAAGGCGACCGTGATACTCATGCCGCCCCGTGAAACAAAAGCGGGGTTTGGATTCGCGGAGCAGCTCGCAAGTCGCGTGACCACGCTCCGTCTTGGCTCGCAAGGATCTCCTTCCGACCTGTTCATCGGCATCATGAAGAGCCAGAGTCTGCTTGCAGGAATAGTCGACAAGTTCAACCTAGTGTCGTATTTCAAGGCCCCCAATCGTGATGCGGCTGCTGAACAGTTGCAGGCGCTGACCAAAATCAGCATTACCAAGGAAGGTCTGATCAAGATCGACTATGAGGATACCGATCCGGAACAGGCCGCAAAAGTCTGCAACATGTATGTAACCATGCTCGATTCGCTTAACCAGACCATCAACCGGAGGTCGTCCCGGGAGCGGGCCGACTTCATCGAGCAGATGATCGGCGAAAACAGCTATTCCATGAAGCAGGCCGAGTTGGACCTGAAAAAGTTCCAGGCAGAAACCAAGGCCATCTCGCCGTATCAGCAACAGCGGGTGGCGCTCAGCGTTTCCGCGGAACTCGAAATGGATATCATGAGCAAGGAGAACGAGCTTCGGGAACTGCAGTCCAAGTCCTTCACCGCAGCAAACCCGATGGTTCGGGAGCTGGAAAACAAAATCCAGATTCGCAAGGAACAGTTGAGTCAGATGCGTTTTGGAGGCCTGAAACGGGATCGTGAAAGCCTGTTCGTTCCCCTGGAGCAAGCGCCGGCGCTCACCCTTGAATACGAACGCCTGAACAGGCGCATCGAGGCGCTCGGCGTGCTTGAACAGCTCCTTCGACAACAGTACGAAGAGTCCCGGATTGAACAGCTCAATACGACCTCGACTGTATCCATTCTCGACCGGGCCCGTCCGCCCATGGAGAAATCTCGTCCGAAACGAGCTCTCATCGTCCTCATCGCCGGTGCCGCTTCACTTTTCTTCTCCCTGGTCACTCTTGTTACGGTGGATTTTTTCCAGCGTCTGGCTGAAAGGAATCCGGAAGACAGCCGTAAGTTCAACCGTCTTAGCCATTTTCTAAGATTCGACCGTTGACCGGCGGTATACAATGAGTTTTTTCAAAGGATACACGATTGTCATGGGGGCCAACATAGTCATGTTGGTCCTCTCCGTTTTGAACAACAAGCTCATGTACGTCTTTATGGAGCCGGAAGCGAACGGAGTTTTCTTCCTTATCCTGCGGCTTTCCACCCTCGGAGCATTTCTTTTCGGCGACTGGCTGCGGCTTTCCAATCTCAATATCTCCGGAAGTACCCCGGCCCTGATACAGCCGTTGCTCGCGAATACGGTCTGGTACTGTATCACGCTGGGAATGCTTTCTTTCATCGGATTCCGTTTTCTCTCACCGTTGTTGCCCGGCTCTGTTTTCGGAGTAGGGAGTGTATACATTCCCGTGGTAATTGCCGGTGCGATAGGGCTGATACTGAAAGATGAACTCCAGGCCATCCTGGTGGGCAGTCAGCGTCTGGTGCATTTCGCTTTAACTTATATACTTTTCAGCAGTGTTTACTTCGGCCTGAATATTCTGTTCCTCGTTCTGCTCGGGTTCGGACTGCGCGCGGTGATCGCAGCGTGGCTTACCAGCGTCGCCGCCGGAGCGATATGGGCGTTCACGGCTCTGGTGAAGTTCACCACCCGCTTTTCCCTGCGTCCCGCGATGGAAGTGCTCCGGGAATCACGTACCATCGGCAGCCGTGCTCTTGTAGCAATGGGGGGCATGTTCATCATGATAAACGCCCATACATTCGCTATCGAGCCGATACTGGGCTCAACCGGCGCTACTCTGGTGATGGTCGCCATGTTTTCGGTCTGTTTCCGAATATTTCAACTCTTTCAGCGGTTTTCGGATATCGCCTCCACACTCATACATTCCCGCTCCGCCCGGGAGGAAACTGACGGAAACATCAGGGTGACCGTACTTACCGCTCGGAGCGGCGTACTTTTTTCCCTTTGCGTTTCACTGGTCACCGTCTGCTTCGGGAAGTTCATGATCCTGTTCATCGCCGATGCAAGATACACCGAGGCATACTTCCCTCTGCTGGCGATGCTCCCCGGGGTGACCGCGGTAAGCGCCGGAAGCATACTGAACGGATACTACTGGGGACGAGGTTATCCCTGGAAGATCACTCTTGCCCCATTCGCGGCGACAGTTTTCGGGCTCGTACTGAACTGGGTGCTCATGCCCCGGATCGGACTGACCGGCGCGACTCTCTCCTTTTCGCTCATGAACCTGGTCTGGGTAGTGTATCTGGCAACGGTTTTCTCGCATGATACCGGCATCAAATTTCACCATGTTTTGGTACCCCAGATATCCGATATCCGCCTGATTCTGACCCGGATCCGGCGAATTCCAGTGGAGGCGACCGGATGAGGATCGGAGTGCTTTCCCACCTCTACCCAACTCTCCGCCATAAGTTTGGGGGAATATTTGTTCAGCGGGAACTGGAGGATATAACCAGGCACGTCGAGGTCCGGCTAATTTCCCCGATTCCCAACCAATACTGGTTCGGTGAGACTCATTCCGGAACGGCGGAAGGCGGGTATCCATATATACGGCCGTTCGTACTCGCTTTCCCCCGATGGTTCAAACAACACTGGTATCCCGCCAGCCTGGCGCTCACCCTTTCCCGGAACAAACATTTTTTCGAGGGATGCGATCTCGTTCATGCACATAATGCGTTCCCTGACGCCGTCGCCGCGGTACGGACATTCGGTGAACGCCTGCCGGTCGTGGTAACCGTGCATGGAAGCGATATCAACCTTTTTGCCAGGAAGCCCTCGCTCCAGCCCGATATTGTTTCTGCACTCAACCGGGCGAGAGTAATCGTCTGCGTAAGCAGTTCACTGGTGGCCCGACTCAGCGAAATCGGAGTATCTTCCGAAACCGTGGTCATCCACGACACCGTCGATACCGACCTGTTCACTCCGGGCGACCGGCGGGAAGCCTGTCTGCGGCTGGGGCTTGACCCGGATCGGCCGCGACTCCTTTTTATGGGGAATTTCTATCCGGGCAAGGGAATAGACTATCTCATCGCTTCCTTCCCGGATGTGGTGCATCACTATCCCGACTGCGAGCTGGTTTTGGTCGGAGCCCCTCCCGGCGGCCGCGAAGCTGAAAAATATCTCGAACTCGCCGGTCGGTTGGGAGTGAAAGAGAGGGTAGTCATCACAGAGCGAGTCCCGCATGACAGTGTGCCTGTCTGGATGCGGGCGGCGAATGTGTTCATGCTCCCCAGCCTGGCGGAAGGATTTGGTATTGTCGCGGCGGAAGCTCTCTCGTGTGGCACCCCGGTGGTGGCAACCCGATGCGGCGGCCCAGAGGATATAGTTCAGGACGGGCTCGGGTTTCTGGTCCCTCCCCGGGATGCCGGAGCGCTGGGCGAAGCAGCCCTGAAAGCCCTTTCCGGGAACGGGATCGCACATTCGGACATTCTGGCGAAATCGGTTCGGGAGCGGTTTTCCCGGGAACAGGCCACACAACGCCTCCTTGAGGTGTATCACCGGGCGCTCCGTCCCTCCTGATCCCGGACATCCCGTCCCCAGTACCGCGTTTCAGCCGCAGGAATAGCAGACGGTATCTAACGCTGACTCGCGTTGAATCGTACAGGGCGGATGTTACAACTGATCCGTGAATTCCCTGCCGGGAACTTGCGCCGCAGCCGGTGAAATCATCATTCCATGCATCCATGGCCCCGGAATTCGAGCATATCCGCTGGAAGGAATCGTAATGACCATTGCCAAAGGCATATCGGACCGCGTACTGCTGCTGGCTCTCGACCAGTGCATGATTATTTCCGCATTCCTCTTCACTTGGTGGATATCCTTTGAAAGCAGTCTTTCTCCGGGTAAGCCCTATATACCCCTCGGCCGCATATGGGGACTGATGCTTCTCATCAATCTGTTCTGGCTTCTGCTGTTCGCCCTGTTCGGATTGTATGGCCGGTGGAAAAATCTTTCCCGTTTCGACGAACTCGTTTCGGTTTATAAAACCATCACGGTCGGAGCAGTCGCTTTTCTGGTTATTGCCTTCACCACCAACGGCAGTGCGTCATCCTCGAAACTGATTGCCCTGGGTTACTGGGCGGCCCTGGTTCTGCTCGTGGGCGCCGGTCGTGTCGGTGTACGCTCATTCCAGCGCATGCTCCTCATCAAGGGCATCGGCGCCCGCCCCTCTCTCATCGTCGGCGCTCTCGACCACATCACCGACATGCTGCGGAGGATCCGTTGCGCTCCCGCTCTTGGATATGATGTGAAAGGCGTGGTTCCGATAGACCGCGACGCCAGTCTTTCCGAGGTCGAAGGCTTTCCCGTTCTGGGTACGGTTGGAGACCTGCACCGTCTGGTGGAGTCGCTCGAAATATCGGATGTCCTTATTGCGCTTGAATTCAAGGAAGACGAGGAGATTTTTCGGCTGGTCTCGGCGGTTGATTCCTTCGACGTGGACTTTTCCATCCTTCCCGGCCCGGCGGACGTGCTGGCGAAACGCATGATGTTCAACCAGCTATACGGATTTCCCATGATCCGCATCCTGGCCGAACCCATGCCGCCCTGGGAAAAAAACGTCAAGCGCATTATCGATATCGGAGTGAGTCTGGTCGCGATCGTGATACTCTCGCCCCTTCTCCTGGTGGCGGCCGCAGCGGTCAAACTCGATTCTCCGGGGCCGGTGCTCTATATCCAGGAGCGGGTTGGCTTCCGGGGAAGCAAGTTCCGCCTGTGGAAATTCCGTTCCATGGTTGCAGACGCGGAGAAGCATTGCGGCCCGGTGTGGGCCGGAAAAAACGACAACCGTATTACCCGGCTGGGTCGGTTCATGCGAAAAACCCGAATCGACGAGCTTCCCCAGTTGTATAACATTCTCAAGGGAGACATGAGCCTGGTCGGCCCGCGTCCGGAGCGCGAGTTCTTTGTCGAACAGTTGAAGCAGAAAATCCCGTATTATCCGCTCCGGCTCAAGGTCAAACCCGGACTCACCGGCTGGGCCCAGATCAAGCACAACTATGACCGGACTCTCGATGATGTCCGGGAAAAGCTGAAATACGACCTGTACTACATTGAAAACATGTCTCTTTCCATGGATTTCAAGATTCTCCTGGCCACAATCTACGTGGTCTTGGGAGCGAAAGGCGCGCATTAGTGAAGGACCGTTTCAAATTGGGGAGACTGCCGGGCATTTATCCCGGAGCGCTCAGATCTTCCATTTTTATCCTTCTCCTTGGTCTGGCCCTCGGGTTCTGGCTCTACACCCAGATGATTTTCGAGCGGGTAAAGGACTACCAGAAAGAGGCGATCCGAACCCAGATTGAAATCTATGTAAGCCTTATCGATCCACGGTACTATGATGACGCCGGAATGGACAGCAAGCTGGTGCAGAACCTAATCCAGAAGTTTGTGCTGGACTCCCCCTACCGGGTAATTTTCTCCGATGAGAACATGACTCCCCTGGAAGGAAGATGGCGCAATGTGGGGATTGATCCGGCCGACACCACCGCCGAGGCACGGCAGACACTGGTCGAAATCATGGAGAAAATGGACCGTGAAAACCCGCCGGAGCGCTTTGAGTATCCCCAGCTCGGCGGATATCGGAGTGATACGCTGACCGTATACGAGCTCCCGCCTTCACAGTACTTTCCCTTGATGATCACCGATGCCGCGGGCCAGGTGCTTTATGCCCGCAATCTCCCGCTCCGGGGTAACAGCCCGGCGGAGGTACAGGAGAATCTCGGCCTCATCGACAGTGTTTCCTCACCGGTCCGGTTCACCGGCGAAAACTCTCCGGAGGTCATCTTTCACGGGGCCAATTACATGGGCCGCTGGCCGATCATGGTCCTGAACGAACGAACCGGCGAGCCGGTGTATTGGAAGGGAATTGGCGATATAGCGGTTTTTGACTCCACCGGCGCGGTCAGCAGTCAGGTCACTGAGGTGATTCAGCGGATTGCGGAGGAGGGAACATCTTACTCCATCGTCGTCACCAGCCCGGTCACCATCTACCGGAAGGGGTTTCTCCACTATGGCGATCTCGAATTCCTCTTCCTGATCAAATGGCTGCCGTTCATCCAGTTCGCGGTGATCGTCATCCTGCTTTCCGTCGGATTCATCGGTCTGAAGAGCATTACGCGCGCGGAGCAACGTTCTATTTGGGTCGGTATGGCCAAGGAAACCGCGCATCAGCTCGGAACGCCCATCAGTTCCATCGGAGGCTGGCTCGAACTGCTGAAAACGGATCAGGATCCCGATTTGCTGGAACAGGCGGTCAGCGAGATGGAGTACGATGTCCAACGGCTTACCCGGGTCGCGGCCCGTTTCTCCAGCATCGGTTCCCGGCCGGAGTTGCAACCGATGCGCGCTTCGGACGTCATTGAGGAAGTCATGGACTACTACCGGGCCCGGGTTCCGCATATGGGGAGAAGCGTGCGGCTGGAAAGCAGATACTCCGGTCCCCTGAAAGTCATGGGGAACCACGAACTCTTGAACTGGGCGATCGAGAACCTCATCAAGAATTCGCTTGCCGCAATCGAAAATGCGCAGGGATTTATCACCGTGACCGGGACGATGAGCAAGGATTTCCGGCATGTCATACTGGACTTCCAGGATAACGGCAAGGGAATTCCCTATCAGGACCAGCGGAAGGTCATGATACCCGGCTTCACCACAAAGAAACGTGGCTGGGGGCTGGGGCTCAGTCTGGGCAAGCGGATTATCGAGGAGTACCATGGCGGCAGATTCATTTTGCTGGAAAGTAAACCCGGAGCCGGAACCACCTTCCGGGTGGTGCTTCCCGCGGTAAACAGCGATTCAATCCCGGGGGACCCCTCAGCCGCGGATTCTGATGGAACAGCGCCGGTGAAAACCTGAGATCCGGACGTTCCATACCGGCGAATGCTGCCGGGGGAAGCTTCCGCTGCCGCTGTCGTGCAAGCCATGCAATGCGTGGAATGCCTCCCCTGTTCCCGCATGACCAACGAGCAGCCGGAAACACTCGGACCCCTATGGTTTCCTTCCGTTCTTCCTAAGCCGGAGAGGGAATCAGGTCGAGTGTGCCCGCCTTGGAACTGATGGAATAGAACTGATAATCGTCCGCACCCGGCGGCCGTGTTCCCGGGGGATGTAACTGACGGAAGGGACAGCATGGAACGAAATATTCTATGGGTGGATGATGAAATCGATCTGTTGAAGGCGCATGTCATATATCTGGAAAAAAAAGGCTATCATATTATCCCGGTCACCAATGGCGCGGACGCGATCGACCTGGTCAAGCGGACAACCTTCGACGCCATTTTGCTGGACGAGATGATGCCGGGCATGGACGGCCTCAGTGTACTTTCGGAGATTAAAACGCTGGATCCCGGTCTCCCGGTGGTTATGATCACCAAAAGCGAGGAAGAGCACATCATGGACGATGCGCTTGGCTCCCGGATCAGCGATTATCTCATCAAACCGGTTAACCCGAGCCAGATATTCACCACGCTCAAACGGCTTCTCGACTCCCGTCAGCTCAGGAGCGAGAGGGTCAGCCGCGAGTATGCCATGCAGTCGAACCAGAACCGGATTGAACTTTCCATGGGGCTTGACCATGATCGGTGGGGCCAGCTTCATTCCCGGCTCGCCGCATGGGACATCGAGATCGAGGACTACAACGATTCCGGGTTGACGCAGATTCACAACGATCAGAAGCGGGAGTTCAACCGAGAGTTCACCCGGTTCGTGGAACGCCAGTACCTCTCCTGGCTTAAAGGAGATGGACCGACGCTTTCCCATACCCTTCTCGATAATCACCTTCTGCCGCTCCTCAAGCAGAATGAGAAGGTGTACCTCTTCGTGATAGATTGCTTCCGCCTCGACCACTGGCTGGCGATAGAGCCCATGCTGGAAAACCTGTTTCAGGTCCAGCGTTCACTCTATTACTCTCTTCTTCCGACCGCCACTCCCTTCTGCCGGAACTCCCTTTTCGCGGGACTGCTGCCCAGGGATCTGGCCCGGAAATTTCCGGATATCTATCAGTCCGGAGGCCATGACGAGACCGGAATGAATCTCCACGAGGCGGAACTTTTCGAGATGTACCTGAAGCGGAAAGGCGTCCCGCTTGACCGTAAGCCGTATTTCGAGAAAATCGCCAATACCGAAAGCGCCCAGGGATTCCTCAAACGCATGGGAAACCTGCGCGACCATCGCCTGGTCACCGTGGTGTACAACTTCGTGGACCTTCTTTCCCATCAGCGTTCGGAAAATGACATCCTCCAGGAGATAGCGCCCGATGATGCTGCGTTCCGGAGTCTGACCCGGTCCTGGTTCACCCACTCGGTGGTGCTCGACATCCTCAAGGCGGCTGCGGAAGAGGGCGCGACCGTTCTGCTGACCACCGACCACGGGAGCATCGCCAGCGAACGGGCCAGCATTGTACGGGGCGACCGGTTCACTTCGACCAATGTCCGGTACAAGTACGGCCGCAACCTGAAGTGCAATCCGGAAGAGGTGCTGCAGATCGACAACCCGGAAACCTGGGGACTGCCGTCCATCGGGTCGGGAACAACATACCTGATCGCCAAGGATGACTACTATCTCATCTATCCGAACAATTTCCGGCAGTATGAGAAAATGCTCCATAACACGCTCCAGCACGGGGGAATTTCCATGGAAGAAATGATTCTGCCAGTAGGGGTTCTGAGACCGCGATGACCAGCAGACACATATCCGCCGGGGAGCAGGAAACCCTTGAAATAGCGAAGTCCTTCGCCCGGACGCTCGCACCCGGAACCGTGGTCGCCCTGTACGGCGACCTCGGCGCGGGGAAAACCGTGTTCGTCCGTGGTGTGGCCGGAGCGCTCGGAGCCCGTGAGCAGGTCACCAGCCCTACCTTCACACTCATCCACGAGTACCGGGGAAACCTTCCGCTTTACCACATGGACCTCTACCGTCTGAACAGCACACGGGAAATCGTGGAAATCGGTGTGGAGGAATATTTTTACGGTGACGGCGTCTGCCTTGTCGAATGGGCGGAGAAACTGGGGGAGTTGCTCCCGGACGATGTGATACGGGTCGTCATCCGCCATATGGACGAGCATCACCGTGAAATCACCATCAAGACACCCGGTACAGAAGGAAGGAACAGGGAATGAACGGTCAGGGAGTGATCACCTCCGTACGGGGAAACAAGGCCCGGGTCCGGGTTTCTTCAGAAGTCGAGGGTGGTTGTGCATCGTGCGCGGCGCGCCACAACTGCCATCCAGGAGGCGGCGGTACGCGGGAAATCACCGTTATCAATGATTACGGCGCCTCCGTGGCGGACCGGGTTGCTTTCGAGGCCGATTCCGGAAAGGTCATCCTTTCCGCGGCATTGGTCTGGGTGCTTCCGGTGCTGGCCATGATCGCGGGATACTATGCGGGCGAACGTCTCGGCGGCGGCGTCATCCCCATTATCGCCGCACTCCTGTTCCTCGCCGGCTCCTATCTCCTCCTCCGTCTCATTGACAAGGCGGTTTCCGGTGGGCGGACCTTTTATCCCCAGGTTACCAGCATTCTCGACCCGGATGACACGGTGGTCTGTCCGGCTGGAGAAAATCACGGAGAGTGATCTCCGCCTCTATCTCCACATCGCCTCCCCTTTCGGCTTCGCCGGAGCGCGGGAGAGAATGCGTCATTCCCCTTTTCGAAAGAAATGATCATTCCCCAGCCTTTGAGAATGGGAAAAGGCTCGCAGGTATGTTCCGGGTGCCGCGCATCTTTCACAGCACCGTGTAAATCACACTTCTCCATCGTGTTATCCCATCTATCTCCAAGAGGGGAGAACTCACCGCTCCTGGCGTATGTTTACGACTATGGGATCAAGGGACCAGGCCCGTTCCGAACGGGTGAGCGCATGTCCTCCCCTATTGGAAATGAAATTCTTACAATACCATGTTTTCTTCCGTAGGGAGCATGGCCGTACTCATTTGAAAAGCCTGTACTTCCGTTTACTCAATACTGGGTGGTTTGCAGCGTCGCATGAAACACTGTCCATGAAAAGCCCTGTTCCCCCTTGCCATACCTGCTCCGTAACCCGCCACACTCGTTTCGCTCAGACTGGCAACCAACCGCCTTCGAAACAATTCCTCCCGTTCGGGGCTTACCACGGACCGTGTAAACGGCTTTTCCGCCTCCTTTGGACTTCTTCTCACCTTGACCGCATTGTGTACTGATTACTCTGCACCTTTCGCCTACGCTATCCCGCCGCTTTTTCATTGACCAAATCGTGATTCTTTTCAGATTTATCCGGCTCCTCCGAAAAGGAGGAACTCCAGTATACGCTTGCCAATTCCGAAATATATTAGTTTATTTATATTATGTAAATTTTACAACAGTACTCCTTTCATCTCTCACTGCATGGATTGCCCCCTGTTTGTGTGCAATCCCGCCGCGCCCTCCAGTTCACTGACAGCAGGACCACTCGCCGAAATCATACTGACGAGATCCATGCCCGGCCATCCTCCTTCATCTGAAAAAAACTGAGGAGATACTCTCATGAATCTCTGCCGCTCACGCTTTCCTTCCGGGGGACCTCCACCGCAAGCGCCACTGATACTCCTGCGCTGTTTCGCTATGGTGCTTTTCCTGCTCGGAATCCTGCCGTTCTCCACCCCCGCGGTTACTCCGGGAACCAAAGCTTCCCCCTTTTTGGCGCAGCACCAGGCTGTACCATCCGCATCCGAAGCCGGAGAAAATATCGCAAATGCAATCCGGAAGGCAGTTGCCCGGCCGTCAGCCGGTCCTTCTCCCGGCATATACCGTGACGATGAAACCGGAGTTCCGATCCATATCGGACGACAAAAACTCGAGTACCTCCTCAGAAGCGCCCATAAACCCGCAATCGGCTCCACCCCGCTGGATACCGCCCTCAACCTGATCGAGTCACATCCGGAGATTTTCCGTCTCCACGACCCCCGAAACGAACTCCTCCCAGCCGGAGAACATCGGGATTCCGGGGGACGGGTACACGTACGTTTCGAACAAGTGCGGGAGGGCGTCCCGGTTCTGGGATGCGCCATGACGATGCACTTCGACGCCGACGGGAGCATGTACGCTTTCACCGGCCGGTACATTCCGACACCTGCGGCACTGAAACCTGGCGAAATCAAAATTTCCGCCGAATCCGCGCTGCGGCTGGCGCGTGAAGCACTGGCCGAAAAAGCCCGTATCGGGGACACGGAAAAGCTGGCCCGCATCCTGCCCGTCAGGACTGAACCGGTTCCAGAGCTGGTGATTCTGCCCGGAACCGGCCCGGGGGAAAGCAGACCGGCCTGGAAGGTGGAGCTGCGGCCCAACCTGCGGGAACGCTGGCTTCTGTTCCCGGATGTCCGCACCGGGGAAATCATTGAGGCCTGGCAGGCAAACCCTTCCCAGGGAACCGTGGTCACCGCCACCGCCCTGGATGCACTGGGGCAGGAACGGAACTTCCCGGTTACCCTTGAATCCGGAACTTATTACCTCGCGGACCCTGAAAGCAACATTATCGCCTACGATGCCGGGGGCAGGGTAATCACATCTGAAAGCGATGTGGTCCTCTTCTCGTCCCAGAACAACACCTGGACCGACAGTATCGCTGTTTCCGCTTACGCAAACCTCCGAGCCTCCTATGAATATTACCTGCAGGAACACGGCCGCGCCGGGGTTGACGGCAACCGGATGCAACTGCCGGTTCTCGTGCACTACAGCCCGGACGGGTCACCGTACTTCAATGCTTTCTGGGCAGGGGAGTTCATGGCGTTCGGCGACGGGCGGCCGTATGCCCAGGCGCTGGATGTTGTGGCACACGAGCTGACCCACGGGGTTGTCCAGTATACCGTCGGGCTGGAATACCGCTTCCAGTCGGGAGCGCTCAGTGAGGCCATCTGCGATCTTATGGCCTGCTATGTGGACCCGGACTGGCTGATCGGAGAAGATCTTCCCGCCGGGGCCATCCGGAATGTCCTCACCCCGTGGGATTACGGCCTTCCCCAGACCATGGAACGGTATCAGTTTCTATCCATAGATCAGGATAACGGCGGGGTACACATCAACATGGGCATACCATCACGAGCGGTTGCCCTCCTGAGCGAAAATATCGGCAGGGAAAAGACAGCGGACATACTCTATCACGTTCTCGACTCCAGATATCTCGTTCCCCGGGCCCAATTCTCCGATTTCAGGCTCGCCATGACTCTTGCCGCCGCAGATCTTTTCGGCGGCGATTCCGCCGAAGCCGCCGCGGTTGCTCCCGCTTTCGAAGCGGTGGGCATCACAACCGACGATACATCCCAACCGCCCGGAGATGTGCCGCCACCAGAAGGCGGCGAATGGATCGCCTTTATTTACAATGGACGTTTGGCGTTATCCCGCCCCGGAAACACGGATCCCGAAGCGTTCGTTTTTCCCATCAACACACCTGTCTTTACCGGGAGCGCAAGCCCGGTGAGCATTTGCCGAAACGGCATACGGGCCATCTTTGTGGACGCTTCCAACAATCTCCGTTCCCTCGAAATAGCGACACTTCGGGAACTGCTGCTCGATGATTCCGGGGTATGGAGTTCCGTCGCGCTCTCCTGTGACGGCTCCCGGCTTGCGGCGACCACCATTTTCGCCGACAGCACACTCTTTGTCTTCGACCTGGACAACCCCGATGAAAGCAAGGCGATACGGCTCTATACACCGGGATCGGAGCTCTCCCGGAGTTACTACGCGATGTTTGCGGATGCCCTGGACTGGAATATGGATGGCACACAAATTCTTTTCGATCAGTTCAACCGCATTCCGGTCCAGAACGGCAACCCCATCGAGTTCTGGAATGTCAATGTCATGGATGTGGAATCGGAAACCATTGTCCAGGTTCAGCTCACCACGGACCGAAGTGTCCAGACCGGCAATCCTTCCTATGCCGAAACCACCGACCGGCTTATCGTCTGCGATCTCCTGGCCCCCGAATTTGGATACAACGCCATGGTAACCGTGGACCTATTCAATCTTCAGATCACGGAACTGCGCCAGAACGGGTTTATAACGGTCAACGGAATGACATTGGCCAATCTGGGCGTTCCACGCTACGCACCGGATGACCGGAATGTCATATTTCAGCAAATCAGTCCGGAACAAAACGGAGTGGCTGTTCTCACCATTCCCCTTCAGGAGAACCGGATGAATCCGGCGGGAGAAGCCATCCTCCTGCACGGGGGAGAACTTCCCCGCTGGTTCGTCCAAGCCGAACCTACCGGCGTGGCGGAAGGGGATGACGGAGTACCTCGGGCCTTCCGTCTCGGCCTGAACCGTCCCAACCCGTTCAATCCCTCCACGCTGATCCCCTTCTCCCTCTCCTCTCCAGCCCATGTGGTTCTCGAAATAATCGATATCCTCGGGCAGCGGGTGGCGGTGCTCGCGGACGGCGAGCTGCCCGAGGGAGACCATGAGGCGGTATTCGACGGGACCCGGCTGGGGTCAGGGGTATACTTTTCCCGTCTGCGGGCCGGTTCCTCGGTGGAATCCCGAAAAATGCTCCTGCTCAAATAGTATCGAATGACCATGCGGCGGAATAAAAGGGATGTGTTCCCGTGCAGAAGACGCTTGTCATTCCGCAAAATGGTCCGGAATACCGGGAGAATCGGCGGAATCAGCATGAAAAACGGGATGATTTCGTACCCCCTTCTTGCACCCCAGCCCTGTTCCACAGGGCTGGGAACCCTCACTGCTCCCGGCTTATGGTTACGACTATTCCCCCATCCTCCCCCCTTTCGGCAGTTTTCGGCAGCGCCCACTGCCCTCTCTTACCACGCTAATAACCCGCGAGAGCCGTTTCTGAGCCAATGGAGCAACCCACTGAAAATGTTGGGCTTCTCATTTGCCGTCTCCACCACCGATTGTAGAGCAACGGGGAAAATGAGAGTTGCTCAAGGGCATTTTTATGCTTGACAAGGTGAGAAGTGGAGGTATATTTTATGCGTGTGGGGAAAAGTGGGGTAAAGTGGGGAAGTTTGACGTCCATATCTACTCTTCGACATGTACTGGACCGCATAGATGAACTTCGCTCCCGGGAATACTGTACCCGGGACGGTTGCCGTTTCACTGGGAACCTGGCGCACCGGGCGGCTTTGTCCCGCCGGAGAGACGATAATGCTCAAGAGCGCGGGCCTGACGGGCAGAAGCGACAATAAGGTTGACGCCAAGGGGCGGATAGCGATTCCCGCATCCATGCGGAAAATCCTGGCTCCCGGCGAAAACGACGAAGTCGTGACGCTCGGCGTGCCCACCGGACATCTCCTCCTCTTCAACCGGGAATACTGGAGCACCACCATCCAGCAGAGCATCATCGACCGTCAGGCCGCTATCGGCCAGGAAAATGTCTGGCGCGCCATCCACCGTCTCAGTGAAAACTCCCATATGTCCACCGTCGACACCCAAGGACGCATTACCATTCCGCACCGTCTCCTTGAAAAGGCCGGTATCAACGGCGAGGCGGTTGTCATCGGCGCATTCGACCGAGTATCCGTCTGGGCGCCCAACCGATACGAAGCCTGGATCAACGAGAGCGAAATAGACGATACAATTGCGGCTATTGGGATCTTCTAACCGGTTTTTCCGTATCGAGCATAATGTCCGACTCCTATCACATCCCGGTCATGGCGCCGGAGGTGCTGCGCTTCCTCGAAGTCCGGAACGGCGGCCGCTATCTTGACTGTACGCTGGGCGGAGGGGGCCATTCGCAGGCCATTCTTGATGCGGGCGGCATAGTGACCGCTATAGACCGTGACCCCGAGGCGGTTGCGTATGCCCGAAATCGGCTCGGCCGGTACGGCGATCGATTCACGGCGCACCACGCCCGATTTTCCAGCATCCGGGACATCGCGGGGGAACGATCGGGAACGTATGATGGGATACTGATGGATCTCGGAATCAGTTCCCGGATGATTGACGATCCCTCCAAAGGCTTCAGCTACCGTCAGGACGGTCCCCTGTCCATGGACATGGGCGGAGCGGGAGAAACCGCCGAAGATGTGGTGAACCGATCGAGCGCCCGCGAACTCGCCCGGATTTTTCGCGAGTACGGCGAGGAGAAACTCGCCGGCCGCATTGCCAATGAGATCACCCGAACCCGCACCGTCCATCCCATAACGACCACCGGGGAACTTTCCGCCATAATTGAGCGGGTGGTCGGACCAAGAATGCCACAGAAAAGCAAGGCCCGGGTGTTTCAGGCGCTCAGGATCCATGTCAACCGGGAACTGGAAGAACTGGAAGAAGGGCTCGAAGGCGCCCTCGCTGTACTGGCGAAGGGCGGCCGACTCTGTGTCATCTCCTACCATTCACTGGAGGACCGGATCGTAAAGCACTTTTTCCGGGACCGCGAACAGCCCTGCATCTGTCCTCCCGGATTCCCGGTCTGTTCCTGCGGACGAGTTCCCGAGATGAAGGTGCTCACCCGCAAACCGGTCACAGCCACCCCGGAAGAGATAGCCCGTAATGAACGGGCCCGAAGCGCACTCCTGCGAGTCGCTGAAAAGGTGGTCTGACATGCACAGTTCCACATCCCACGGCTGGAGCCGGGCGGCATCCAGGCGGGCGCGCCTCATCGTGTACCTGTTCATCCTGTGTGTCACCACCCTGCTGGTGCTCCGGGTCGGCGCACAAACCTGGATTCTCTCCCTGGGACGAGAGATCCGGGAGATCAGCTCGGAACGGGCCACGGTGGAGTCGGAAATCGCAGGACTGAACCTCCGGGTCGCCGAGCTTCGCAAGGGCCGCCGCATCAAAATGATCGCGCGCAACCACCTCGGCATGGTCGTACCGGTCGGGGCGCCGCGGAAACTGTTCTGAGGGGGGAGGTTCGGCCATGCAGTCAGGACCGCACATCACCCGGCAGAAATTCGTCGTGGTGGTTATGACCGCCATGTGGATGGCGCTTGTTGTCAATACCGGGATCATTCAGATCCTTCATCACGACCGGCTTTCCCGTAAAGCCGTAAGCCAGAGCACCGAGTCGGTGACGCTCAAGGCCGAGCGGGGCTCCATCACGGACCGGAACGGCGCCCAGCTCGCGGTCACCCTGAATTCCGCGTCCTACGGAGTCTGGCCGAGGAAGGTGAAACATCCGGAGACCGCGGCCCGGGCCATATCCGATGCCGCAAACATCGATTTCCGACAGGTCCTGGCAGCACTGACCTCGGAGAAAAAATACATATACCTGCTGCGCCACGCCGACTTGGAAACCATGCGAAAAATGGACGCCGTTCTGGACAGCCTGAACGACCCGACCCGGGTGAAGGTAAAGGCCTTCGACCGGGTTGCCGAACAGAAGCGCTGTTATCCGCTGGGCAAGGTAGGTTCCCATGTTGTTGGATATACCGATGTGGACAGCCGGGGGATCGAGGGGCTGGAAAAGTTTTTCGATCGGGAACTCTCCGGGCGTGACGGGCGTTCACTCCAACTGCGGGACGCCATGCAGCGGACCGACCGGTTTCTTTCGGAAGAGGTGGTGGAAGCCCGCGACGGTCTTGACCTGCATCTCACCATAGACTGGCGAATCCAGGAAATCGCCGAGGAGGAACTGGAAGCGGCGGTGGACAGTTCAAAAGCCAGGCACGGCGGTTTGATCATACTCGATTCCGGGACCGGTGAAATCCTGGCCATGGCCAATGCGCCCCGGTTCGACCCGAACGATCCGGCGTCGTTCAACAAACTCGATCCCAACTACCGCCGCAACCGGCTGGTCACCGACATGCTGGAACCGGGTTCGACCTTCAAGATCGTAACATTCGCCGAGGCGCTGGAAACGGGGATCATAGACGAGCAGACCCCCATCGATTGCATGGGCGGGCGCTACCGGTACGGGAACCACACCATCAACGATTCACATGAACTGAATGTGGTCCCGGCCGAGGAAGTGCTCATCCACTCGTCCAATATCGGAACGGTCAAGATCGCCGAAATGTTTGGCAAGATGCGGCTTTACGAGCGGTCGCGCATGTTCGGTTTCGGCGAGGTCACCGGGAGCGACTTCCCCAATGAAACAAGAGGAATGCTCCCCAACCCGAGGACATGGTCCAATCTTTCCCTGCCCACGATTTCTTACGGCCAGGGAGTTGCGGTTTCTCCGCTCCAGCTCGCCGCGGCCTATGCCGCCATCGCCAATGGGGGCGAACTGCTGGCTCCACGGGTAATCCGAGATATCACCGACCGGGAAGGCCGGGTGATCCGCGCGCCGGAGGTACAGCGTATCCGCCGGGTGATGTCGGAAAAGACCGCCGCGCGTCTGGCGGAAATACTCTGCCGGGTGGTTGAATCGGGGACCGGAAGAACCGCCGCCGTGCCGGGAATCCGTATTGCGGGGAAAACCGGAACCGCCCAGCGAATCGAGGAGGGAAGCCGGGGGTATGCCGGAGGGAAATATGTTGCCTCCTTTGTGGGATTCGTGGCGGACCGCGACCCGCGTCTGGTGTGTCTGGTGATGATTGACAGCCCGGTCGGAGTCTATTACGGTTCGCAGGTTGCGGGCCCGGTGTTCCGGAATGTAATGAACCGTGTGGTGAACATGGGCCGCAGCCCTCTGGCCAAGGCCCCTTCGCCTCCGGCTTCGCTCCCGGCGACAGCGGCCGTTTCAATGCTCCCTGATGTAAACCGCATGCCGGTCTACCAGGCGATGCAAAAGTTGCGGGCGGCGGGATTCGCCCCCCGGGTGGTCGGCGATCCCACCATCGTTACCCGTCAGTTTCCCCTGGCGGGCACGGAACTGAAACGGGGCGCCTCGGTTACCCTCTACACGAATTCTTATACCGCATCACGTGGAGACAGCGTAGCGGTTCCCGACCTGACCGGAAAATCGCTCCGGGAAGCCGTGGCGGATCTGGTTCAATACAATCTGAAGGTAAAAGTCACAGGATCGGGCATCGTACGCTCTCAGGTTCCCGGACCGGGAACTTTCGTTACCTACGGCTCGGTATGCGAAATCCTCTGTGGAAAACGTTGACCGGAAGCGGAAAATCCGGAAGGGCGCAAAGCACACTGTTTCTTTATTCGGGCGCTTTGGCACGCAGTCAGAACAAGAAGGCTCCAATATGACGCTTCAGGAACTCATCCGGGACATCCCGGTTATCGAAATCGCGGGCGATCCCGACATGGATATCCGCGCCATCGAATATGACTCCCGCAAGGTAAGGTCCGGAAGCCTGTTCCTGGCGCTCCGTGGTTTTACTTCCGACGGCAACGCATTCGTTCCGGAAGCACGCAGGCGGGGAGCCGCCGCAGTGCTCACCGATGAACCCGCCACCATGGCCGCGTTCTCCGGACAGCTGACCGTGGTGCGCATCCCGGACGCCAGAAAAGCCATGGCCCTCATCGCGGACCGTTTCCACGGCTCTCCCCAGTCGATGCTGGTCATGACCGGCATTACCGGCACCAACGGCAAGACCACCACTTCCTATATGGTCCGCTCCATTTTTGAAACCGCCGGTATCGGTTGCGGGCTCATCGGCACCATCCGTCACGTGGTCGGGGGAGAGTTGGTGGAATCCTCCAATACCACCCCCGAAGCCCCTGATATTCACCGATTCCTCGCCCGCATGGCCGCCGCCCGTCAGGGCGCCTGTGTCATGGAGGTCAGTTCCCACGCCCTTGCACTTTCCCGCGTTTACGGCATCCGGTTCCGTGCGGCGGCATTCACCAACCTGACCCGTGACCACCTGGACTTTCACGGTGACCTCATGGCCTATCTCGACGCCAAGAGCCTCCTTTTCAGTGAGCTTTCCGGCGATTCAACTGCGGTCATTAACGGCGACGATCCCTCCGCGCAGCATATCCGGATGGTTTCCCGGGGCGGCGCCGTGGTCACATACGGTTTCGATACCGCCAACGATATGCATCCGGTTTCCCTGGACCTGGACGGACGGGGCTCCCGTGTGGAATTTCTCTCTCCCTGGGGCCCTTTGGCGGTTTCCCTGAACCTGCCCGGCCGGTTCAATGTCATGAACGCCATGGCCGCTGCGGGAATCGCGCTTTCCTGTGGTATCCCGCCCGAAATTGTGACGGAGGGACTCGAATCGCTCCGGAGTGTGGACGGCCGCTTCCAGCCGGTAAACGCCGGACAGGACTTCGCGGTGATCGTGGATTATGCCCACACTCCCGATGCACTGGAACGCGTGCTCTCCGCAACCCGAGAAATCACCCCGGGGAAACTCATTTCCGTGTTCGGTTGCGGCGGCGACCGCGACCGGGGCAAGCGCCCCCTGATGGGTGACATCTCCGCCCGGCTCGCCGACTATTCCGTGGTTACCTCAGACAACCCCCGCACGGAAGACCCGTTGGCCATCATCACAGAAATCACCGCGGGCATGAATGGAGCGCGAAACTACGATGTCGTTCCCGACCGGGCCGCGGCCATCGCCCGGGCGCTTGAACTTGCCCGACCCGGGGATTCCGTGGTAATTGCCGGAAAAGGACACGAAGACTATCAGATCATCGGGACGACCAAAAATCACTTCGACGACGCGGAAACAGCCCGCCGTATCCTGAAAGAGCTGCAATGACGGAGTATCCGGTACATCGTCTCCTCGCCGCCATCGGCGCGGACGCATCCCTCATCCCGCCCGCCCTGCTGAACAGGGTTCCGGCCGGTGTGTCCACCGACACCCGCGCCATCCGTCCCGGCGATGTCTTTTTCGGCATCCGGGGGGAACGGTTCGATGGGGCCGCGTTCACCGGAGCCGCCCTCGACGCGGGGGCCGTCCTGGCCGTGGTGAACGGAGATGCCGCAAGCGGGCTGCCCCCCGGCGCACCGGTGGTTCGGGTTTCCGATACTGTCCGGGCGCTCGGAGACGCCGCTCGGGACTACCGCTCCGCCTTTAGCGGAACGGTGCTTGCGGTCACGGGTACCAACGGCAAGACCACGGTGAAAGAGATGGTCCGGTCCGTGCTTGGAACACGATTCCGGGTACATGCCACGTCGGGCAACCTGAACAACCATATCGGGCTTCCTCTCTCCGTGCTGGGCCTCAACGGCCTCCACGACTGCGCAGTATTTGAAATGGGCATGAGCGCTCCCGGCGAAATCGAATACCTGGCGAACATCGCCCGGCCGGAAATCGGCGTTATGCTCAATGTTGGTCCCGGACACATGGAATTTTTTCCGGATTTGGACGCGGTGGCCGATGCAAAAACGGAACTGCTGCGAGCCCTCTCTCCGGAAGGGACCGCAATCATGAACGCTGACGACCCGCTCCTGCGCGCCCGGGAATCCGGCGGTCGCTGCCGTATCGTCCGTTTCGGGGTGGAAGCGCCCTGCGACTTCCGCGCCGAAGGAATTGAAACCGGTCCCGACGGCTGTGCATCCTTCCGCGCGGAAGGGACCTCGGTACGGCTGCGGGTCCCCGGGGTCCACTCCGTTTACAACGCCCTCGCCGCCTGGGCCTCCGGGCGTGTCATGGGGCTGGAGAAAACGGAAATCGCCGGGGCGCTGGAAGCGTTCGAGGCCCCGAAGATGCGCATGCAGACCATCGAACGCGAGGGAATCCGGTATATCAACGATTCATACAACGCCAACCCGCTCTCCATGCGGGCCGCGGCGGACATGCTCGCCACACTACGAATCCCCGTCGGCGGACGGCTCATCGTCGCGCTCGGAGACATGCGGGAGCTGGGCACGGTGTCTGTATCGGCCCATCGCGAAACAGGCCGCCGGTTCGGGGCGCTCGGTCCCGCCCTGCTGGTTCTGGTCGGTGAACAGGCGGAAAACTACCGTGCGGGCGCTATTGAGACCGGACTGGACGCCGCGCGCATCCACACCTTCGGAAACGCCGCGGAGGCGCTGCCGATGATTAACGATTTGAAACGCCCGGGCGATGTCGTTTTCGCCAAGGGGTCCCGCGCCCTGGGCATGGAACGCTTCATTGCAGAATCAAACGGGAAGGCCTGATGTTCTATCATATTTTCGTGCCGCTCGTCAACCATTTCACCGCGCTGAACATCTTCAAGTATATCACGTTCCGCGCGGGGTACGCCATGATGACCGCACTGGTCCTGACCTTCATTCTCGGACCGCGCATCATCAAGTGGCTAAAGACCTGGCAAATGAAGGAGAATGTCCGGCACGACGGCCCCCAGACCCATTTGACCAAGCAGGGCACGGTGACCATGGGCGGCCTCATTATCCTGGGATGCATTATTATTCCGACTCTCATCTGGGCTCGTCTGGACAACATGTATGTCCTCCTGGCCCTCTTTTCCACCATCTGGATGGGAGCGGTCGGTTTTCTGGATGATTATCTCAAGGCCAAACGGCATATGCCGAAGGGGCTGGTGGCAAAATACAAGCTTGTGGGGCAGATCCTGCTTGGCTGCATGATCGGCGGCACAATCTACTTCTACGGCGATCCGCAGTACGCCACCATGACCATGATCCCGTTCGCCAAAAATTACGCGCTGAACTACCAGCACTGGTATGTCTACATTCCCATGGTGATCCTGGTCATTACCGCCACCTCCAACGCGGTGAACCTGACCGACGGGCTGGATGGGCTGGCCATCGGGCTCATGGCGGTCGCCGGAGCGACCTTCGCCCTTATTTCCTATGTCACCGGGCGGGTCACCACGGCGGAATACCTGAATATTTTCTACCTCCCCGGCTCGGGCGAACTCACCGTGTTCTGCCTTTCGCTCGTCGGGGCGGCGCTCGGATTTCTGTGGTACAACTTTCATCCGGCCAAGGTATTCATGGGAGACACCGGCGCCCTGGCGCTTGGCGGCGCTCTCGGTACTGTCGCTCTCCTGGTGAAGGCGGAAATCCTGCTTGTGGTCATCGGCGGGGTGTTCGTACTGGAGGCGCTCTCGGTGATCCTGCAGGTCGGATCGTACAAGCTCCGGAAAAAGCGGGTGTTCCGCATGGCTCCCCTGCATCACCATTACGAGCTCAAGGGCTGGGCCGAGGAACAGGTCGTGGTGCGGTTCTGGATTGTCGGAATGCTTTTCGCCCTCATCGCGCTCACGACGTTCAAAATCCGGTAGCCCGAACCGCTCCATTGTCCGGATTACCGTCTTTGCCGTGCTTGTCTTCTGTCTTCAGTATTCTGTATTCCGGCTCCTGAATCTTTTGCTTGAGGCTGTAATGAAAGAGCCCCGTTCCATTGACTTCTGGCTGCTCATCGCGACACTCATGCTCGCGGCCATGGGCATTGTCATGGTATACAGCTCCAGTATGTACATCGCCATGGAAAAGATCGGGAACGGTGCGTTCTACTTCAAAAAACAGATCGTTCATCTGCTGGTAAGCTTCGCCCTCATGATAGGGTTCACGCGCCTGAACTATCGGGGATACGCCACGATCAGCAAGGGACTCCTGGCCTTCGGAATCGGCCTGCTCGTCCTTGTCCTCATCATGCCGTCCTCCCACAGCAGTGGTGTGGATCGCTGGCTCGTATTCGGCCCGCTCCGGTTCCAGCCGTCCGAAGTGGTGAAACTGATCCTGGTGATTTATATGGCCGCCGCCATCTCCTCCATGGGCGACCGCATCCGCGATCTGAAAAAGGGCTTCATCCCCATGACGGGAATCGTATTCCTCGTATTCGGGCTGATCTTCATCGAGCCGAGCCTCAGCATGGGAATGCTCTCGCTCCTGGCCGGGTTTTACATGCTGTTCGTGGGCCGCGCCAAGCTCACCCATCTCCTGGCGTGCGGTCTCCCGGCCATCCCGGCCATCGCCTATCTCGCGGTCAGTAAACCCTACATGCTTTCGCGTATTGTGGGATTCCTCAACCGCGACATCGATGCATGGTCACAGGCGGGGCAGTCAATCATCGGGATCGGCAGCGGCGGCCTGCTGGGAGTCGGCCTTGGCCACAGCACACAGAAATACAACTTTCTCCCGGAGCGCCACACGGATTTCATTTTCTCGATTCTCGGAGAGGAACTGGGCTTTGTCGGCACCACTCTCCTGTTTGCGCTGACTTTTCTCTACATCATGCGCGGGTTCAAAATTGCACGCGAGGCGCCGGATACGTTCGGGTTTCTGCTCGCTTCGGGCATCACATTCATGTTCGGCATTCAGGTTTTCATCAATGTGGGGGTGGCGACGCAATTATTGCCCACCACCGGGGTTACCCTTCCGTTTATCTCCTATGGCGGCTCATCGCTTCTCCTGAGCTTCATCACCACGGGAATTCTTCTGAATATCTCCAAGCATTCCAGCATGGAGCGAAAGATGTCCCGAGAGCTGGGAATCCGGATTCAGCGGAGGATGCCGTCATGAGAATCGCATTTGCGGCCGGCGGAACCGGCGGACACGTATACCCCGCCCTGGCGGTGGCCAGTGAAGTTGTACGACGGCTCCCCGGAACCGAGGTACTCTTCATCGGCGGGACCCGGGGAATTGAACGGAAGATAGTGAGCGGATCCGGCTACCCTGTGGAAACCATTCCGGCTTGTGGAATGCCCCGGAAACTCTCCCCGTCCATGGCGGTGTTCCTGTGGAAACTGACCGTCTCGGTTCTCCGGTCCCGAGCCGTGCTTTCGCGATTCCGTCCCTCGGTGGTGGTGGCCACCGGCGGATACGTCTCCGGACCGCCCATTCTTGCCGCCCGCTCGCTCGGCATACCATCGGTAATCCAGGAACAGAATTCCCTCCCGGGCATTGTCAACCGCACCTTTGCCCGGTTCGCCGATACGGTGTTCCTCGGTTTCGAGAATGCACGGCACCATTTCCCCGAATCGGTGGAAACGGTGTTTACCGGAAATCCCGTGCGGGAAGAGATCGGCGCGGGTGACCGGGGAAAAGCGGCCGATGCCTTCGGGCTGGACCCGGCACGGAAAACCCTGCTCGTGTTCGGCGGCAGCCAGGGTTCGCGAGCCATCAATCAGGCAATCGCCGGAACCATTGAAAAAATCGCCGCTCAAGGCATACAGGTCCTTTGGCAGACCGGAGAAGGTGAATTCGAACGATGGAGCGGACATGACCGCGGCTCCGGCGGACTGGTCCGGGTGCTCCCCTATATCCCGGTTATGGCCGACGCGTACGCTCTCGCTGACCTGGCCCTGGCCCGCGCGGGAGCCATCAGCATTGCCGAGATGACCGTCTGCGGCCTGCCGGGGATATTCGTTCCGCTTCCCACCGCCGCGGAAAATCATCAGGAACACAACGCCCGTTCCCTCGAACAGGCGGGCGCGGCGGCGGTGATCCCGGAGCGGGAACTCACTCCGGCGCTCCTCGGAAAAACGGCGCTGGATATCCTGGGTTCTGACACACGCCTGCGCTCCATGTCGGAAGCGTCGAAACGGCTGGGCCGTACCGATGCCGCGGCGCGGATCGCGGATAAAATTCTTGAACGCTACGGCGCACACGCATAAGGAATAGACATGTTTCTCGGACCACTGACAGAACGGGTCAAACGCATCCACATGGTCGGCATCGGCGGCGCCGGGATGAGCGGTATCGCGGAGATCCTGCTCAATCTCGGTTTTACCATCACGGGCTCCGATATGAAAGCCACGCCGGTAACCGACCGGCTGGTCTCGCTCGGCGCGCGCGTTCACATCGGCCAGGCCGCGGCCAATGTCCAGGAATGCGATGCTGTGGTGTATTCTTCCGCTGTCCGCGAAGACAACCCCGAGATCGTCGCCTCCCGTGAACGAAAAATCCCGGTTATCAAGCGGCCGGAAATGCTCGCCGAACTCATGCGCATGAAGTACGGTATCTGCATCGCGGGAACCCATGGGAAGACCACCACGACATCCATGACCGGACAGGCGCTCTCGCGCGGGGATATCGATCCCACCATTATCGTGGGAGGCAGGGTTGCCGGGTTCGGAGGCGGAGCGAAAGTCGGGCGCAGCCCCTACCTGGTCCTGGAGGCGGACGAATACGACCGGACCTTCCTGCGGCTCACTCCGGTCATCGCGGTGGTCACCACCATCGATCTCGAGCATCTGGACTGTTACCGAGACCTGGACGATATCCGCAACGCATTCCTCCAGTTCGTGAACAAGGTACCCTTCTTCGGCTCGGCCATCCTCTGCATCGACGACCGGGGAGTCCAGAGCATCATTCCCGGAGTCGATCGCCGGATCATCACCTACGGTCTCTCCCGTCAGGCGGATTTTCGGGCGGAGAACATTACGTTCACGGGCGCGTCATCCCGGTTCGATGTCGTGGCGTTCGGTCATCGGTTGGGAAGCATCTCCCTCGCCGTCCCCGGAACCCACAATGTCCGGAACGCTCTCGCCGCGATATCGGTTTCCTCCGAGATGGGCGTTCCCTTCGAAACCGTCGCACAGACCCTCGGCGATTTCCGCACGGTGGACCGGCGGTTCGAAATCAAGGGCGAGGCTGGCGGGGTCATGGTGGTCGACGATTACGCCCATCATCCCACGGAAATTGAAGCTTCGCTCGACGGAGCCAGAAGCGGGTTCGACCGGAGAATCGTGGCGGTGTTCCAGCCCCATCTGTATTCCCGGACCCGGGACTTCCACGCAGAGTTCGGACGGGCGTTCATGAACTCGGACGTGCTTGTGGTGACCGATGTATTCCCTGCGCGGGAAACACCCATCCCGGGTATTACGGGCCGCCTTGTCGCCGAGGACGCTTTGGCGGCGGGCCACCGGAGCGTGCAATACATCGAAAACCGGGGGGAAATCGGAAAGACTCTGGCCGAATTGGTCCGTCCCGGTGACATGGTGATCACTTTCGGAGCGGGAGATATCAACAAGGTCGGCATCGAACTGCTGGAAACGCTCCGGAAACCGGAAGCCTGAACACCCGGCCGGGATTTTTTTTCAACAGGTATCACACCGCTTTCCGCAGGGAACTAACCGGCGCAGCCCGGCAGAGTCACAGCAAGACGCGTCAATGGTACAGTTTTTTATCCGAAGGGAATAAAATGGCGGCCAGACGGAAGCCCACCATCAGGCAGACCCAGTCGAAGCTCAGGCAGAGCCGGGGCAAGTCGCGTTCCGACAGCCGGGCGGGAGCCCTGATCGGACGGGCGGCGTTTCTCCTGGCCCTCTTCGGCATGCTGGCATGGTTTGGCGTCCATACTGTCCGGGAACGGCTGCTGATTCTTCCGGTGTTCACCGTGCGCCATATCCAGGTGGAGGGCGCAGAGAACCTCAACCGGGAAGGGATTCTCGATGCCGCAGGACTCCGGCTGGGCGACAATATCTTCGAAGCGGATCTTGTCGGAGCGTCCGGAACCCTGGAAAAGGAATTTGCTGCCGAGGATTTCACCATCTTTCGCAAACTCCCGGATACCATCGTAATCCGGGTGCGGGAGCGAAAACCGGTTGCGCTCATCAATGTGGGAAAGCTGGTCGGCGTTGACGCCCAGGGTGTTCCTCTGCCCCATATCGGGGCGGACATGGTGGAATCCCTCCCGATCATTACCGGCGTGGAGAGCGTGAAGGCGCTTGCCGATTCCTCGGTCAAGGAGCGGCTCATGGAAGGACTGCGCCTTCTCGACGCCATCGGACGTCAAGCCCCCGGGGTGCAGAAACGGATTTCGGAAATCAATGTCGCGAACACCTCAACCCTTGGTATCAGCCTCATCGATACCGGACTCGAGGTGGTAATCGGCAATAACGGCTGGTCTCAGAAGCTCCCCAACCTGGAGAAAGTCATCGGCCAGGTTACCGCGCGGCTGGATACCGTGCGGACGGTGGACATGAGATTCGGCGAAAAGGTTTTTATCCGCAAGTAGACAGAACGTCCGGCACGCTGCATTCCAGCGTGAAGCATGACGTAAACGGGTGTTGTCCGGTGAAGGAAACCCGGTCCATACGCCCCTTCGAACCGGTTTCCCGGAACACCGGTATCCGACGGCAGAGACTGAGGAGTGCACAATGGCGAGAAGTATAATCAGGGTCGGCCTTGACATCGGAACGACCAAGATTGCGGCGGTGATCGCCCGTATCGAGGAAGACGGCACTCCTACGATTATCGGAGTGGGCACCAGCCCCTGCGAGGGCCTGCGGCGGGGAGTCGTAGTCGATCTGGAAAAAACGGTGAACGCCATCAACAAAGCGGTCACCGAAGCCGAACACATGGCGGATGTGGAAGTGAAAGACGCCTTTGTCGGCATCGCCGGCGATCACATCAAATCGCTGAATTCACGGGGGGTCATCGCAGTCTCCCGGGCGGACAACACCATCACCGACAAGGACATCGAGCGGGTCATCGACGCCGCCAAGGCCATCCGTCTCCCGGACGAGCGGGAGATCATTCACGTCATCCCCCAGGGATTCATCGTGGACAACCAGGACGGCATCAAAAACCCGCTCGACATTTCCGGCGTCCGCCTCGAAGCCGAGGTACACATTGTCACCGGTACCATAACATCCATTCAGAATGTCATCAAATGTGTAAACCGCGCCAACATCGAAGTAAAGGACCTGGTACTGCAGCCGCTGGCGAGTTCTTACGCTGTCCTGACCCGTGATGAGAAAGAACTCGGATGCGCGGTACTGGACATCGGAGGAGGAACTACCGACCTGGCGCTTTTCCAGGAAGACGCCATACGGTACACATCCATCATCGGTCTTGGCGGCAAGAATGTGACTTCCGACATCGCGATCGGCCTGAGGACGCCGATAGACCAGGCGGAAGCCATCAAGGTCAAGTACGGCTACGCACTCCGGTCCATGATTCCCAAAAACGCCACCATCGAGGTTCCCGGACCGGGCGATCGTGAGCCGCGCACCGTATCGCTCGACATCCTCGGCACGATCATCGAGCCCAGGATGGAAGAGTTGTTTACACTGGCGAAGCACGAACTCGAAAAGAATGAGTTCGGCGGTATTCTGGGCGGCGGCATCGTCCTCACCGGAGGAGCCTCGCTCCTTCGTGGCAGCGCCGAACTGGCGGAGCAGGTGTTCGATATGCCGGTGAAGATCGGATATCCCCGGGGCTTCCACGGGCTCACCGATATCATTGACAATCCCGCCTACTCCACGGTGCTCGGACTCATTCTCTACGGCTCCCAGGGGATCGGGAGCACGGACATGATCGGAGGAGGCGGAGGGAAAGGAATGATCGGCCGGGTGGCCGAAAACGTCAAGAAATGGTTCAGAGATTTCATATAAGCACGGCCAATCGGAATGGGGGAGGAAATGAACATCGACATCGATCTCGACATGTACGCGACCGCGAACATCAAGGTAGTGGGCGTCGGCGGCGCAGGCGGCAATGCAATAAACCGCATGATCAACGCCAGTCTCAAGGGCGTGGAATTTATCGCGGTGAACACCGACAAACAGGCCCTGAACATAAACCAGGCGGGCACAAAAGTCCAGATCGGCTCCGCGCTCACCCGCGGGCTGGGCGCCGGCGGGAATCCGGAAGTCGGGCGTCAGGCCATCGAGGAAACCCGCGACCAGATTTCAGCGGCCCTCAACGGTGCGGACATGATCTTCATTACCGCCGGTATGGGCGGCGGCACCGGTACCGGCGCCGCACCGGTTATCGCCCAGATGGCCCGCGAAATGGGCATCCTTACTGTCGGCGTGGTCACCAAACCCTTCCTTTTTGAGGGCGGAAATCGGCAGAACACCGCGGCCAAGGGGCTCAAAACCCTCAAAGACGTTGTGGACACCCTGATCGTGGTCCCCAATCAGAAGCTCCTCTCCATTGCGGACCGCAACATGCCCTTCACCGAGGCGTTCAAGATGGCCGATGATGTCCTCCTCAAGGCCACCAAAGGCATTTCGGATATCATCAACGTCCCGGGCATCGTGAATGTGGACTTCATGGATGTCCGCTCGGTCATGAGCGAGATGGGCGACGCCATCATGGGAACCGGAATCGCCATCGGGGAAAACCGCGGTCGCGAAGCTGCGGAACAGGCCATTAACAGCCCGCTCCTCGAAAACATCACCATCCAGGGCGCCAAGGGCGTGCTCATCAACATCACCGGCGGCCCGAACATGTGTCTTTACGACATTGACCAGGCCGCCACCCTCATTCACGAGGAAGCGGGTGAAGACGCCAACATCATCTTCGGCGCGGTCATGGATGAGAGCATCACCGATGAGGTGCGGGTAACGGTCATTGCCACCGGATTCAATGCTTCCCCACTCCAGAAGGCGATCACCGACTACCAGAGCTCTGCGGCGATCGTGGACTTTGTGGAACGGTCCGAACCGGCCGCCCGTGTGGACAAAGCCGCGCGTGACGCCAATGGGTTCGGTTTCGAGGAAACCGATTCGCGTATCGTTGATGCTCCTTCGCGTGACTTCGGGAAGTCGCACCGCTCCAACCTGCATTTCCCGACTTTTTTACGCAGACAGGCGGATTAATCTCTAAAGAACTATCCCCATTCCGCCGATACATAAAGAAGAGGGGGACGGCCATGCAACTCACCCCCATGAGTCAGGTATCACATACCTTGCCAGCGCCGTTCCCCTCTTCATTTTTTTCTGGTTCTTCGCTGTATTCTATGGGTACATGAGAGTGTAAAGAAGGCACAAGAGGCAAAGGCACAGAGGCTCAACGGGAAACACAGTAGGGGCGAGGCATGCCTCGACCGGTCTGAACCGTACGCTCCGGCCTTGACCACCGGTTTCGGCTGGGCGTGTTTACGGAACTTCGGAACCGGGGACTGACGGATGTGCTGATCGCGTGCGTGGACGGGCTGAAAGGGCTTCCCGAGGCGATTGAGGCGGTGTACCCCCGGACGGAGGTCCAACTGTGCATCGTGCACATGGTCCGGAATTCGCTGAAGTTCGTGTCCTACAAGGACCGGAAGAAAATCGCCGGTGACCTGAAACTCTTGTATCGGGCGGCCACCGTGGAGCAGGCGGAAGAGGCGCTCACGGAATTTGAACGGACCTGGGACGGGCGGTATCCCATGATCGGAAAGTCCTGGCGAACCAACTGGAGCCGGATTATCCCGTTTTTTGCCTATTCCGAGGATATCCGGAAGGCCATCTACACCACGAATGCCATCGAATCCATCAATCATTCCCTGCGGAAGGTGACCAAGAACCGAAGTTGCTTC
>JAWLHT010000018.1:0-32066 GCA_041690195.1 Candidatus Latescibacterota bacterium
CGTTCTTCTCATTGATATCCAGGCGCCCGCGGGTTTCCTCCACCCGTCGGACGACATCCCGAACCTCACGCACGATGGTACGTTTCCGGTCCTCGATGCGGAGCGTCTTCTCCTTAAGGAGCACCCGCTGCTGCTCCACCCGCGCCGCACCGCGCCCCCAGTCGAACACCGGATAGGAAAAGGTCATAGACACTCCCCGGTTCGGCGGACGGTCAGCAAAATTATCGAAAGAGGACCGGAACAGATCCCCGGTATTGCCCGATCCCAGGGTACTCACCCCGGTAAGATCGTAGTAGGCCGAAACCTCTCCCTTGATTTCCCGTTCCCGCTCTGCCTGCTGCAAGTTAATCTCCTGAAGTCGCTTGTCCATCTCGGATTCGAGGATTTCGGGACGGTTCTTCATCGCCTCTTCCATGGCCTTGTCCGGGTCTATGGTTATTGTCTCGAATCGCAGCTCGACTTTCAGGCCGATCTCCACATCCGGCTCCAGGCCGACCATCTGCAGGAACTCCTCCCGTTCTCGCTCCAGTGTTCCATCGACCTCCAGGAGCGCGGCCCTGTTGCGGCTCATTTCCACCTCGGCGATGAGCACTTCTCCTTCCGGGATGCGACCGGTTTCAAACTTGAGCTTCGCCACCCGGTATGACTCCTCGGAATTCCGGAGCCGCTCCGCCGCGATTTCCCGCTGACGGTCCGCTCGGTGCAGGGCATAGAATCCCTGGGTCACACTGTATACGATATCCATCTGCCCACGAGTGAACTGCGCCGTGGTCTGTTCGTACTGATATTCCGCATTCCGCAGATTCTCCCGGAGCGTATTGTCGGTGAGGATGGGTTGGGTGAAACTCAGGCTCAAGCTACTTTGGGCCTGACGGCTCCGCAGCTTCTCATAATCCCGAAGGGCCAGCACGCTCATGAGATTCTCCCGGTAAAGCTGCGACCGGAGCCGGAAATTCCCCCCGGTGGGGAGCATGTAGGTGAACGCCAGGTCTCCCCCCGCCTGCAGGAGTCCGGTGGAATTGTACACCGGGAGGCCGTCCGCCCGCTGAATCGGCGAAACACTCTCCCGGAACTCGGGGGCAAACACGCTGAAATCGATCCGCGGTTTGAACTGCGCCCGGTAATAATCGAAAAAGTGCAACATGGCCTGCCGTCGCGACTCGTATGATTGTACCGTGAAGCTCCTGTCCAGCGCGATGGCGATGGCCTCCTCGCAGGTGAGCGGGAGGGGGGCGGAGTGAGATGGCGGAGCGGTGAAAATGAAGAATAGCAGGATGAACTTCCAGACTTTATTCATGGACTATGCCTCCGGGATAGACTTCCTGCATAATGACCGTTTACCGGTCACCGTATTGACAAACAAAGAGATATGCCATTCCCGTTTCTATTGATCATGAATGAAGAATTGGCTCTGTTCACCCCGGAAGAGATTTGGTTCTGGTCAGGAGCAGTAATAAATGGCCAAAAGGTAAACAGTTTGCGCGTATGTTTCAACTGGAGCAAGGAGAGAGGAACGACAAAGACTGATACACATAAAACAATGTGGCAAGAGCAATACTATTGCTTTAGCAGCCACTATATGCAGCCAGAGTGCGTTTGTCAAGAGAAAATCGTTTTTGGGAAGAGTCACAACACAATGATACATAATACGATGAACAATCATGAATTGAGTGGCGACATGCCGTATCTGGCATATTTTTGGGTCAATTCTCTTGATGCCGTCCCATTTGAAACCAAGCTCTACGGTTTCGCGTAATACGAAAACGCGATCAATACATGAAGCAAGCCTGAGGGTAACCCCCTCCCAAGGAGAAAACACGGTGTATTATACTGAAGTTGAATCAAGTCGGGAAAAGATTGTCTGAATTGGGATGCGGGGGATAAAGACAGGATAAAAAACGGATAAAAAGAATCGCGCCCCCCGGTTTAGTCTTTCATCCTATGCGCATCCCATACATCCCCCACATCCCAATTTAGACAGGCAGTTCCGGGACCCCAGGGCGAATCGGTACGATTCGCCCTGGGTGTTTCCCCGCATCCCAATTCAGACAATATCTTGCCGCCGCTCTTCCGTTGCGTTTACCGGCTCAAAAGATTATCTTTACCGGCGCTCCGGAGCGCCGGGCGCGCACGGACGATCCGCGTGTCGCCGCACCGTCGCGCCTATCCGAAAATGGTAAGAAACAGGCATACCATCATACTGGGAGAACACTGTGAGGAGAATCGTTTCCATTGGCCGTTGCCGAGGCATCGCCGTCGTATTCGCATGCTGTGTCCTGACCGCCGCGGGGTCCGCTCCGGCCGCATCGGCGGAATCCCTGACCCTCCGCGACGGCGAGGGGCGGATGTCGCTGGTACTGGAGGAGCGCGGCGGCGGCATTTCGCTGGCCGAGCTGCGGGACAACCGCGCCCGCCGCAACGTGATTCTTCCGGGTGCGGCGCTCTGGACGCTGGCGCTGCGGGATTCCTCCGGGACGGAGCGGATCCTGTCCAGCCTCGACGCGGGAGCGCCGTTACGGGAGCGGGTTTCCCCCGGCGCGGCGGTTCTCTCCTGGGTGTGGGACGACAAGCTCTCCCCCGTTGCGGGAGGACGGATCAGGGCGACCCTCTTCCTCACCGTGGAGGATGACCGGGCCCGCCTGCGGATGCGGGTGCATAATCTCTCCCGTACATGGAGCCTCCGGGAAGTCTCCTTCCCCCGCCTGGAACTGACCGCGCTCGGCGGGTCTGACGAGGATGACGTGTTCGTCTTCCCCTGCGCCCAGGGAAAGCTCATCCGCCAGCCCCTGCGGAAAAACGTGGATTTCGGCCAGGTGCTGGAAAGCCTCTCCCAGCTCATGGGCCTCTATCCCAACCAGTGGAACACCATGCCCTTCTGCACCATGTACGACCGTGAGGGCGGGCTCTACTACGCCGCCGGAGACCCGCTGGCCGCCGCCAAGTACCTCCGCGCCCGCACCGCCGCCGACCACTCCCGCCTGACCCTCGAAACGGTCTGGCCGGCGGAGGACATGGGAATTCCCGGCAACGATTTCGAGCAGACGGGGGAGGTTGAGCTGCGGTTCTTCGACGGGGACTGGTTCGACGCCGCCAAAATCTACCGTTCCTGGGCGAGGGAAAATGCCCGCTGGTGGCCGGCGCTTGGCGACCGGGGCCGGATGGACACCCCGGACTGGCTGAAGGAAAACGTGGTGTGGGTGCTCGGCGAGTACAGCCCCGAGCTTCCCGAGCGCTGCATCAAGCTCCAGCAGTACCTCGACGTTCCGCTGGCGGTCCACCTCTACCGCTGGCACCAGGTTCCCTTCGATGTGGGATACCCCCACTATCTCCCGCCCAAAGCCGGGTTCGCCGAGGTGGTGAAGAAGCTCCAGGCCTCGGGAATCAAGGTGGTGCCCTACATCAACGGCCGTCTCTGGGACAACGGCACGGAGGAGTTCGATACCGTGGCGCTCCCGGGCGCGACCAAGCAGGAGAACGGAAAACCCTATATCGAGCGGTACGGGACTCCGGCGGAGAACGTTCCCATGTGCCCGGCTTCGAAAATCTGGCAGCAGACCGTGCGGGACATGGTGCTCACCCTGGTCGGCCCGAAAATCGGCGTGGACGGCGTCTACCTCGACCAGGTCGCGGCCATGTCCCCGGTGCTTTGCTTCGACCCGAGCCACGGCCATCCCCTCGGCGGCGGGAACTGGTGGCTCACCCGGGGCTACTGGCCCATGCTGGAGAACCTCCGCGAAACCCTGCGGAAACAGTATCCGCAGGCAGTCCTCCTCACCGAGAACAACGCCGACCCCTACCTGCACACCTTCGACGCCTTCCTCAACTGGACTTACCAGTACAACGCCCCGTTGCCGCTCTACCCGGCGGTGTACGGCGGCACGATCCAGAGCTACGGCCGCTATTTCTCCGGCAACCAGAAGCTCAACCGCATGAAAATCGCCCAGATGCTCGTCTACGGCGACCAGCTCGGCTGGATGGGTCCGGAGATCATCAACGAGACGGAGACCGCAGCATTCCTGAAGGCGGCGTGCCAGCTCCGGGCCGGACTCCTGCCCTTCCTTTCCTGGGGTGAAATGGCGCGCGTGCCGGAGGTCCCCGGAACCATTCCCCCGGCTCCGGCATCGTGGATTGTCACCAAAGGCGATACCCCGGAACCCGATTCCGGCCTGCAGCGGGGCGCGTGGCGGGCTTCGGACGGCCGCACGGCGGTCATTTTCGCCAACACGCTCGACGAGGAGGTTTCCTTCGAGTGGGTGATGGATGCAGCCGGATACGGTTACGGTAAATCCCGGGTACGAGTGACGGATTTTGATGGAATGGAAAAACCTGTCGAGGTCAGGGGCGCCAAACGTATCCCGGTCCGCCTCGGGGCGCGGACAATCCGGGCCTTTATCGCCGCCCCCGTGGAATAGTATCACGCCACAGTCCGTACGTATGCGGAAGGCCCGCCGGATTTGTACCACCGGCGGGCCTTCCGCATTGTCGAACATGCCGTGGCAGTAACCGTAATTCCGCTTACTGCATGGCGGAGAAAAAATCCATCTTCTGCTGGGAAATGCCGCCGGCCTGGGTGAGCGCGAAGACCACGAAGTTCACGCCCATCTTGAGCTGGGGCTCGTTGTTGGTCAGATCTTTCCACTTGAGAGCATACCCCTTGTCGGAGTACACCGCCACCAGGCGTTCGTCCAGCCAGATCCCTTCGAGGTAGAGCACCTGCGCCGCCATGGTCTTGCTCCGGGCTTCGTATCCGACCATTCCCACCGTATCCGTATCCACCATCTGGATTTCCGCGCCCTGCACCGGGCCGTCGAAATCGTAGAAGCAGTGATAGATCGGGTGGTCGTTGGGAATGGGCTGGAACTTGGCGTCCGCTCCCAGCGCGTCACGGATCATCTGGCGCAACGAGGCCTCGGCCGCTCCGAATTCGTATGCCGGAGTTCCGTTGTCAATCAGGGCGAACCCGCCGTTCCGGAGGTATTCCCCGAACACTTTCCGCTCCACCTCGGTCAGCTCGAATGCTTGGTCCGTGGTGATGTAGACGAACGGCGTCTCGAAGATCTTCCGGGAATCCAGAAAGAGATGGGAGTCCACCTTGGCGTTGATGTTGGTGTAGCGGTTCACCGCTTCCACCAGGTTGATCACCGCCCGCTTCAGCGTGTCCGGGGGACGAAGCTGTGCGCCCCAGGCCGTGGCGATGTAGACGAACCCCTTGATGCTCTGTTTGTTGTTGGGGTCCTGAATGACCATAGCCTTGAACTGCCCCGTATCCAGGTCGTCCAGGGAGATCATTTCGTCCTTCATCGAGATCTGCTTGTCCGGCTCGCGGGCCGCGCTCATCTCGATCTGGACGCCTTCCGGGACGAACACCTCCTGGTCGATGTTGGTGGACATCTCACCACCGTAATCGAAGGACATCACGCTCCCCATAATTTCCATGCCCAGGCTTTTGGTCTGAATTTCCGCGGTGGGCTTGCGCTGCTGGATCTCCTTCTTCTGGAGCTGTCGCTGCGCCACCCGTTTTTTCTTGAACTCGAAAGCCTTGGTCATCCTCGGCCGACGAATCACCAGTTCCATCGTGGGAGGTTTGACCACCTTTACTTCGGTCTTCTTGAACATGAAGAACGAAGCAGCCGCCGCATGGAGAGACACCGCCACCAGAAGCCCCATGTAAAACAGCTTCTGGGTCTCCTTCTCCAGCTTCTCCATGTCGATGGCATCCGAGAACCCCGAAAACCGGCTCTTCTTCTCTTCCGCCATTATTCACCTGCCTTTGAGTAATTACAAAATTTCATCATTGTTGTCCACCACTCTGCTTTTCAGACAAATCTTCGACTGCCAGAGCAATGGTTTCGATTTCGACGCCTTTCGCTATTTTCATCAGCTTAAGGATGTCGCCGTGTTTCGCTTCCTTATCAGCGCGGATAACGACCGACTTATTGTCCGATTTCTGCTTTTCTGCAATCAGGTAGGCATCGAACTGGTCAATGGTACATGTTTTCCCATTAACCGCCATCGTACCTTCGGAACTCACCTCTACAGTAATCTGTTTCTGCTCGAGCTTTTTCGGATTCATAGCATCGGGCAGAGTCATTTTTAACTGCTGAGGGTTCTTGAATACCGTGGTCACCATGAAAAAGATGAGCAGCAGAAAGACGCAGTCGATCATCGGCGTCATATCAAGCCCGCCTTCACCAAGAATGCTTACTTTTCTGCGTATTGCCATTGTCACTCCACAAGTAGAAAAGCGGTACCCTATTCCTGGGCGGCATCTTCTTGTTGTTCGATTGCAAACGCCATGCCTTCAGCTCCCACCTCATACGCCTTATCCATCGCGAACACGACGAGTCTGTGAGCTGCCAGCGCATCGCCCTGGATAATCACATTGCGGTTGTTATTTTCATCCATGGCGCCTTTAATGGCATTCGCAAGAGCTTCCGCAGGTACCGGCGATCCAGATACAATAAAATCTCCATTTGCTGTAATCTGGATGTTTACATCCTTTTTCTTCTGCTGCTCGTCTGATGAATCACCAGGCGCCGGCAAGTCGACCTGTAAACCCCGAACATCGATGAATACGGTCGTTACCATGAAGAAGATGAGCAAGAGAAAGATGCAATCAATCATGGGAGTAAGATCAATTTCTCCCTCTGTCAAGATCGCCTTTCTCCCCTTCGATTTGATAATCATATTTGATCACCCCATTGAGCTTTACTTGCTCTTCTCGAGCATCGCAATGAGCGTATTGGCAAAGGAAACCGCATAAAGCTCTACCCCGGAGCGAGACTGATCAGCCTTTCCGGCCAGATAACGGTACGTAACAACGGCCGGGATCGCGATGATCAGACCGGTAGCGGTCGTAATGAGCGCCTGGGAAATACCACCCGCCACAACTTTCGGGTCACCGGTTCCGGCCGCCGCGATGGATGCGAACGCCGTGATCATACCGGTAATGGTTCCCAGAAGTCCCAGAAGAGGAGCGATACTGCCGATAGTGTTCAGCGCGGGAAGGAACTTGGAAACGTAGCCCTTGACCGCATCATCAATAGTTACGAAAAGTTCTTCCCGAACCTCGGCAACTTCCTGCTGGGAAGCAAGGAACTTCGTCACCGGGTCGACAGCCTGCACACTCGCTCCCGCCAATTCAGTACGACGCTGTTCAAGGTCTCTGCGCTCAGTCAAAAGCGTATCGAACCGCTTGATAAGGCGAGCGAAAATGTAGTTCATGACGCCCTTACCTTTGGCAAGCTTCTGAGCAGCGGCTTCAAGACCGCCCTTCACCAGAACATCTTCGATATCGTTCAGCTGCTTTTCACAAATCTTTGCGGAAGGCATGCGATGCAGAACAATCATACGTTCGAAAATGATGGCCAGACCTACGAGTGCCGCAATGAGAAGGGGCCACATCATCGGACCGCCGTCTTTGAACAACTGGACAAAATTCATTGTAATGCTTCTCCTTTCGTTACTTATTCAGAAATTATGTTTTCCTACTTTTTATACACCAGAGCACTGTCTACATCAGACCGTGGGCCGACAAATTCATTGAATGTTTCGTTCGAATAGAGCGCGGAAATAGTGAAATACACGATAAACGAGTCAGCATTCGCCGGTTGCCCAATCGCACGGAGTACATGGGACACACTCATTTTTCTTGTCGTATTGACATCACCTGTGAACTCGCTGGAACGGCGTCCCAAGTCAAAGACATTGGAATCGGACCAGGCCACGCTGAACATCTTTACGGAATTGGTGTCCGGCATCTCCCAGGAAAGACTGATTTCATCAGTCGACCGTTCAAAGGTAGCAACAAGGTTCGCCGGCTTCTTCATAAAGCTCTCATACTTTCCGAAACCTGCGGGGTCATGATCCTTGCTGCATCCCAAAAAAACTGCGGCAATCAACGCGGGAGCCAGAAATACTATTATCCTTTTCACTTACCATTTCTCCTTCCACTAGAAGCTTTTTGAGATCATGATCCCCGGAGTTTTGTCCACCATCACCGATTGTACCGTAATATTCCGATGCATCTCAGCTCTCTGGCTTTCCGTGGAAGAAGAAGTGAAGAAGAGCGCATCAACCAAATTGTACGCATACACACCGGCAGCCACCGCCAAAGCAATATTTCTTGTGTTATGCAGGTCATCCAGCTTGGTGTTCTGCCGTTTCACGTTCATGTACAATTTGTTGGCTTCAGTGTAACTCTGACGTCCGAGTCCGGCCATCGAGTCCAAAATCTGCTTGTCACGATTGTACGTGTCGAGCTTCGTTGTGTAGTCTTCATGAGCGTTGACAAAAAGAGCCAGAGAAATCGTCTCTGCAAGGAACATCGATACACCTTTTACCTTGCTGCCGGCGGTCATCTGACCCAATCCGGGGAAAAGCGCCGACAGGAGGACGGCATCCCGCTTGGAAACCGTAGCGGCCCGCACAAAACTATCCTCATTCTGTGCATACCCTACCCCGGCGATACTCAGGCAGAGTAGTAAACTCAGGCCGATAATCGACATTTTTCTGAACATGCTCTCCATTTCCTCCCTCTTATATCTGGTTACAATTTGTTCGCCACGATATAGTCTCTGTGCATCCGTGCGAAAGTAAATGCATCCTGGGATACAGCGCCACCCTGCTCAAATTTCTTGATAACCTGATCATACGCATCCACCGCCTTCTGGAACTCACCAAGTTCCTCAAGCGCAAATCCCATATTCGCGTATGCACCGGTTTCGCTTTCTGTTCCCGGATACCCCTCAACCACCGTACGGAAGCCTTCAACAGCCTGCCGATACAGATTCAGGTCACTACGCTCCTTTGCCTGTGAGAAGATTGTAAACGCTTTCTCATACTCAATATAGGCAATGGTTTCGGAAAGCTCCTTGATCGTTTCAGGGATTTTCTGCGAAACCTCGGAATCAGGATACTTCGCCAGCACTTCTCTGTAGGTGGCAAGCGCTTCTTCGTATCTCTGGACGTTATAGTAGTAATCCGCAACACTGAAGAGTGCACTCGCGGAGAACTTGCCGCTCGGATACCGTTCAACCAACTGCTTCAGCGCTTCAATTGCATCTTCTTCCCGCTGAAGGTCCAGGAGAGCCCATGCTTTTGTAAAAATCGCTTCTTCCGCTTTTTCATGATTCGGATAGCGGGTTGTCACGATATTGAACCCGCGAACGGATTCTTCGAAATTACCAAGATTATAGTTGGAGTCCGCGAAGTAAAAATACGCTTCGGGGGTAAACTCGGAACTTGGATACTTTTCCGCGAAAGTACGGAAGGTGTTCATGGCGTCGGTAAACCTTCTGCCATTGTAATAGCAGAATCCAAGATAGTACTGCGCCATTTCCGTCATGGGTGTGTTCGGGAAGGCCTTCGTGTACTGTGCAAAATAATCCGCGGCAGCATCGAGGGCATCGGGCTCCTGGATAAGCCTGGTCAGATAAATAACTCCGACTTTCAAAAGCATATCACTGGAGAAGAAAGACTCAGGGAAAAGTTTGTATCCATTCAGATAGTACTCGATGGCCCGATGGTAGTCACCCTGTTTTTCGAAAGTGTCCGCGAGATAATAGTAGGCTTCCTCTTTGTAGAATGCCTGCGAATTCTGCGGCTTCTTTCCTTCGGCGTCTTCCGACTCGATCATCATATTCGAGTACTTGACCAGACTGCCCGTATCATTGGCCATTGCACTGATCTGGATAATATTACGAAGGAACTCCACCTTTTCCTGGGGATCTTGTGTCGAATTGTACAGCCCCAGATAGGTTTCGATGGCCTGCTGACTCTTGTTCTGCTTGACACTGATCATGGCCAGGCGCATCTGTGCGTCACGTTTGATTTTTTCATCCGTGCTGGACATGAGCTGGCGAAGGTCGGTTTCGGCACGCTCAAACTGATTCTGAGAAATCAGGGCGCCGGCCCGGTACACCGATGCCTGCTCATACGTCTCTTCAACCTGCAGATCAATGGCCTTCGTGTAGTACTGAATCGCCTGATTCAGTTTTTCATTGTCACTGTCGGCATCAGCCATGCTCTTCAGGCAACTCCCCATCATGATGTATATACGGGAGAGATTCAGGTGCGTGTCGATCGCACTCGTATCCTCCACCGCATACTCCATCACGGACAGAGCATCAGCATAGTTTTGCGCCGCCATGAGTGTTTGGGATGAAAACAGTCTGGCAATGGTGAACAGCTGCCGATTCTGCTTGCTGACATTCTTGAACGGTTCGATCGTATTCTGTTCGCGTCCCGAATCTTTATACGCACGAGCAATCTGGAACCAGGCATGGTCCAGGTTCGGATCGTCCGGATATTCCTCGATGATCTTGTTGTACAGGGCAATCGCATCATCGTACTTCTTCAATTCCTGCAGCGCCACCGCTATCTGGAAATAACAGTATTTCCGGTTCGGTGTATCGGGGAACTCAGTCAACATGAGGTTGTACTGATCGATCGCCTTCTGGAGAAATTCATCCGTACCCTGCTTCTGATACGCCAGGGCAAGATTGTAGTAAACATTCTGCTTGAGATCAGTATCCGGGAACTGCTTCAGCAGTCGTTCAAATGTCGCCGCGCCTTGTGCAACATTGTCATGCCCGGATTGCTCCTCTTTTTTGTCAAGCAACTGTGATCCGTTTTCGAAGTAGGAACGGCCGAGATAGTACAGCGCTTTGTCAACTTCGAAGCCTGCGCGGATCGCCACATCACTGTAACCGGAGATATAATTGGTATACTCGGTAACCGCGCGATCAAAATACCCGTGTTCGAAATACCGCTGTGCTATGAGCATCTGCATCTTTGCCGAAAAGATTCTATTCGGTACTTCGTCGATGGCATCACGGTACGCCTGGATGGAAGACTCGAAATTGCCCGCCGCCAGATACATATCCGCCAAGTCCTGATACGCTTTCGAAATCAGGTTCTGGTCAAACCTGAACATGACCGCGATTCTTTTATACGCAGCTTCGGCTTCCGCATACTTTTTCTGGTTGGCATAGCATGCGCCCACTTTCAACTGAGCCTGCGCCGCCAGGTCAAGCGCGGTTTGATCAACCAGACCGGAGAGTTTCTGACGCTGCATTTTCTGGATTTCCTGATCGGTCATCTCATTAATGCGCATCTTTTCCACAAGTCGCTGATAGTACGGTACCGCTTCGGCAAACTTGCCCTGGTCGAAATACGCCTCGCCAATCTGGAAGAGCGAACGGTCCGGCATATTCCCCGTGGTAAAACGCTGGGTCAGCTTGGTAAAAGCGTCGATGGACTGGTCATATTCCTTTTTGTCGTAGTACGACCATCCAATATTGTACATCGCGTCAAGAACATAAGAACTGTTCGGATACTTCTGGATCAGTTCTTCACCTTCCTGGATAACCCGATCATAGTCCAAAACGAGATACCAGGTTTCTATGATCCGATTCTGAGCCTGAGCTTTCAGTTCTTCACTATGTGCCTGCTCCTGAGTCCGGTCGAAATACTCGGTCGCTTTCTGCACGTACTCCAGACTCAACTGAGCCGACTTTTCCTTCTCGGCTTCATCTTCCAGCAGGGAAGCGCGGTCTTTTTCGTCTCTTGACATCTGGTAATAGGAATTACCGGACTGATACAGACACAGGTCCTTCACCGGATACCGTAAATTTCCTACTTCCTCAATAACTTTTTCTTCATCGAGAAAACGGCTTTCCATTTTGTAGACCTGTTCATACTTCTCCAGCGCCTGATCGTACGCTTTCGAAGTATAGAATTTCTGCGCCGCCCTGAACTCGGCGATCATTTCGTCTGGTGTTGGCACTCCGGATACGAAGTATGCCATTCCCACCATAACAACGAGGAAAACATATCCAATATTCATGCTACCATCACAACCTTTCGAGGTGAAGATTTCGTTTGGGAGTTAGGAAACCGGTTCCATACCCACCACAAGCCGGATAAAGAACATTCTATTCGACCGGCTCAACGGAGCACGGAGTTCACCTTTCAGATCTTGCCAGTTTACCTGGTAACCGAAGTTAAGACTGAAGTCATACCCGTTGTACATGGACCGGTTTGTCACCATCATAATATAATCACGGGTATCATAATCAAGCTGGTCATTCACCAGATCCCGTACCGTGCTGTTCAGTGCGGGAATAACCGTCTTGTTCCTGTACTTCAACCCTGGGAAGCCCTGAGCGCCAAATTTCAAGGTTGTATTGTAGGTTAATGGATACTCAGCTCTCAATATCGGGTAGAAATTCTGTTCATGGAATGTCGGATGGACACCATTCCCGTTGGTATACTTCCTTGCCATGAATTTCACCTGCGGCATGATCAGAAGATCGTGGAAATAGTACCGGTAGTCCGCACGCAGCACATGAGAGCGGTCAATAATCGAATTCTTCTTCTGGAAAGAGGTTTCATTCTGCTGATTCAGGTCATACTTGATCTTCAAACCAATCGTCAGATTGGGAATCCTGAACAGCTTCGTCTCCAGGTAGGAAGTGCTGACATAACTGTCCCGGTAATCCAGCGGATCGTAGAACTTCTCCGGAATGACTCCATGATACTCGAAAAACGGATTGTACGCGTATGTTGAAGAGTCACGCAGGGTCGAAGTCAGCTCGCGGGAGAAGCGGAACACGTTGTCTGTGATGGAATCATGCGTTTTCTTGAACACCGTGGCCGCGTGTATGTTGGCAAAGAACGGTATAAATTTACGGTACTCCACCTTACCGTATTTTACATCATTCTCCCCGCCTCCGGCGATCTGACTGTAGTCGATGATACCGAGCGTATACTTGAGCCCCTGCTCGGCGCCCCACGACCCGAAGACATGGTAACCCCGGGTATCCTTGTTGTAAGGATAATCCGGCCTGTCATCATCTTCCCGATTGTCAATGACACCATTGTTGTTGAAATCATCGCCGAACGAATACTCATCAGGATCTACATTGTACAGGAAGAACGGCTCCGCATAGTCCGGCACCAGATTTTCATTTTCATTGGTGTCCGGCCGCTGGTTTCCATTCGTATCGATACCGGGGAAAATACCATTCATATCGCGAACCGCTGAATACATATGGAAATCGGGATAACGGTCCTTGTCATCATTGTCATCAACCGTTTCCATGACCATGGTGCTGTTCATGTATTCCGCGGCGCTCGATGAAACCAGGTTCGGACTTCCGCCACGGCCGCTCACATCGGCCAGAAAGTCTTCCTGCCACGAAGAATAGGGAATCGTCTTCATGTTGAAGTACGATATATCCATATTCTCAAACGTGGTAGTATAGTTCGGATCAATGTTGAACATTTCTGTTCCGATCGCAAACTTGCCGAATTCCTTCTTTACATTAATATAGTAAGCTTCGGCGTCGTCACGAAACTTTTTTGCATTCACGTTGGGATACTGATGGAAATTGAAATTCTTGTTGAATTCGGCAACCAGGCTGAAGCCCTTGATATTCGAACTCACCCTGACGCCCATAATCATATCCGCAAGCTGGGTTCCAAACTGAAAATCAACCCACTTCAGATTGCTCATATCCTTGATGTTCCCGGGCGCTTCCAGAACCTTTTTAAAATATCGCGCGCTGCGGTTGTCGGATTGTGAAGCATTGACGTTTTTGTACACTTCAGAAATGCTGATGGAATAATCATTTCCGATCAATGCCCTGAATTTCACTTCGTCAACCGGAACATCTTTCACCACACCGGTTTCATCAGTCGCTTGCTTCTTCGGTATTTCAAACCAGAACAGAAGATAATCGTATCCGTTCGTCTCAAGATAGTTTTTGCCATCGGAATTCAGTGTGGCAAAGCTGTTCAGCACAGGGTCGGTAATGCTCTTTCTGACAAACAGATAATTGCTCTTCATTCCCTGTGTGCTTTGCCGGTTCGACATGAACTGCTGGAACTGGGGGATGCTGCGGGGTTCAAGCATCCACACGTTCTCGTAGAAATCCTTGGCAGGATTATCCTTCTGCTGTTTCACCGAGAACCGGTCATTTTCCCAGTTCTCACGGGTGATGCCGACCAGGAGATCCTTGCGCGGAACGCCTTCCACTACAGCCATTATATCATAAATTCGCGGACCACCGGCATCAAAGCGGCTGCCGTCTTCGACCTTCACGACCAGCATCTGTACTTCTTCCGGGTTACTCGGAATCGAACCGGTCGCGGAATCCCGGATATCGGAGAAAATGCTCTTGCCCGAAAACCGTCTCGCCTGCGCACTGTCGGTTTTGTACTGATTGACATAGTTCGCGGCGACATTCAGCACCCCGAACTGACGTTCAAAATGCCCACCGGTAAGGTAAACGGGAAGCAGGCGGGCAGTGAGCTTTTCATTAACAAACTCACGGGGAAACCACAGCGGAATATCGGAACGGGAACTGACAAAGGTGATGTTGTTGTCCCCGAAGTTGGTGTCCCAGCGGACACCGTTCATTGCCGCCATGTCGAGGGTCAACGGTGAGAAGTTTACCCGAACTTCATTTCCGACGATAAAGCGGCTGGAGAAACTTTTCGTACTCTCGTTGACAACCACGAGGTTGTTCAGATACTGACGGAAGTATTCACCTTCGTCAATATTGTTGGTCTTGTACAAAGTGCTGAAACGGTCTTCCGGAGTAATCGAGGCCGAAGAACGCTTTTCTTCATTCCACTCGAAAATCCGGACTCCATTCATTAGGAAATTGCCGAATTCATCGTACTTCGGGTTGGCAGAACGGTTCACGACCGAACGGCCGTACTTGTTGTACCCGTTTCGACCGTAATTTTCCTCCTCCATACCCGGACGAAACAGCAACTGTCCAGAGACGGTATCAGCAGAACTGACCAGGAACGCGCCTGCAATCAGGAGCATCCATTGAAACATTCTCCCTTTGTTCATTATCTTTCCCCGTGTATACATCATCACATCGCCTCTGATCGTTACGTGATACTAAGTTCCAGCAACCCGGGCTTGCATCCCAGATCTATCTCATTTCCATATCCCGAATGACTTGCCCCCGAACACTTCCTGGTTTATCAATGATTCCTTTGGCCGTAACTTCCACTCGATTTACGATTCCATTCAGACTGGCGGCGCTGACCCTGTTTCCTTCAGCACGCCGGTTTGTAGAACCCAGTGCAGTAAACCGTTTCAGTGAACGTGGGACATACTCCGCGCCATCACAAACCCTGGTATGTGTATGACGCGATTCTGGTCCCGGGTTCAGATATCAGGCTATAATCATCGGCTGGATCACTTTCACGAACAGCGCCCGTTCCTCTTAAAAACCACTCCGGACCATGCCGACCGTCCGATGCGCTCCTCAATCAGCATACTGAATACTGAGTATCATTCTGGCTCACAGAGGAGAAAATCAGAACGATACTCCAAACGAAACATAATGCTTGCCGCCGGTGCTCTCCATCTGGAGAGGCAGAACGTACGCATAATTGAAGTGAACCGGATTAAAGGAATACCCCAACCCAAGATCTACCTCGAATTTTTCCGTATCGTCCTCGAAATCACTGCCATAGGCAACTCCGCCCCGGAGATCGAAACCGGAATCCGGAATACCATACTCGGCGCCGCCGCGGAAGAATGTGTTCCCGTCACGGAAAGCGACATCACCTTCCACCAGCAGGGTTTCCCGCTGCATCATGAGACCAACGCCAGCTTCGAGGGGAAGCTTTCCGCCATCATCTCCGGACTCGGAAACGTTGGGCATAATGGCATCTTTTACGTATACACCGGTCGTGAAATCACCAAGACCAAAGAGATTCCCAATCCCGTACATTGCGCTCACATCCAGAGATACGGAAACCTTGGAAAGGTCTTCATCCGATCCCGTTCCGCCTCGAATGGGAGATCCTTCAGTCGCCCAACGCAACATCTTGACATTGGCGCCAAGTGAGAATCTCTCCGTGAGAGCTATGCCATACCCGCCGCTGACCACCATTTCGTTGGCTTCTTCAATTCCGCCATAAGCGATTCCCAAGCCAAGTCCGCTGTTTCCTCCGATCGGAGTAACGAAATTGAGTTGGGAAATGGTAAGATCAGAAATCGTGGCAAGCGGGATGCCATAGGTCAATCCCACCTGCCGTCCCTCAAATCGGGTCAGTCCCGCGGGATTGTACCAGTAACTGTTGGCATCACCGGAGCCGGCCATGAACACATCCGCCATACCGACCGATCGTGCGCTCTTACCGGCTGTCTGAAAAAACTGCCCATATGCGTCCGGCGCAGCGGCCAGCACCAGAGCGGCAATCGCCACACCGGTCATTCCCAGCTTCAATGCGCGCCCCGTATCTGCAACCCTCTGAACCATTTTACCTGTCATATCCTGTTTACCCATCCGCTTTGTACAGTTGTCATCCAGCAGGATACCGCTCGGATTACTTCCGGATGCCGGTCCTACTCAGCTCGTGTCAGTAAGCAACCACGACGGTGCCGGTTTTCACCTTGTCGCCGGAGTCACTTTTAACAACTACCTGGTACACGTAGATACCCGGAGCAACCAGGTCACCGTCATCATCCGTGCCATCCCACCGTCCAGGATCGTTATCCCCGGTGTAATCACGCGGAACGAGGACATCATCGTACAGCTCACGTACCAGCGTACCGTCCGTGCTGAAGATACTGATCTCCACCTGAGACTGGGCCTTGACGAGTTCGAACTCGATCACGGAGAAGTCGTTTCGTCCGTCCTTGTTCGGCGTCATAACCTTCGGAACGGCGTTGACATTGGTCAGCATTTCCTCAATGATGTCGGTCGTGGTGACACTCCACGGCATATCCACGTTCTCCCAAACCACCATCGGACCGGCGCCGTCATTCATCGTGGCATTGAAAATACCGGACGAGAATGCGTGCTGGTTCATCAGGAGCTTCGTGTGGAAGTAGATGAGCAGTCTGTCTTCCGCCCCGGTCCCTGCGGTTGCGGGGGTATTCAGGGTAACATAGAGTGAATCGTTTGTGGAACTGCTGGTAAAGTCAGCCGGAGCAGTCAGAACAGTCCCATTCAACTCGAGAGAATCAACGCGCGCGTAGTTCGGAACCGACACCGCGACCGTCTGAAGATTCTGTCCCGTGTTCAGCTTGTAGGAAAGGGTGTAGACGAAGCTCGTGTCAACCCCCATCGGCACTTCATTCGGGACAATCGAACCCATCCCGGAAAGCAGGGGCTGGTCATCCTTGGAGAAGGAGAAGGTAAGGGACCGGAACACCGGGGTCTTGTCGGGGTCGTTCGTGTGGAGAGCGACCTGGTACTGTACCTGTCCCACGGGTTCGGGAGAATCAAACTCAAAGCTCTTGTCCGTATGAGCCTGACTCCAGGGGCTCATGGCATCCGTTGCGGAACGGCGCGTCCGCGTCCGTACGGTTATGCCGGTTCCCCCCGGAACATCGCCTTCCCAGGTTACCCGCTGAATGTTCTTGAGGTTGGCGGACCCGAGATCCATCCACGGCGATTCGTAGGTCCCGCCATACGCATATCCGGTGCCGAATACCATCATCTCACCGACATGCGGCATATAGTCACGTTTCGCATTCACCTTGAACTGGATGTAGCGGGTCGCCTGAGCCGGGAAAATGACTTCGGACCAGTCGTAGCCGCCACGATCCACGTTCAGAACACCGATTTCCTGAATAAGCCCCACTTCCGCGTACCGGTTGTCATCCAGTGAAATTTCCACTCCATAACCGCGGAGTGAATTGCGAATCCACTCGTCCGGCTTGGAGCTTCCGGTATAGAGCACCATGCGGTTGACCTTGTATGTCCGCTCCAGGTCAACCTTGCGCGAGGTCCCCATCGGGTCGGATGCCCAGAGAAAGCCCTGGGTAAGGTCGCCGTCCATCAGGCCGGCATACTCACCGGGTTTTCCAAGCGCGATATTCTCGCCGTCGATCCGACGGAGCCGCATACCGCCGCTCGAATCGGAGCCGACATCAAGATTGTTCGCATATCCGGCGACCACCTCGATATTGACATCCGGGGTGTAGTCGGTCCGTCCCATGTTCCCGAGCAGTACCGGCTTAAAGCCCAGGTTGACCGCGTTGGTGAAGAAGCTCGAATCGAATTTGTACCAGTCGGCCTTCTTAACCGCCGCCGTGATATCGCCGGAATAGTAGTACCAGGTCACCGGGAACAGCCGCATGGACCCGTTGCTGTACTGCGACCGGCGCTGCATGGTGGTAGTGCCCAGCCAGTCAGGACCGGCGTCGATGTCAACCATAAGCCCGTTGCCGTTGCCCAGCCCCAGGTTGGTGACCTCAACGGCGATCTGAACTTCAGCGCCTCCCGCCACCGCGTACTCTTCCACAGTTTCCCATTTGCCGTCATTCTTGTCAGCGGTGTCGATACGATTGCCGTTGATCCAGAGCTTGTACTGGTCAACCGCCGTGATGTAAACTTTCAGATCGGTGTACGGAGCGTTCGGTCCGGACAGTTTGGCAACATAATACACTGTGTTCGGCCAGGAATTCCAAGTCGAATCCACCACCGCATTCACGGCGGCCATGGACTGCCCGGCGAAGGCGGCCAGCAGAAGACCGGCCATGAACACAATCATTGCACGATATTTAACACATCTCCGCAATGTAACCTCCACGAAGAATACCCGGATAGACATTCTACCCGGGAGATGTCAGTCTAATCCTCCACCAATTCGGAGTATTAATACCGTATCATGTAGCAACAGAACCCGCCAGATTGAGACCTTCACCTCCTTGACCAACCTGCGGTTCACCTAACCATTTATCATTCAAAAATTTGTATTTTTTTAATTCATCAACAACAAACATTGAACCTATGATAAGCACTGCCTTTTGGCTTGTCAAGCGCAAAAAACGGGAGCCTCCGGCGATTCAGAAAATATTTGTCACATCGCGTCAACACCGCTTCCCCAGCTTCTTTTACACCGGTAGCCGAGTTTAGAGCTCCTGTTTCGTCCCGCTACTCCCAATTGCTAATCTAGAGGGTATTCCCTGTAAATGCAAGGAAAAAACCGTGGTATTTCCACCCTTTCAAAGATGCGCTTAGAATACACCGGCGCTCCATCTTACCGCGTCGCGCTCACTTGATATTATAGATCCTCCACCGGCTCATTGTCCCGAAAGGGGTATTTCCGGGTCCCCCTCAGCATGCATGGGGCAAAGAAATCGGTGCGACGGAAAGCTGTAGCTTCCGGCCCCCCATTGCCTGGTTTTTTCTTCAGGCAATGCAAGCCAACTCGACACAGACCGGGGGATCGCCTTACGGACAACCTGTGCCGGGCGCCTTCTCTCCCATCCTCCTTTACGCTCCCATTCCCCAGTTTTTTTAAGGATGCGGGGGGAAAGGCGTGCGATTATGTTACAAATTGCCCTGCATCGTTGGCATTTCTGTGTAACTCTCAAACGAAAAAGCTTTCAATTTTTAAAGAATGCATTTTCCGAACCAGTTATTGCTCCGGTGGGTAATCATTGAACCCTTCCTACGGTGATGGCCTGATTGAACGGGGCCTGACGGAATACCGAGGTTCAAAATTTAACCACCGGAGCAATAATATACCGTATTTCCTTTTGGGGCGGGACTGCCTTCCGCCTTTCTTGATGTATCGATCGCGCTTTCGTATCAGTCAACCAATGTGTCATCCCCTTCTTTTTCCCATGTAATCAAAACTTGCACGGGGTTCCAACAAAACGACAAGCCCTGGGCATATATGAACAATAGAATAGAATTCGGGAACATCCGGGATTCCTGTAAAGAGAACCTCACCCTCTTTTGCAAATTCGATTTCAAGAAAGCAAGATGCGCTGTCCCGTGCACGTAGGGACGGTCCGCGAACCGCCCTTGCCGGAGATGACTTCTGCTGGCTTGATACTGAATGCGTATTACTCTCCTCTCTTGCATCCCGGCCCTTTTCCACAGGGCCGGGGACTCCGTCTCTCCAGAGAGATTAAAACCGGGGCATACGCTTCTGAGTCAACCGGATAACCGTTTTCAGCAATCCCCCCTATTCCCGGCAAAAAAAAACTCCCACTTTCCATTTCAGCGAATTATCTTTCGGTCAGACGTCCGGCCTGATGTCACACCGGTATCCACGCATTCCATTTCCCCGATCAAAGGAGACGGTATGGAAACGCCTTGCGCCGGAATACTTCGTGCAGGAGTGGGTCGTACCGATATAACCCCGCACGGGTCCTGCTTTCTGGAAGGATTCGCGGGACGCGACCGGTGCGCCGAAGGGGTCCACGACCGGCTTATGGCAACCGCGCTGGCCATTTCCGACGGCGCTCACCATGCGGTTGTGGTTTCCCTTGACATTCTGGATCTTACCCCGGAACTGGTGGGTATTATCGGCAGAAAAATCCGCACCCACTATCACATCGAACCTCACCAGCTTCTCCTCAATGCTTCTCATACCCACGCCGGTCCCATGGTTTGGCCACGCATACACTCCGGGCGCCTGCAGGATTCGCGCGATTTATTTCCCGACGAACGATATAATCACATACTGGTCGAAAGTATAGTGACTGCGGTTGGCAAGGCGGTGGGCAACATTCGCCCCGCTTTCGCCCGCTGGGGCTGCGGCCGCACGGATATCGGCATCTGCAGGAGAGCGCATGACCCGTCCGTCTACACGGGAGCTCCGATCGGTTATCTCGGCCTGTTCGCAAATCTGCCCAATCCGGATAAGGAGGTGGACCGTACCTGTCCGGTCATTACCTTCACCGAAACGGATGGAAAACCTCTTGCGGTGGTATTCGGCGCATCCTGTCACCCGACTACCATGGGCCATGATAATTATCTCGTTTCCGCGGAATACCCCGGTGCGGCTCGCAGAATCATCGAGGATAACACCGGCGCGGCCGCACTCTTTCTGCAGAGAATGGGCGGAGATGTCAAACCCCGGCGGGTGGCCGGAGAACATGCCTTCCGCAGTGGAACATTCGATGATGTGGAAGCGGTGGGGGAGGAACTTGCCAGAGACGTTCTACGGGTGATTGACGGGGGGCTCGCGCCGCTTGACATCAGGCTGAAAAGCGCAATGCGGCGGTTTCCCGTCCCGCTCGCGGAGGGATGGGACGAATCGACCTACCGAAGTTTACTTGGCGAGGAACACCCGCCGCATCGCCGCGCCTGGGCCGAGTGGTGGTTAAACCGGATCGCGTCCGGAATACCTCTTCCCCGGGAACTCGACATGACCCTTTCCATGCTCGAGCTGTCCAAAGATATCCGCTTCCTCGGTGTTTCGGGAGAATTGCTCACCGATCTCGGCATGAAAATCCGCGACTGTTTTCCCGCCGGAACCACTCTGCCGATGGGGTACACCAACGGACGTACCGGATACGTTCCCGACTCGGCCGTGCTGCGGGAAGGCGGGTATGAAGCGCTTGAGTTCATTTTCTTTACCCCCTGGATGCCCGCGCCCTGGAGGGAGGATATTGACGATACCGTGCTCACGGCGTTCCGGGAACTCGCCCGGGAACTCGAAGGCAACATACCGGAATTCCAATAGGGTTGTCTATATATACATAATGTGTTAGATTACAGTAAGGATTTCGGAGACCGGAAATACCGTTTCCGCTTCACCCTGCGGGAGCCACGTCATTCTTTGCAGTTTTCCCGCTGTCAACGCCATAAGCCGGGACGGTCCCGGCTTATGGGAGAATGTCAAGAGGAATAGTGTTACTCAAAGCCCCCTTCCGGCCCTGTCGGGCCGCCTTCCCCCGAAGGGAGCGAAGTAAGACCGGCCGGCGCCGCATTTATTCTTCCCCCTAGCCTTTTGGGGGAACCGGCTGCACCGTTCCCGCGCAGCGGCAAGGAACCAATGGCCAGAGAGCCGGCGGGTATACCCTCGCCATCATCTCTCGCCGGTCTACCAAGTACTGAATGCTGAACATGTGGATTGAAAGGATACATCCATGAAGAGACTTTTATTACCCATCGTCGTTACCGTTCTCGGGCTGGTATCCGGAACCGCGGGAGCGCAGTCGGGCGACGCCGGGCTCGGTATCATCGTGGGAGAGCCGACCGGGATTTCCGGAAAACTTTTTTTGAGCAACCGTGACGCGGTCGATGCCGGCCTGGCCTGGTCGCTCGCCGAGGACAGCCGTCTCCACCTCCATGCCGACTATCTGCGGCACAATTTCCGGGTCCTCCAGGACGAACTGGATATCAGCGAGGGTCAGCTCCCCCTCTATTACGGGATCGGCGGACGGGTGAGAGTCGACGAGGACGACACCCGGCTCGGCATCCGGTTCGTGCTCGGCGTCTCCTATCTGTTTGAGGACGCGCCCTTCGACGCCTTCATTGAAATGGCCCCCATCATGGATCTGGTGCCGGAAACCGAGCTGAACGCCAATGCCGGAATCGGGTTCCGTTTCTGGTTCCGGTGACCGCTGCACGATCTTATACAGAAGTATACTCCCTGATCAGGAGCTCCAGATCGGGATATTTCATAATCAGCAGTCCGCGGTCACCGTGTTCATAGTCCGCGTAGTCGAACCCTGGAGCCATGGTCGTTCCCAAAAGGGCGAAACGACCGTCTTTCCGGAGGCGCAGTCCCTGCCACACTCCCCCCGGCGCCACACACTGCGGTCGCTGTCCCCTTTCCAGATCGCTCCCGAGCACAAGCCGCTCCGCCCGGCCATCCGGATGAATCTGAAGCATTTCAGCCGGGTCGCCCAGATAGAAATGAAACACCTCGTCACCGGGGAGGCGATGCAGGGACGAAAAAGAATCCGGTGTTACAAGATAATAAATCGCTGTACCCGCCGACCGGTCTCCCCCGTACGGAAACGACAGCACGGAACGGGGGAGGAACAGAACGCTGCGCCAGGTCTCCCGGAAGTATCCGCCCTCCTCCGGAAGCGGCTCCAGCCCAAGCAATTCAATGATTTTTTCCGCATCCATGCCAGACCTCCGTATGGCTGATACTGAATAAAAAGACGAGAAGAAAGCGCCCGCTCCGTCCGGTTCGGGCCTCACCCTCCGGCTCCCTCTCCACTCAAGCAGGATAGGGAGCGACTGGTTATCGAGGTGATCGGCTCGTTTTCTCCCGCGCCAGCTCTTGTCGTCCGACCGAAAAACGTCTCCAGAAAACATCGGTAATTCTGGACCCTCCGGTCCTCTCGGCACACAAATGCAACGGGGCCCATGGCCGGGCCCCGTTAGCGATATTCCCGCGTTACATGCGGATTTCAAGTGACACGGTCAGTACTTGATATCGTACTTGTCGTAAACTTTTCCCTTCCAGCCGGGATTATGCCCTTCCATCTGGCGGGTCTCCTGGGGATCATGACGGTTCCCCATGTAAAGCCACTGCATCGGCTGGTCGGTATGATTGATGGAGGCGTGGGGAATCTTGAAGGTAGGAGGAATAAGGAACGCCATTCCCGGCTTCTGGGTGAAAAGCCGGTTCCCGAAAATCAACAGACTCTCGCCCTTGAGCTGACACCAAATTTCTTCAACGCCCGGTCCGTGCATATGGGCCTGGGCTACATCGTGGGGATTGACCGACACAATCGCCACGCCCAGAGGATTGGCGAACTTCACGCCGTCCACAATGCCCCGGCCGATGTGGGCCCAGTGCATCCCGGGACGCGGCGCATGATCCTTGTAGGAGCCTACCTTCATCTCCTTGAGCGGCTCGAATCCCGGAGTGATCTCCTCAACGATCACGATCGCTTCCAAAGCTTTTTCCTTGTCGGTATTGAAAAACTGATAGGTCAGTCCGGCGGGAATGAACACTCCGGTCCCTTCCTCGATGTCAGCCTTTTTGCCCCCGGCTTCCACCCGTCCCGTCCCGGCGCTGATGTAAAAGAAAACCTGCTCCTTGTCACTCTTCGTCTTCTGGGTGTGGGTTCCGGCATCGAGCATGCCGTGGTTATAGGCCTTGATGTACTTGAGCACCGCGCCGGCCCGGGGCGGATTCACCGGATCGCCCGGAGTGAAGTAGGGGCGCTCGACCCAACCGCCGTGCTTTACCGAATTGGAGTTGATGGCCGACTGACGCCAGTCGCGCAGCCAGAGTTCGACATTGGTATCGGTCTCGGGATGCCGGTGATTGTAGTCGTCCATTTCAAAGTAGGACGGCGCCTTGTCCTGGGCAAAGGCGGAAGTGGATACGACGATAACCGCGGCGGCGGCAAGAATGAGTCTCATGGGACGGTCTCCCCCTTTCCATGCATCATTTTTGACAACACGAAAAACAACATCTTGTACAAGTATCAATCCCGCTCCATGCGAATACAAAAGGCGGGTCCGGAATTGTTCATCAGCGGCGCACCCGGTAAAGATGCACCCCATATCCTTCGAAATCATCTTCGAACCCGCCGTTCCGCACCGGAATGGTCCGATCTTCTCCAATCACCTCGGCTTTGGCCGAACCCGAAAGGCCTTTCAGCGTAAACACGGCACGGGTCTTCCCATCACGCATCGCCGCGGCAAACAGGTAGATGTCGCCGTCATGCCGCTTGACCATGAAATCAACCGGGACATCGGCGCTTGATGACCGGACGGTTGCGGCGGACTCCACGGTCGGACTGTTGAGAACAGGAGCCAGCGCGGTGATCTGGCGGTTGACCTTGGTGACTCCAGCCAGCATTTCCGGGTCGTCGAGCAATCCATGTTCGTTGAATTTCGGCTTGAATTCATGAGCAAAGTAAATGATTCCCCGGGAACCGTGAATGAGCGACATCCACACTTCCGAGCGCACCTGTTCCGGCGTGGCTTTGGTTTCCGCGTTAATCCGGGTGGTTTCGATGCAGTTCCAGACCGTACGGCCGGGGCCCGCCCACTCTATCAGCCGTTTAACCCCGTAAGGGACGTACCAGAGATTCCCCTTGACATCCTTGTTGGAATGGGCCACCGGATAGATATCGAACGAGACAATATCTCCGCCTTTGACATATTCGGGATAATCTTCGGGGTGGTTCTGACGCACTCCACGGCCCTGCCAACCATCCCAGGCCACCCCCTGCCCCAGGTTCAGGAGCACGGGACGCGAGGGATCGGCCTTTCTAAGATGATTGTAGTCTTCGGTGATCCGTTCCGGCGGAATCGGCGGTCCCCATCCTTTTCCTTCTCCGAGGGACTGGGCGTTGTCCGGCTCGTCCCCATGCATCCAGGCCGCAATGATGGGATCGTCACGGTGTTTCAGACCCACTTCATTCTGGGAACAAACCACGCGCATTCCCGCGGCCCGGAGCTTGGCAAGCTGTTCTTCGGTCGGGCCTCTCCAGAGACCCACATAGAGATTGATGCCCGCCGCCTTGTAGCGTTCGGCGTTGTCCGGGCTCTGCAACCACACCGCCAGGGGAAAATAGGAAGGATCTGACGAAGGCCCCCGCTGCCATGCGGCATACGGGTTTTCCGCGCAATTCGCTGCACCCGGTCCGGAAGCGAAAAAAATCAGGACCAGAAGCATTATCGCTGTTCGGCTATACCTCATGCCATACCTCTCCGATAAATCGAATTGTACACAGTTCCGAAGGAATATACAACTTTCATGCGAGGGTAGCTTGCTTTTTTTCGATGTTTCACATTCTCAGCAATGATCTCCATTTCCGCATACCGTCACCTGACGCGGAGACGGGTGCGCGGAGCCGCGACGAAAAGCCGTCCACAGAGAAATACGAAAAAGCGGCCCAATCATACGGAAGTCCTGGAGAGCGATTGGATAATTCCAAATGAAATATGGGGCCGCAACGACCCGACCGATTCCCGCTTCTTCTGCTTTGACCGCGTTTTCGCATGATTGCGGTCATCCCTCGTTCGCGGTCGGTACGGAAAAGGCCGGGCATGCCCGGCCTTCCGAAATTCCCGTCTTGCCGGTGAGCCTATCCGTTCAGGGTATACCGGCCGATCAACTCGCCCCGTGCCAGGATATGACCTTCCATCTCCCGGAGAAGATGCTGCCGGGTAGTCCGCTCATCCAGTTTCAGTAAGGCGTCCATTGCGTACAACCGGAAATGATACCGGTGAATGCCGCTCGATGGGCAGGGTCCCCCGTAGCCAGTCTCCCCGAAGCTGGTCAGTCCTTCGACCGCGCCTTCCGGAAGGCTTCCCACGGTCGCGGCTCCCTCGCGAAGTTCCCTGGTTTCACCGGGAATATTGAAGACCAGCCAATGGACAAAACCGGGGGGAGACGAATCGCTGTCCTCCACCAGCAGAACAAAACTTTGAGTTCCCTCGGGAACATTCGACCAGACCAGCGGAGGCGAAAGCTCCTCCCCCTCGCAGGAATACTTCGTCGGAATCATTTCGCCGTTTCCGAAGGCGGATTCCAGCTCAATGGTTTCCTCAATGATTTTCATTCGTTCCTCCTTTCCTCACGTCCGGAGCCAGCCATGATTTCACGGCGGCATATGGGTAATATACTACGCACTTGAGGAAATACCCGCGATTTCCGGCTCACATTACGGTCCGGGGTAAAGTCCGGTATCCGAACCCGGAATGACCTACGGAAGTTTTATTCCGGGAGAATCCCGGGCGGAACGACCAGCGCGATGGCGAAGAGTTCAATACCCTCCCCATCAGTGATTTCGGGCGGGAATGAGGAGTTGGAGGAGGTGAGAACTAGTCGTCCACCCGCCTGGCTGACCCGACGCACCATAAACCGGCCGTTCCGGGAGATAACTGTGGGACGGCCGTCGGCGATGGCGGGAGCTTCGGGATCGATAATCAACACCGCGCCACGTTCCAGCGCCGGAGACATGGAATCATCTTCCACACGCACGGAGAACGCCCGGGGAGGAATCAGACGCCGGGGAATGGTGGGAGAGAATCCGCCGCCCTGGAGTTCCGGCCAGGAATCCCGGTTACCCGGAGGCGCTTCGGCCAGGAGAGGAATGCCCTCCATATCAGACTGCGGGGAAACGAAGTTTGCCGGAGATGGCAGAGGCGGGACACATGAGTTTTCTCCGACACTGTAACCGAAAGAGTTGAACAGGCGGTCCACCTGATCGGTACGGAGCGAGGAAATCCGCCACCCGGTTCCGGAAGCGGCTTCTTCTCCATCCACGTCTCCCGTCCGCTCCGGCGTGACTGGCGCCGCAGTACCAAGAGATTCCGGCTCCCCGCAGACAGGGGCATCCGCGCCTTCATCCGGAACCGTTCCCCTTCCCCCTGGACCGGCATAGAATTCGGACAGCGTGATTCCCAGCGCCTCCACAATCCGCTCAATGGTCTTTGTTCCGGCATTCCGGGTCCCGGTCATGATGCTGGACAAATACGTGGGACTGAGCCCGGCCTGTTCCGCAAGGTCCTTCTGTGAAATGTCCCGGCTTTCCGTCCGCTCTTTCCAGAGCAGCCAGCTTCGTATGAGTTCGCGTTCTGTCATGACCGTCCGCCCCGGGGAAGATCCGGAAAGCCTGTTTCCGGAAAGCCGTGGTGTTTGTGTGGCATACATCCCCCTGACAACGGATCACTCAACCGGAAGGAAACGCCCATCTCGTCAAACACCTGCTGCTCACTGGAGCCGCGTTCCCGTCCCCTCATTTTTCGCTTTTCAGACAACCGCATCTCAATCCGCCGCTCCAAGCGCCGTGCTCAGACCAGCGATTTCGCCTTCTGGCTGAACATCCGCTTCCCCGGGGAGATGGGGATACCAAGTGAATGCCAGCACTGTTGCCGCGATAATAGCCACCCCGAGCGCCATGAACGCGTGGACGTGCCAGTGCCCCACGAGATACATGGGGAAAACGTAAAACCCGGTGACAGCCGCCATGCCGAGCACGACATTGAGCACAGTGAGGGATAACCGCTCCGACTTGCGGCGCAGTTCGCTGGCAGACAGCCCTGAAGCCGCGATAACCGGCGCCCAGAATCCGAAGGGGCGCACCGTACGGTAAAAACGGACCAGAATTTCCCGGGAAACCGGCGGCGTGAGCAAGGAACCGGCCAGGGATGCGATGAACGAGCCTGCCGCGATGGGCGGAAATACAACGTACATGGGTGCATCCGGGAAGAAGAGGGCGACCAGCGAGAGCAGAATTCCGCCCATAGTCCCCGCGGCATACCCCCAGCCGTTCATGCGCCACCAGTACCAGCGGAGAACATTGGGCATGATCACTCCGGCGCCGAGGGCCATCATCATCCAATTCCAGATGTGGGCGATGGACCGGGCCTGATACCCGATAAGGATACCGACCAGCACAATCCCCACCGTGGCGGCGTAGCTGACCCTGATGAGCTGGCGGGAATCCGCGCCCCGGCCGAACAGCGCCTGCCAGAGATCGTGAACGATATAGGAAGCGCCGCTGTTCACTGTGGCGCTGAAGGTGGACATGAAGGCTGCCAGCAGCCCGGCGATGACTATACCCCGCAATCCGACCGGGAGATACTCCCGAAGCACCATGGGCATGACCTGCTCCGGATCCCCGATTTGCGCAAACCCGGCCAGCGCCAGAAGGGTAATCCCCATAACCATGCCCCAGCGGATGATGAGGAACAGGCTCCAGGCCGCGCCGAGCTTGCACGCGTCGCGGGTATTACGGGCGGCGAGAAAGGTCTGGAAATCATACATCTGTGCCGGACCGCCGAGGTTCAGGAGCAGTCCCTTGAGCACCCATACAATCACCAGGGCTCCGAAAAACTCGTATGATGCGTGTACTGTCCCGGACAGGGATTCGATACGCCAGACCGGCATGAGAGAGGTCCAGTCCGTGGGGACGAGCGATGCGATCACTCCGGGATCCAGTTCCCGGTAGGCAACCACAAAGATCAATACTCCCGCAAAAATCAGGATAATCGACTGGATCACGTTGGTAGCCACGGCGCTGTAGAAGCCGCCGACCAGGACATAGAGGGTGGTCGCGCTGACGATGAGAATCGCGAGCGTGTTGGGCGGCAGGGGTATGTACACGGCGGCAAATTTACCGATGCCCTGGAATGCGTACCCGATAAAGCTCGCTTGCGTGATCACCGCCATGAGCGCATAGGTTATCCGGGCCACCCGGCCGGGACGGTCGGTTCCGAAACGCGTAACCATCCATTCCGCGCCGGTGATGACATTGGAGCGGCGCACCCACTTTCCCATGTAGGTCATGAAAAACGCGCCCATCATGACCCCCCACATCCAGTGAATCCACATGGACTTCATCCCGAGAATGAAGATCATTGAGACAATCCACATGGTGCCGCTGATGTCAAAGGTCGCCACAGACCCGAACATGGAGAGGGGCAGCCAGTGCATGCTCTTCCCGCTGAGGAAATAGGACTCCAGGTCGCGGGAAGCCAGCTTCTGGTAGTAAAACCCAAGACCGATGACCAGGACGAAATAGAGAACGATTACCAGGACATCGAGAATATTCATGAAGCTCCGCCTCTCCAGTGTGCGTGGTTGCACCGAAGCGCGCCCCCGCCTCGCCAGTAAAGCGGGGACGGCCGGAACGCGATGGTCAGGGCATCAGCGGGGTATAGAACCCCAGACTTTTCAGATCGAACCCGATATGCTCGTAATCGGAAACCACCACCCGGGCCATTTTGTACTCCACATCCCCTTCTTTATAGTTCCAGCCGCACTGATGGATGCTATAGGGTTTGCCGTCCACGCTCCCCAGGTAGAGCCCGATATGACCGGTAGAGCCGGTGAGAGTGATTCCGGCGGGCATCGTCCCGAGTTTCCGGGCCTTCTCCCCCATATCGGTGATATCGCCGACATAGGTCGCATGGTCGGAATGGAGTTGCTCGAAGGACCAGTAGCGTGGCAGCGTGATTCCGAAGCAGTTGAACACCACTCGCAGGATTCCGCCGCAGTCCCGCTCATCCCAGGAATCATGCCAGCCGTAAGGGCGCCCCAGCAGCCGGAAAGCCGTGGTGATGACATTACGGGGAGTATAGGCCGGGTATCCCTCCGAGACGGTTTCTCCCGCCCGCACATGACCCTTCCGCAGTGAAAGAGACCCATCGTACTCCCGAACCGGCACCAGCACCCGGTATCCGTCCGCCGTACGGCCGTCCATCGGAAGCTTCTCGCCCATATACAAGTAGCCGGCGTGGGCGGAATATCCGGAATCGGTGAAGAAGGGACAGCGATGTTCCATAATCACGATGAAGTCTTTCGAACCGCGAAAAGTATTGATTTTCGAAGCCGGAGCGAAAGCGATATCAGCGGCGGAAACCCATCCCCAGGCGATGGGGCTCATGACGAAATGGAAGTCTCCCGCGCGGGAGGAATGCAGCACCGCCACGGGCATGCCGATGTCCAGGGAGGTCGCGTTTATGTCGTCCAGATAGTTCCGCATGGCGAAACCGGATTCCGCGGTGGGATACAGCCGGACGGAGGTGTGACGGACAATCATTCCCGTACGCGGCCGGATCGAGGCGGGCAGAACGGTGAGATTCACTGCTTCCCGGATTTCCGTCTTTTTCGCCTCGGTGAAGGGAAGCGCCCAGCGGTCATAGAGCGTTTTACGGTCCAGACGGCGGTCGTTTTCTTCCAGACGGCTCCGCACCACGGCTCCGTCGAAACGGCTTCCGATCTCAAGCGGGCGCATCAGCGTGAAAACCGGGCCGTCCTTCTCGATATCGGCAATGTTCTTTGCGTAGGGATGATCGGCGGGGACAGTGCGGGAGGCATTCTTCCGGTTGAACGCATCTATCTGCGCCGGAGTCATCACCACCCGGTCGGGCTGATCAATCCGTCCTGCCCAGAATCCGGGATCATTCATTTCCACCGTACAGCCGGGCAGCGCATCCGGAGCCCGGACCGGCTCGGCGGTCCGGGCAATTGCGGGGGAGAACAGGCACAGGCATGTGATCAACAGTGACATCTGGAAAGCAGGTTTCACATTCAGCATGGATGGTTCTCCCCCGTGTGAATTATTCAGGTGATACGGTTCAGCGTTTCTTTTCCCGGTACAGGTCACGATAATCTATCAGCTTGATGCCCTTGTGGAGAATTACTGATTTGACATCGAAACTGAGCAGTGTCTCCAGTTCTCCCGCGCGGTGCCTGCCGACCCCGTCGGTTACAAACATGTCGCTGGGCCGGGAATGGATCAGCGCGTTCTGTTCGGGGCAGTCAGTACCGATGTGGCAGACCCAGAGATAGGTCCCCGGCTGGAGTTCCATGAGCTGATTCACCGCGGACGGGACCTTCTCCTCCAAGGCGTTTTTGTACACGCCCGGGATGCGCTTCTCGTCCATTCTGCCGGAAAGGGGAAGATCGTAATCCTTCGCGATCCTGGTGAAAACCTCTTCTATGCCGGGATACTGGGTGTAGCCGAGATAGTGGGTGTCAAGATAGCTGATTTTGACCCCGTGTTTCTTCACAAGTTCTATCTGGGCGCGATACTCGGCCTCGATTTCATCCAGCTTGGGCTTGTGGGAGAAGAGTTCGATGGGATCGGCATACAGGTAACCATCTTCATCCACAATGGAGCGGACCTTGTCCCAAGGCAGCACAGGGCGCCAGCGATAGCCGCGCCATTCGCCGATGATGGCGAGATGCACGCCGACGCACCACTGGGGATTTTTCCGGCAGAGTTCGGCAGCCCCCTCGAACCAGGGAGCGCAGGCCTGAATCGCTCCACAGGTAAGGACTCCCTGGTTGAACGCCCGCTCGAACGCGTCCAGTGAACTCTGGGTCATACCGAGATCATCCCCGCGAACGATGAGCCGGATTTCCTCCTGAGCGGTGACCATACCGGACACTGCGAAGAGAAGCCCCCCCGCCAAAAGACCTGTCCGAATCATCGCCCCGAAACCGATTGCCATTACAACCTCCTTGACATGGGACCTTTCGGTCCCGTTGTACCACCAATGTGCGAAACCGCAATGCGATTCCACACGGTAATAAACCGGATAATCCGGCATTTTTCTTCAACCGTACGCTTTGCCATTACCCAAGTTTTCCGGAGATGAGAGAACGGGCGCCGGTGATTACTGTACGTACGCCACACCTTTGTGGTACGGTATAACTCTAAGCCCGCCATCGAGTCATCTCCTCTCTCCCGAGAGAGGGGGCCGATGGGCATTGTCGTAAAGATAAGCAGATAGTAGTGAACGGTTGTTTTGTGATTCAGGCCTGAAAAGCTAGCCAAAGATATTTGAAATTTTTATAAGGCCAAAGAAAGGTATTGCGTCCACCGGCCAATTCCCGATGATATT
>JAWLHT010000019.1:0-31960 GCA_041690195.1 Candidatus Latescibacterota bacterium
TCAGGGGGTGAGTTATATTTTTCAGCATGGTTCCGTTCTATCGGACCGGGTACTTTCCGTACTTCTCCATCGCACCGTACATCGCCAGCACGTTTTCCAGCGGGACGTCCGGTTGGATGTTGTGGGATGGGCCGAGGATGAGCCCGCCGTTGGGGCCGACCGTCTCTATGCGGAGCCTGATTTCGGCTTCGACTTCAGCCGGAGTTCCGAAAGGCATGACCTCCTGGATGTCCACGGTTCCCCAGAAGCTCAGGTTGTTTCCGAACCGCCGCTTGAGATGGGCCGGGTCCATGGACTTGGGCTGTACGGCGTTGAGGATGTCCACCCCGATTTCGATGTACTCGGGGAGGAGGGTCTCGATGTTGCCGTCGCTGTGGTACGCGATCTTGACATCCGGTTTGACCCGGCGGAAGGCTTCGATAAGGGATGCGTACCGGGGCTTGAAAAACTCCCGCCAGACCGGGGGCGAGACGATGAGGGAATTCTGGGTGCCGAAATCATCCCCGAGCCAGAGAATGTCTGCCCCGAGAGCCGCCAGCTTTTCTCCGGTGGCGATCTGAAAGCGGTAAATCTTGTCCAGCAGGGCGTGGGCGAAATCCCGGTTGATCAGGAGGTCGGTAAGAAAGTTTTCATAGCCGCGGAGATACCAGGCCGCCTCGAAGAGGGTGCAGGGCATGCCGCCGACAATGGCGTGGGTATTCCCATACCCGGCGAGCAGACGGCGCGCGGAATCGTAGCTATGGTCCTTCGAAGCATCGGGTGGGTTCCATGCATCGAGGGCGGAGTCCTCGGCCAGGGGGTGACGGGCGATTTCGGTGTAGCGTCCGCCGGGGATGTCCACCCACCGCCAGCCGATTCCCCAGTCGCAGGTGTACTCCGCCTCTTCCCGCGCATAGTAGCTCGTGGCCACTCCATGCCAGGCCACGAGCAGATCATGCCCCATAACCAGGGGGAGTTCGGAGACTTTGCCGCTGTACGCCTCGGCGGTGGAGTCGGCAAGTTGGAGATGACGGGAGAGCTCTTCCGCCGCCTCGGGGGTGTAGTCCACGTGAATGGGAACCCGGTCCGGTTCGCGGTGGTTTAGGGCGGTGAGTACGCGTTCCCGTGCGGTCATGGGGAGCTTCTCCTTGTATGCGGGATGGAATGAGGAGCCGTAAACGAGCCGGCGAAAAGAATAGCTCCTCCATATTCCAGGTCAATAGAGTCAACCGGGGTGGGGGCTCAGTTCGGCTGGCCTTTCTGGATCACTGACGCTCCGACGCTTTCTTTCATGAAAATAATGCCAAACCGGAGAGCGGAGTCAAGCGCATTTGTGGCAGGAGGTACGTACGGGGTTGTCAAAGCACTGCCATTGTGGCGGCATGGTGTGCCAGGTCGGCATTGCTTCGGTTTGGTATGGAGTGCAGAAGAATTATGCGTTTTTGTAACTATCAATGCGGCAATGTCATATGCATAATCGTTAGAATTGGCACCGGTTTTGCAATAATCTTTTGGCATAATATCGGTATTCTTTGATGAAGGAGGCAGTAAATATGGCAAAGACAATCGGAATTGATTTGGGAACGACGAACTCGGTGGTCGCGGTGCTGGAAGGCGGCCAGCCGGTGGTAATACCGAACTCGGAAGGCGGGCGGACCACTCCCAGCGTGGTGGCGTTTACGGACAAGGGCGAGCGTCTGGTGGGCCAGATCGCCAAGCGTCAGGCCATCACCAATCCCCGTCGCACCGTCTATTCCATCAAGCGCTTCATGGGGAGGAAGTTTGACGAGGTGCAGACCGAGATCCGGGAAGTGCCCTATGAAGTCGTCCGCGGGGAAAACGATGTGGCCCGGGTGAGAATAGACGGCAAGGATTACTCTCCCCCCGAGATTTCCGCCATGATTCTCCAGAAAATGAAGCAAACCGCGGAAGACTATCTCGGGGAGAAGGTGACCGACGCCATTGTCACCGTGCCCGCCTATTTCAACGACGCCCAGCGTCAGGCCACCAAGGATGCCGGACGCATCGCCGGGTTGAACGTCAAGCGCATCATCAATGAACCGACCGCGGCTTCCCTCGCCTACGGCCTCGACAAGAAGCACGACGAGAAGGTGGCGGTGTTCGACCTCGGCGGCGGGACTTTCGACATTTCCATCCTGGAACTGGGCGACGGCGTTTTCGAGGTGCTTTCCACAAACGGCGACACCCACCTGGGTGGAGACGACTTCGACCAGCGTCTCGTGGACTGGCTGGCCGACAACTTCAAGAAGAGCGACGGCATCGACCTCCGCAAGGATCCCATGGCTCTCCAGCGGCTGAAGGAAGCCTCCGAAAAGGCCAAGGTAGAGCTTTCCAACGTGTTCCAGACCGACATCAATCTGCCCTTTATAACCGCGGACGCCTCCGGGCCGAAGCATCTCAATATCAATCTGACCCGGGCGACTTTCGAGGAACTGACCAAGGACCTGGTCGACCGGTGCCGTCAGCCGGTCCAGAACGCCCTGAAGGACGCCGGTCTCAGTCCCCAGCAGATAGACGAGGTCATCCTGGTGGGCGGGTCCACCCGTATTCCCCGGGTGCAGGAACTGGTGCGCGAGATGTTTGGGAAGGAACCGCACAAGGGTGTGAACCCCGATGAAGTCGTGGCGCTCGGAGCGGCCATCCAGGGCGGCGTGCTCTCCGGAGAGGTGAGCGATGTCCTCCTGCTGGATGTGACCCCGCTTTCCCTCGGTATCGAAACCCTGGGCGGCGTGTTTACCAAGCTCATTGAGCGGAACACCACCATCCCGACCAAGAAGAGCGAAGTGTTCTCCACAGCGGCGGATAGTCAGACCTCTGTCGAAATTCATGTTCTTCAGGGCGAGCGGGAAATCGCCTCCGGAAACCGTACCATCGGGCGGTTCCATTTGGATGGCATTCCCCCCGCGCCGCGTGGCGTTCCGCAGGTCGAGGTGACCTTTGATATCGATGCCAACGGTATCCTCAATGTCGGCGCCAAGGACCGGGCCACCGGCAAGGAACAGAGTATCCGAATCGAAGCTTCCAGCGGTCTGAACGAAAACGAAATTCAGCAGATGGTCAAGGATGCCCAGTCCCACGCCGGAGAGGACAAGCGAAAGCGCGAAGAAGTCCAGGTCCGGAACGAAACCGATCAGTTGGTCTACCAGACCGAGCGCAATCTGCAGGAAATGGGCGATAAAATGGACCCGGAAGACAAGGCCAAAGTCGAAGCCGCGCTGGAACGGGCCAAACAGGCCATGAAAAGCGAGAATGTTTCCGAGATCACTTCCGCCCGGGACGGACTCAATGCGGCCTGGCATGCCGCCGCCCAGAAGATGTACAGCAAGGGAGGCGGCCCCGGGGGCGGTGAAGGTCCCCAGGGCGGCGCAGGTGGCAGCGGCGAATCGGGTGGTCCGTCCGGCGGAGAAAAGGCCGGCGGCGGAGGCAAGAACGAGAAGGGCGGTGACGGCGCGGTAGACGCTGATTTCGAAGTCGTGGAATAGCCCGCGGAATAAGAGCCGGGGGCATTGTCCCCCGGCTTCCACACTCGTTTATCCTGTTGAGAATTCGTATCTTCCATAAATATCACTTGAAATGCGGCGCAGTTTTTGAGTATATTGTTTCTTTGGTCGCAGAAAATTGGCATTCTCGTGTTGTGAGTGCTAATCAGGTATGAACCCTTTGCAAGGAGGAGCAGCGTTGAACATCAGACCTCTGGCAGACCGAGTAATCGTGAAGCCCTCCGATGCCGCGGAGAGCATGACCGCCGGTGGAATCATCATTCCCGATACGGCGAAGGAAAAGCCCCAGGAAGGCCAGATCGTGGCCGTGGGACCCGGCCGGGCCGACGACAACGGCAAGATCATCTCCATGAACGTCAAGGTGGGGGACAAGGTGCTCTACTCCAAGTATGGCGGCACCGAGATCAAGTATCAGGGTGAGAGCTATCTCATCATGTCCGAATCGGATGTTCTGGCGGTTCTTGAATAGTATCCATTCATCATAGACGTGGAGGTATCACAGGAATGGCAAAAGAAATTCGTTACGATGTCGATGCTCGGAGCCGGTTGAAAACCGGTGTTGACCAGCTTGCCAACGCGGTTAAGGTCACCTTGGGTCCGAAGGGACGCAACGTTATCCTCGAGAAGAAGTTCGGCGCTCCGACGGTCACCAAGGACGGCGTTACCGTGGCCAAAGAAATCGAGCTTAAGGACAGATACGAGAATATCGGCGCCCAGATGCTGAAGGAGGTAGCCACAAAAACCTCCGATGTAGCCGGCGACGGCACCACCACGGCGACCGTGCTGGCACAGGCCATCTACACCGAAGGCCTGAAGAATGTCACCGCTGGTTCCAATCCCATGGAGTTGAAGAAGGGTATCGACATGGCGGTCGAGGCTGCTGTGGGGAACCTGCGGAAGATTTCCCGTCCGGTTTCCGGCCGGAAAGAAATTGCTCAGGTCGGCACTATCTCCGCCAACAACGACTCCACCATCGGCGATCTCATTGCCGAAGCCATGGAGAAGGTGGGCAAGGACGGCGTCATTACCGTTGAAGAAGCCAAGGGCATCGAGACCACCTTGGACGTGGTCGAGGGTATGCAGTTCGATCGCGGCTACATCTCTCCCTACTTTGTCACCAATCCCGACACCATGGAAGCCGTGGTTGAGGATGCCCTGATTCTCATCCACGACAAAAAGATCTCCGGAATGAAGGAAATTCTTCCGGTTCTGGAGAAGATCAGCCAGATGGGTCGCTCGCTTCTCATTATCTCCGAAGATCTGGAAGGCGAAGCTCTGGCCACCCTCGTGGTCAACAAGCTCCGCGGCGTACTGAAGGTCGCGGCGGTCAAGGCCCCGGGCTACGGCGATCGTCGCAAGGCTATGCTGCAGGATATCGCTATCCTGACCGGCGGCAAGGTCATCTCCGATGAAATCGGCTTCAAGCTTGAGAACGTCACCATTGCCGATCTCGGCAAGGCCCAGCGCATCACCATCGACAAGGACAACACCACGATCGTCCGCGGCGGCGGTGACTCCGAAGACATCAAGGGACGTATCAACCAGATTCGCAACCAGGTCGAGGAAACCACCTCCGACTACGACCGTGAGAAGCTCCAGGAACGTCTGGCCAAGCTCTCCGGCGGTGTCGCCGTCATCAATGTCGGCGCGGCCACCGAGGTCGAAATGAAGGAGAAGAAGGCCCGTGTCGAAGACGCCCTCCACGCCACCCGCGCGGCAGTCGAGGAAGGCATCGTGGTCGGTGGCGGCGTGGCTCTGCTTCGCTGCCTGGATGCTGTCGCCAATGTCAGTGCCGAAGGCGATGTGGCGGTTGGCGTTGATATCATCAAACGCGCTCTCCGCGAGCCGGCCAAGCAGATTTCCAACAACGCCGGTCTCGAAGGCAACATTGTGGTCATGAAGACCCTCGAACTCCCGCAGGACGAAGGCTTCAACGCCGCGATAGAGAAATACGAGAACCTCGTGGAAGCCGGTGTCATCGACCCCACCAAGGTCGTTCGCTCCGCCCTCGAGAACGCCGCGTCCATTTCCGCGCTGCTCCTCACCACCGAGGCCATCGTATCCGAGATTCCGGAAGAGAAGGAAGCTCCGGCTCCCGGCGGCGGCCACGGCGGCCCTGGCATGGGCGGAATGTACTAAGAAGCAGTTTCCGTCAGGAAGTGAAAACGCCCGTGAAAACCACGGGCTTTTTTTTTTTGGGGCTCCACTGATTTGGGTGGATGCATGGGCCGCAGGAAGGCACCTGGAGTCGAGAGAAATGGCTCATTACGGCAGGGGTTGTCAACGACGGGGCGCCTGTCTCCGGCATGGGCGGCCGCTTCCCTTCTCCTGACCGCTGACTCCTTCTTTCTTCACTCGTTCCCCCCACACACAGCCGCGAAGCGCCATTTAACTTTCTCCGCTGTCTCCAGTTACCTGCACTGTTCCCGAACTCTCCGCCAATGCATAACAGCGGTTTTGATCCGTAAAAAATGAGCTGAATGTCATGCCGGAACCGTTTGTGTGTTCGCGAAAAAAACGCTTGACAATATATATCTACAACAGTAAATTTATAAAAGTAGTGTCATGCAGGTAAAATCCGGTGTTGCCTTTGACCGGCGGGTGTTCAAACAATACTTCAAGGAGGGTGCAACAATGAAAAAGCTCTTTTTGCTTCTCCTGGCGACGGTCTGGATATGCGGCGCTGCTCCGGTACTCGCTCAGTCCTTTGATCCCGGAACCGGAGTCAAGCTGACTTCGGACAAGATGTACTTCCCGGTCTGGTCTCCGGATGGGAAATGGATCGCGAGTTGCGGCGGTTTCGACGGCGTATGGATTGTCCCGGCGGGAGGCGGCAATCCCATCCAGCTTCGGGGGCAGCCGTCTTCAACCAATAACGGGAAGACGTTTTATTTCATGGTGACCCGTAAGATGGGATTCACTCCGGACAGCAAGGAGGTGGTCTACACCTCTTTTCTGATCGATGAAAGCCGGGGGTCCAGTGCGTTTTTATGGAAACCGGCGAGTGGAAATGAAGTTCTCAACGAAATTCCCGTGCTCATGGCGGTCAATATCGAAACGAGAGAGACCCGGGTGATCCGGGAGGAGGCGGAATACGGTCAATACAGCAAAAGCGGGAGGTATTTCGCCTATGTGAACTACGATCATCGGGCGGTAACCGACCCGGATAACGCCGAGCACCATTACGCACTCGCCGTGGAAGACACCCAAACCGGTGAGACCCGGTATTACATGGATACGCCGGGGCTGCGCACGCGGAGTTTCTCTTTCAGCGCGGACGAATCGTATATCGCCGCGGAAGTGATCGACACAAACGCGGAAACCTACTCTTACACGATATACCGGATTCCTTTGGACGGCGGCTCTCCGGTTGACATTTCCTGGAGAGATAATCCGTGGGAGCTTGTAGTTTTCACCAATCCGGACTGTTCCCCGGATGGACGATGGATCATGTATTCAGCCGTGAGCGCGTCAAACTCCAGGAGAATACTGGTGGCTTATGACACCTCGAACGGAACAAGCAAACTCGTTTTCCCCGAAAGCACCGTTTGGAACACGGACGGGGTCTGGTCGCCGGATGGCAAGAAATTCTGCTGCCAGCTTGAACTGGGAAGTACGCACAAGGGTGCGCTCTATATGTATGATTTCGTGGAGGAGAACCTGGGCGTCCGTCCGGAAATCGCAGATGTTCCGCTGTACATCCCGTGGGAATACGGGAAGAAGCTGGTCGACTTCGATCTGAATTCCATCAGCCGGGAAGACTCGGCGCTGTATCTGGACTATATGCAACTCACCTCTGGGTACGAGCTTAGTCCGGTATGGTCGCCCGATGGCGGCAGTATCGCTTTCACCACCAAAGGGTTCCGGAGTTGCATCTGGTCGGCGCCGGTTGATGGCGGGACGCCCTCGCTCGAGGTCGATTTCACCAATGCGTATGAGCACAACGGATACAATATCACCCTTGATTCTCCCTCTCGCATCCAGTATTCTCCGGACGGCCTGCATATTCTGTTCGGATCGTATATCATTGACGAGAGCCGGGGAACGGTGGTCACCATCACGGAAGGAACCACGCCGGGAGGGGGAACATATTTCGGGTGCAGCATCAAGAACGCCATAAACGCCCTTAAAACGTTTGATCTGGAAACCGGTGAAATTCAGGTGGTCCTGGATTCTTCCTCTTTGGGCAATTACAGCCGGACCGGACGCTATATCGCCTATACCACCTTCCCGGGCAAAGCGCTCATGCTGCATGACACTTCAACCGGCGAGACCCGGGAACTCATGAGCAACTCCGGCGGTCCCCACTGCTTCGCTCCGGACGATTCGTATCTTCTGGCCGGCGGCTCAACGAGCGGTCTTGTGCGGGTTCCGCTGGACGGTGGTCCCGCGGAAACACTGTTGTCCGAAACGTGCTATTCGGCCGATATCTCTCCGGACGGCCGTTTGGCGCTCTGTTCGGGGACCTGTGACGGACGAAAGGGGATTTTTGTATACGACTTCGAGTCCGGAAACTCGTATCCCCTCATCATGGACCGGGATGGATTCACGTGCCGCTTTGCCGCTTTTTCCCCGAATGGCGCGAAGTTCTGCTATACTCTGTCCTACTCTGGGAATGATAGCTGGTCTCTAACCTATGTCCGCGGTTTCAACACCATGGAGATCGGCATTCCGACCACTGTCGAGGAACAGATGCCGGTGAAATTCGCCCTGACCGGAAACTATCCGAACCCGTTCAACCCGTCCACCTCTCTCGGGTTCTCGCTGGATACCCCTGGGAAAGTGCACTTGGCTGTTTACTCGATCACCGGACAGAAGGTCCGGGAACTCATTCCGGGCGCCTTGATGCAGCCGGGTGTTCATACGGTGATCTGGGACGGGCGGGACGAGAGTGGGAACGCGGTGTCCAGCGGCGTTTATATCGCACTGCTCCAACAGGGAACCCGGGTGCTATCCCGGAAAATGATGCTGATGAAATAGCGGTTACAGCTCTCTATGCACACAAAAAACGCCCGCGGCAACGCGGGCGTTTTTTGTGTGATGTGCCCGGCATGACGTATTCGCTCGGAGGGTTAAGTCCTTTTGGGCTGAAGGGAGAAACGGTCAGCCGGACGCCAAGGGTGATTGTTGCGTGGCGGAATCCAAAGGAATCCGCAGGTAAAGTGCGGGCCTGACGAACAGAAGCCGTACAGGAAGCCGTCATACGGCGAGGGGAAGACGTACCATCAATGTCTCAACCCTGACCGGAACGTCGGGTCAAGCATCTGCGTGAAGGTGGGTACGGTACCCGGGAGAGGTCGGTGCTCCATTTCACGGTACCATGCGAAAGGAAAAGCGCTCCCTTGTTTGTGATGGGCATCGACAAATAAAAGTTTGAAAAAAAAATAAAATACACAATATATTGAATTAATGATACCAATCGCGGACCTACTCGGTATTCTGCCGATGAGTGTTTGCAGTTTCAGTAACTTCAAGCTTACGAAAAGGAAGCAATTGACGTTATTGCTCCAGTGGTTGAATTTTGAACCTCGGTATTCCGTCAGGTCCCGTTCTATCTGGCCATCACCATGGGAAGGGTTTAATGTTTACCCACCGGAGCAATAAACATGGGTGTGCGGGTAAACAGCTTGTGATGAGATGACCGGAAGAGAAGGATTCAGGAGCCGGGAGAAAGGAATCGGGAGCGTACGATTCAGCCCATTTTTCCTTTTGGCTGTGGTTTTTGCTTTTGGACTGCTTTCACCGTTGTGCCGTTGCCCCTCTCCGTTCCTCATTCGTATTAGCCCATATATAAACTGCGGAGACCCATGTATCTGATTCCACTGAAAGGGAGGTATCAACCATGCAGACCATAACAAGAATATTCCGCCCTGTCATGCCGCTTTTCATTCTTCTCCTTTCCATCAGCGTGAGTTCCGGATGCGGAGGCAACGAGGGGAACCGGGAATCACCCGCGACAACCGGACAAGAGGATAATCAGGTTATCATGCAGGACAACAGGTACATACCGCAGTCAATAACCGTTCCGTCGGGCACTACGGTAACCTGGGTAAACCGGGATTCATACCCGCATACCGTAACCAGCGGCGCCCGGGAAAATCCAACCGACCTGTTCGACAGCGGCAACATACCCGCGGAGGGTACTTTTTCCTATACGTTCGGACAAGCGGGGACCTACCCGTACTACTGCACGCTTCACCCTGGCATGGATGGAACAGTCACTGTTCAGTAAATACAGAACACTGGAACGATGAATCCTTCGGACAGCTACCCGAGAGGAGGACGCCATGGAAACCTGGAGAGTCTGGACACCGCAGCGCTTTTTATTTCTGTTCATCGGCCTGGCCTATCTGATGGTCTGGATACAGACACTGCTCTTTCACTGGCGCGGTGCTTTCCGTCATCGTCCCATGTGGGGGCCGGTACTGACCGCGCCCCTTCTTTCCGCCATGGGTATTGTGTTCGCGTTTGTCTACGGCGGCGTGATAAGCGTGCTGTTTGTCATCCTTTTCCTGATCGGCATGCTGACCGGGATGGCGGGAACATATTACCATTTTAAGGGAATACGTCACTACATCGGCGGATTCTCATTGCGCAATATCATGGTCGGTCCTCCCGTCATTCTGCCCATGACGTTCATGGTGTTTTCGATTGTCGCCCTGATCGCCTACTTCATCTGGTCTCTTCCCCCGGGAGGCGGCTATGCTCATCGATAGAAAAGATTTTCATGGGTATATGGAAAACTGGGATGACCAGACCAGAAAAATACTCATCGAACGCATGGAGACACGGTTCCATCGCGAAAAGCCGGAGGTTTTTTCCAATGAGGAGATGGTCCTCCTCGATGCGGTGCTCAGCATGCTCATTCCTCAGCGGGCGGACGAGCGCATAGATCTGGCCGGTTTTCTGGACTGGGCTGTGAACAAGCCGCTCGGCCGGGGCGACCGTCGGGCGGACATGCCCGCGGAGGATGTACTTTTCCATCGCGGGCTGGAAGGGATTCAAGAGACTTCGCGGGAGATGTTCGGACGGCGTTTCGAGGAACTGGAGCCGGAAAAGCAGAAAACGGTCCTTGAAATGATTCAGCGGGGTCTCGCGAAGGGAGAAACATGGGACAGCATCCCCTCACATTTCTTCTTTACCAGACTCCTTTCCAAAGCGCTCATCGGTTATTGCGCCCATCCGTTCGCCTGGATGCGCATGGGGTTCCCCGGTCCCAGCTATCCCGAGGGCTATGTGTGGATCACGCAGCACGAAATCAGGGCGCGCCGTAACCACTTCCCCGGTTGGAAGACGTTTTAGGAGGGTTGTCATGAAGCCGATGCGTGATCAGATGAAACAGTACACGGGACCGGTGGATGTCTGCATTGTCGGAGCGGGCGCCGGAGGCAGCGTTCTGGCCAGGGAACTCGCCAAAGGCGGACTTTCCGTGGCGGTGCTTGAAGCGGGTCCCTGGCTCGATCCCCGGGAGGATTTCGTCAACGATGAACTGACCATGCTGGACGGGCGGATCGACTGGGATGACCTGCGGATTACGGACGGAGATGACCCGATTTCCTTTGGACGAGTGAACACCGGGCGTGGGGTGGGGGGGAGCACGGTACATTATACGGCGGTCACGCTGCGTCTCCACGAGGAGGACTTTCGTCTCCGGTCAACTGAAGGTCTCGCCGAAGACTGGCCCATCTCCTACCGTGATCTGGAGCCGTACTACCTGCAGGTCGAACGGTACCTGGCGGTCTCGGGGCCCCGGAAGTTTCCCTGGCCGCCGTATCACGGTCCCTATCCCCATCCGGAACTGCCCTGGAGCGCCCGGGACCACCTCATCGGGCGCGGGATGGAGAAGCTCGGACTGACTCCCGTCAAAGCGCCTCACGCCATCATCAATGGTTCGAAGGACGGTCGCTCCCCCTGCATGATGTACGGTTTCTGCACCAATGGATGCAAGTCCGACGCGAAATCCAGCACTCTGGTAACCTACATACCCGATGCGGTGAGGGCCGGAGCGGAGATCCGGGAGCGGTGCAGGGCGGTTCGGATAAACGCCGGCCGGAACGGGATGGCAAAATCGGTCGAGTACTACGATGCGCGGGATCAACTTCAAGAGCAGGAGGCCGCCATCGTCATCGTCTGCGGATACGCGGTGGAAACTCCGCGGCTGCTCCTGAACTCAGCCGGAACGGGGTTCCCGGATGGACTCGCCAATTCGAGCGGCCTGATCGGGAAAAACCTCATGGTTCATCTGGGTGATAATGTGGCCGGCAGATTCGGTGAAGTCATCGACAACTGGGTTACTCCTCCAGTGGGAATCACGAACCAGGACCGGTACCGGACCGATCCGGACAAACCGTATGTGCGGGGATTCACCCTGGAAGCCTATAACCTTTTCCCCATCTCGTTTTTTACCACGCTGGTGGAAGAGAACCCGGATGTCTGGGGAGAACGGTTGATGGAGATCGTTGAAAGTTACGACCGTTATACCCTGCTCGGCACGGTGGGAGAGGTATTGCCCAACGAACGGAACACGGTAACCCTGGCGGACGAGAAAGACCGGTACGGCGTCCCGGTGGCCCGGGTCACGTATTCCATGGATGAGAACTCCCGGCGCCTGTCTAAGGACTCCATGGATCTATGCGAACAGATACTGGAAGCCGCCGGTGCGGACCACACGTTCCGAATGCCGGGAACCATCCATCTGCTCGGAACCTGCCGCATGGGCGCCGACCCGGATAAGTCCGTGGTCGATCCCTGGTGTCGCTCCCATGATATCCCGAATCTGTTTATCTGCGATGGCAGCGTGTTTGTGACCGGGGGAGCGGTAAATCCCAGCCTCACCATTCAGGCCCTGGCCGCCCGTACCGCCGAACATATTCTCCGGTACGGGACACGGCGCATGGCCCGGGAAACAGTGCGCCCGAGAGAGAAAGTCGCTGCCGCCCGGTAACTGAATTTCATAACCGTTATACCGAATCAATTTTTTTCCGGTGTTTCCGGGTGTTCCTTGGGTTTAAAATCAATCAACAGATTGTTGGAAAGGGGTATGCCATATGAAACGGATGCTGCTGCTCATCGGGGTAATTGTTCTGGTGACCGCTGTCGAGGGAGTGATTTCCGGGTGCCAGCAGGAGCCGGAAGATGTGGATGTCGGAATGGAACAGGTGCAGGAGGGCCCCCTCTACGGCGGGGAGGCGGATGTAAGTTTCGCCAATTCCCTCTGGACCAGTATTCAGGGGTATGAGAACTGGAAGTTGAAGTCCGACTTTTATCCCGGGGCTTCACCGCATGGAGCAGTTCTGCGGATGTACTATAACGTTGTAAATGTAAACGGCGAACCTCGCCATGTCATTATCAAAGATAACTATGGGGGAGAAGGGGCAAATCCGGAAACAGTAGCGAAGAATCCCTCACAATATCTCGGCGCGGTTACCATCATGGTCCAGCGGGAGGAAGGATTCGACCCGGACAACATGAACTGGTACTATGTCGGCTTTATGCCGGACGGCACTCTCAATATGGACCCGCAAAACGTGCCGGTTGCAGGAAAAGTGACCAGTTGCCTCGACTGTCACCGAAACGCTCAGGGTGGAGATTTCATTTTCACAAATGACAAGACATAAAAGCCTGAGAGGGATTGAAAACAAGTATCGGTTATTGTAAACAGCTGTTAAATTGAGGAAATCATAAAAGCAACTCGGGAATCGTCCAGAGATATCATCAACTCATGGCCACAAGAAGTTCGTGAGGCGGCCGAACCGGTCATCAGGAAGTACGGGGAGCCGCCCAAAACCACGGATACCATGCTGGTCTGGTGCAATAACGGTCCGTGGAACAAGACAATAGCTTTCAAGGAGACAGCGAAGCATGATCTCCCCATGCCGCACATTGATCTGGTTGAGCAATCGATCAACTACAGTGTCCCCGCTGACAAAATGTGCGAGTTGGCCGATTTTGACGGGAGCGTCAGTATTCAACGCACCAGGGGAACCATAACCGCGCGCTGCCACGAGGAAGAAGCGAACTTCCTGGCGCTGAATCTGGCCCACGAAATAGTTCAAGGCGAGAAAACCGTTCAGGAAGCGCGGGATTTCTACACTCAGTCCGTACTGGCGTTTCGGACAAACAAACCTGCTCCATACATGGAGAAGCTCTTGTTCACGCCTCAGGAGGATACGGGTGAGCCGGACCATCGTACCATGTCCGAGCAGGATATGCAGGCAATCAAGGAAAAGGCAATGTCGATGTAAAATGCTGAAGCATAGCTGAATCTGCAGGTCAGGCTCTCCCTGTATGCTGCATGACGAGGAAGCCCGGAAGCACCACCGGGCTTCATTTTTTGCAGTACGCTCTCCCGTGCGGATTGTTTTCTGTTTCTATATCGCTATTTTTTTGTATCTTGGAGTATTGTGAGTTCATTCCTCATTGCCCGAGGACTGAAGATTTCGTTCGAGAGCCGGGAGGAACCATGAGTTCGAGCACTCAGACCGCATACAACCAGCTTCGATCCAAAGCAGGGGAAACATACAAAAAGCGCCACGAGCCAGGGAGAACCGAGATCCAGGTGGGGTCCGCCACCTGCGAGAACGCGGCCGGAGCAGCGGATGTGATGGAGGAATTCCGGAGACTCATCGCGGCATCCGGACGGGACGACATTATCCTCCGTCGAACCGGTTGCACTGGAAGATGCAGCCGCGAGCCCATCGTCGGAGTGGTGGCGCCGGGCCGGATTCCGGTGAAGTACCAGCAGGTTGACCGGGATGCCGTGCACCGGATATTCACGACCCATGTCCTGGGGGGTGAACCGGCGTGGGATCATGTACTCCAGACCGAGGGCGGGAAGCCCTACCGGTATGAGGTGATGTTCTGCGATGGCTCCCGGTGTGACCGGAGCCGTAACCTCGACCTGCGGAACCGGCTCGAAGAACGCCTCGATGCCGCGGGTGTGGACCGCGATCTCGTTTATCTCATTCCCGCCAATTGCTTCGGCCTTTGCGCCGGCGGAGAGCGGGGGAAAGCGGTCAATGTTCTCGTCCAACCGGGAAACGTGCTCTATCGTCTGGAGACCGAGGCGGATATCGATGAGGTGGTCCGCACCCACTTCGGCGGCGGCACGGTAGTCGAACGGCTCCGCTCTCCGGAGGAACCCCTGGGACGCCGGTTTTTCGACCTCTATGGAGACATCTCCTTCTTCAACCGCCAGAGCCGCATCGCTCTCCGCAACGCCGGGGTGATTGACCCGGAGCGTCTCGACGAGTACATCCATTACCGGGGATTTGAAGCCTTGGCCGACACCCTGGAGCGGGGTGATCCGGAGTGGGTTATTGGCGAAGTGACCACGGCGAAGCTGCGCGGCCGGGGCGGCGGCGGATATCCCACCGGGCGCAAATGGACCATGCTCCGCGAGAGCGCTGACCCGGTGCGGTACATCATCTGCAACGCCGACGAGGGAGACCCGGGCGCATTCATGGACCGGAGCATGCTGGAATCCGATCCCTTCAGCGTGGTGGAGGGCATGATCATCGGGGGATACGCGGTCGGAGCCGTTTGCGGATTCGTCTATATCCGGGCCGAATACCCCATGGCCATCCGCCGCATCGAACACGCTCTTGCGGAGTGCCGGAAGAGCGGATTGCTGGGGGAAAACATTCTCGGGAGCGGTTTCGATTTCGACATCGAAATCCGTCTCGGAGCGGGGGCGTTCGTCTGCGGCGAGGAAACCGCGCTCATCCAGTCCATAGAGGGAACCCGGGGACAGCCCCGGGTCCGCCCGCCGTACCCCACCGAACGCGGCCTCTGGGGAAAGCCCACGGTCATCAACAATGTCGAAACCTTCGCCAATGTCCCAGTGATTCTCCTCTATGGAGGGGAGTGGTTTTCTTCCATCGGCACGGAGAAAAGCGGGGGAACCAAGGTTTTCGCTCTGGCGGGAAAGGTTCGCCACACCGGCCTGGTGGAGGTCCCCATGGGAACCACCCTCCGGGAGGTGGTGTTCGGGATCGGTGGCGGCGTTCCGGACGGAAAGCGGCTCAAGGCCATTCAGACCGGCGGGCCCGCCGGCGGGTGCATCCCCGACGAATGGATGGACACCGTGGTCGATTTCGACACGCTCTCCAAGGCTGGCTCCATCATGGGCAGCGGCGGCATGATCATCCTCGATGAGGACGATTGCATGGTGGATGTGGCCAAGTTCTTCATGACATTCTCCCAGGACGAGTCATGCGGAAAATGCACTCCCTGCCGCGAAGGCACCACCCGCATGCTTGAAATCCTGGAGCGTATCACCACCGGCAAGGGCGTTCCGGAGGACCTGGACAAGCTGGAACGGCTGGGAACCCTCATGCGCAAAACATCTCTCTGCGGCTTGGGACGGGCCGCGCCGAATCCGATCCTGAGCACGCTCGCCCACTACCGGGCCGAATACGAGGCGCATGTGCTGGAAAAGCGCTGCCCCGCCCGGAAGTGCACGGCGCTCATCCATTACGAGATCAACCCGGAAAAATGCGTCGGCTGCACCCTCTGCGCCCGTAACTGCCCGGTGTCCTGTATTTCGGGTGTTCGCCGCGAGCCGCATGTTATTGACCAAAGCCGCTGCATCAAGTGCGGCAAATGCTTCGAAGTCTGCCGTTTCGGCGCGGTCATGCGAAAATGACAGTGGCCGGTTGGGGGGAAGGAAGGGAATGGCTGAACGGGCGTACTGCAGGTCCGGCCCGGTTGCACCCGGTTCCATCACCACCCGTTCCGGATTCTGATGTCCATTTTGAACTGATGCCGCCTCTCATCTATCCTTGGGGACGAAAGTGCGGGCGGCTAACTGACAGGTGAGCCATGACAGAGATCAACGATACAAAAACGGTTACTCTCCGCATAGACGACCAGACCGTAACCGTACCCGAGGGTACCACGGTCATGGATGCGGCCGAAACCCTGGGCATCCACATCCCGCGCCTCTGCTATCATCCGAAGCTGAGCCTGGCGGGCTCCTGCCGGGTCTGCATTGTGGAGGTGGAGGGTATGGATCATTTTCTCGCCTCGTGCAGCGTGGCGGCGGCGGATGGCATGGAGGTCCGCACCAACAGCCCGGTGATCCGCCAGGCCCGTCGGGATATTGTGGAACTGCTCCTCGACAACCATCCCCGGGACTGCCAGACCTGCGAGCGGGACGGGCACTGCGAACTCCAGAATCTTGCCTATGCCATGGGGGTGCGCGAAAGGCTATACGAGGGGACCCGCAAGCGTTTTCCGATCGAGGATTCCAGCCGCTCCGTGGTGCGGGATTCGGAGAAATGCATTCTCTGCGGCCGCTGCTACCGTGTCTGCGCCGAAGTCCAGGGTGTGACCAACCTGAGCCAGCAGTTCCGGGGCTTCAATACCGTGGTGACCCCGGCCCACGGCGCCAACATGGACGATTCGGTCTGTATCCAGTGCGGGCAGTGCATCAATGTCTGTCCCACCGCGGCTTTCCTGGAACAGAACAGTACCGACGAGGTCTGGGCGGCGCTGGCCGACCCCGGCAAATTCGTGGTGGCGCAGACCGCGCCCTCCATCCGGGCCGCCATCGGCGAGGGATTCGGTCTGGAACCGGGAACCCCGGCCACCGGACGAATGGTGACCGCCCTCCGGCGTCTCGGCTTCGACGCCGTATTCGATACCGACCTCGGCGCGGACCTGACCATCGTGGAGGAGGCCAACGAGTTCCTGCACCGCATGAAGACGGGCGGACCGCTCCCCATCCTCACGAGCTGCTCTCCGGGCTGGATCAATTTCCTGGAAAAATTCTATCCCGAGATGATCCCGTACGCTTCGACCTGCCGGTCTCCCATGACCATGCTTTCAGTGCTCATCAAGACCTACTACGCCGAGAAAACGGGTCGGGACCCGAAGGACATATACGTCGTGGCGGTCATGCCCTGTGTGGCGAAAAAGATCGAGATCAACCGCCCCGAGCATTTCATGGCCGAGGGGATGCCCTACACCGATTCCGTGCTCACCACCCGGGAACTGATCTGGATGATAAAAAGCTACGGCATAGTGTTCGAGACGCTTCCCGAGGGCGAGTTCGATCTGCCGCTCGGGATTGCCACCGGCGCGGCGGACATTTTCGGCACCACCGGCGGCGTCATGGAGGCGAGTCTCCGCACCGCGGCGGAAATCATGACCGGGAAGCCCCTTGAAAAGCTCGACTTCACCGAGGTCCGCGCCGTGGAAGGACTCCGGGAGGCGTCCATCGAAATCGGCGGCCAAACCCTGAACGTGGCGGTGGCCAACGGCCTGCAGAACGCCAAGACCATTCTGGACAAAATACAGGGCGGGGAAAAGCAGTTCCACATCGTGGAACTCATGGCCTGTCCCGGCGGATGCATCGGCGGCGGCGGGCAGCCGTACCCGACCAGGGGCTATCACGTTCTCGACCCCGAGCTTCTGCGGGCCCGCGCCCGGGCGCTCTATGCCATCGATACCGCCAAAACCCTGCGTCAGTCCCACAAGAACCCGGCTGTTCAGGCGCTCTATGAGGAATATCTTGGATCGCCGGGAAGCGAAAAAGCCCATGCGCTCCTCCATACCCACTACCAGCCCAAACTCCCGAGGGGGATCAGATGATACCGGACACCGACAACCGCGATGCCGTATATGCGGCCGCACGGGCGGCGCTGCCGCAATTCATCGTTGACCTCATCGGGGAATACCAGCGGGGACCTGAACCGGAAAGCCGTCTCATCACCGTCCTGCACAAAGTGCAGGAACACTACGGCTATCTCGGGCGGGAACAGATGGACGCCGTGGCCCGGCTCATGGAGATTCCCACCGCCAAAGTGACCGGGGTGGCCACTTTCTACCACTTCTTCAGGCTTCAGCCGCGGGGGAAATATGTCATCCACGTCTGTCTCGGCACGGCCTGCTACGTCAAAGGCGCCGACCGGATCGTGGAGAAGCTGAAAGGGGAATTGGGCATCGACTTCGGGGAAACCACCACCGATGGCCTCTTTTCCCTCGAAGCCAGCCGGTGTCTCGGCACCTGCGGCCTCGCTCCCGTGCTCATGATCGGAGAGGAAGTCCACGGCCAGATGACCCCGGACAAAATCCCGGCGCTGCTGGAGAAGTACACCCGGAAGGGATGATCCTTGCCACCGGGACCCCTGCAACGGGGAGCCGGCCGGATACCTCGGTCGGATAAAAATGTGCGCGGCAACAGCTTGTTGTAACGCTTGTAACAGTCAATGGGATGGCATCTCCCCGGAGTGCCATTCCATTTTTCGTTGGCCGTTTCATGTATCGGGGCTGCACTTGGCGTATCTGCGGACCATTCATTCCCTGACTTCTTCAACCCCCACTTCCCGCAACTCATCCCACCGTGTCGTGTACCGCGGCGATCTCCGGTTGAACTTCGTTTTCCACGGCCGTTCGATACCCGAGGCGGCGAAGGCGAGCGCTCCCGCGCCCATACGATAGTTCAGGTCGTCCAGGGCGCGCATGAGCCGTTTGGACTTGTCCCGGTCGCGGGTGTCGAAAAGGTCGGTCTGGATCTGGTCTGCGGGGACGAGGCCGGAGAGGATGATTCCGGTTTTGTAGAAGCGGTAGCCCCGGCGGTAGATGGAGCGGAGCGCGTGCAGCGCCCATGCGGTGAGTTCGTCGGTGGAATCCGTGGGAACCGGCAGCTCGACCGTGGCGGAATTGGAGTACTGCGGCTCGTCGCGGAAGCGGTTGGTGAGAATGAACACCATGAGCGCCCCGGCGGCGAGATGCTCCCGGCGGAGCTTTTCCCCGGCCCGGGCGGTGTAGAGCGCGACCGCCTCGTTCATACCTTCCAGGGTGGAGACCAGCTTCCCGAAAGAACGGGATACGGTGATGCACTTTTTCGCGGGGCGCACCATTTCCAGTTCCAGGCAGGAGGTTCCCCGCAGTTCCAGCGCCATGCGCACCCCCACGACGCCCATGTGCTTCCGCACCCAGCCCTCCTCGGCATCGCGGAACCGGAGGGCGTTCTCGATACCGTTGGCGCGGAGAAACTTTGTATGGCTCCGGCCGATACCCCACACGTCCTCGACCGGGGTACGGACCAGTGCGTCTTCGAGATAGGGCGACCCGGCCAGGTTGAGCACACCCTCGGGACGTTTTTTTGCGATTCGCTGGGCGATTTTGGCGATGGTCTTGGTTTCCCCGATGCCGATGGAAACGGGGAGGCCGGTCCATTGCTTCACCGTGGTGCGGATCAGACGGCCGTATTCGGTCAGGGGCATTCCCGGCCCATTGAACCCGGAGAGATCCATGAACGCCTCGTCTATGGAATACACCTCGATCCGGGGCGTGAACCGGGAAAGCGTTTCCATAACCCGGCGGGAAAGGTCGCCGTAGAGGGTGTAGTTTGAAGAGAACGCGAGCACCTCCCCGGAGCGGATGAGGTGGTCGATCTGGAACGCCGCGATACCCGCCGGTACGCCCAGTTCCTTGGCTTCATTGGAGCGCGCCACCACGCAGCCGTCATTGTTGGAAAGCACCACCACCGGTTTTCCGTTGAGCTTGGGACTGAACACCCGTTCGCAGGAAACATAAAAATTGTTGCAATCCACAAGTGCGAAAAGAGACATGCGGCAGCTCCGGAAATCGGAAAGAAGGACATCTCGCGCAAAGTTCGCCCAGACAGCAGGAAAAAGTCCGAAGGTGAAAGGGAACGATTTGCCATAGATAAACCCTGAATCGCTTTCCATCCCGTCCGGTCGAGGTTCGGTCCGGCAGTAAAAGGGGAGGAAGGGACGCATCGGGGACACCGGGGACGGATACTGCATTCCGGACGGTGAGCCGTGCGTCCCTTCCGGTACGGCGGGATGGTGTGGAAGAGTATGAAACGCCGCCGGCTGAACGTGGGGAGTTCATGGCAGTGTCCATGTGGATTAATTTACACTGTGGTGTGGTCTCATGCAAGCATTAAGTATAAAGAATTTCACTTTTTTGGAGCAATGGCCGGGGAGCTGGGGACCGGGCGGATGTACCGGCGGATACACGACTTAGTTGACATGCTTGCGTAACTGAAAGTCTCCCATTGAGTCATCCCGTTCTTTCACCCGTGCAGGGCAAGCCTGCACGGGGCCCTATCTCCCCGAGCGTTGGGGTGACAGAAGGGGAACGAGGGGTGAATTGCATTTTCGAGTGAAAGAACAGTTTGTTTACTCCCGGACCATCACCCCGCCACCGGTTCCGTTGCCTCCGTCTGATCCACGGTTTCCACGAAAAACTTCCGGTAAAGAGAAAAATTCTCCAGCATGCGCCCCGCGCCTTCCACGGCGGCGGTGAGAGCATTGGGGGCGACCCGGACCGGAATGCCGGTGCGTTCCCGAATGAGTAGGTCAAGCCCGGAAAGGTGTGCTCCTCCGCCGGTGAGTGTCATGCCGCGGTCTACCAGGTCTGCCGAAAGCTCCGGTGGGACTCGCTCCAGAAGACGGAGCGTTACCCGAACGATTTCTTCCACCGGACGGGAGATGGCCTCCCGGATTTCGGCGGTTCCGATGGTAAGGATTCCCGGGATGCTGCGGGAAAGGTCCTGACCGCGGATTTCGATGCGGCGGTCGCGTTCGGTTTTGAGTGCCTGTCCGAAATGGATTTTCACCCATTCGGCGGTCTGGTTTCCGATGGAAAAGTTGTGCCGGTCGCGCAGGTATCGGACAATTGCACTGTCTATCGCGTTGCCCCCGGACCGCTCCGACGCCATGGCCACAATTCCTCCGGTGGAGATAATTGCCGTGGAAACCGAGCCCGCTCCGATGTTGACCACCATGCTGGCAGAAGGGATATCCACCGGCATACCGACACCAATCGCCGCTGCCATCGGTTCGTACACAAGATGAATTTCCCGTGCGCCCAAGTCCTTGATGAATTCACGGACGGCGCGCTTTTCCACCGGCGTGAGCTTGGGCGGGACCGTGATAATCACCCCGGGACGGATGAGAATGGCGGAACGCTTGGCAATCCGGATAAACTCGTTTACCATTCGCTTGACATCGGTGTAGTCCGAGATGGCCCCGCATTCCAGCGGCGCGATTACCGAAATGCCCGAATGTGATCTCCCCAGCATGGCTTTGGCATCATGCCCCACCGCCACGACTTTGCCGCTGCCCTCGTCCAGGCTCAACAGTGAAGGTTCGTTGAGGATGATTCCGCGTCCCTTGACGAAAAGCCGGGTGCCGCAGGTTCCAAGGTCAATGGCGATCCTGGACCATGAGCCGGATTTAAAGGCGAAAAGCCCGGATGATTCCTTTCGTTCTTCCGGGGCGCCGTTTCGGACCCGGTCCGCGAGGTAAACGGAAGGGTCGACATCCATGTTCCGGGACTGGACCACACGGTCGGCGTATGCCTTGCCCGTCCTGCGGAGTTCCCGCTGCACGATCTCACTGATGCGGTCAGGATCGCCGTCACGCAGCAGCCTTGCCGCCGCCGAACAGAACTCGCTGCTGGGTTTCGCGTTGGGGTGGTTGAGAATGTAGGGGATTTCCGCGGTTACCGATTCCCGGATAACCTTGTCAAAGGATATACCGCCGGCATAGTCGAGTTCAATATCAAGAAACCGTTTCACAAGATCGCGGATTCCACGGCCCACCCTGCTTTCCTCATCCTTCAGGAGCATGTTCACCACCAGGCTCGGACGAAAGCGCCGTTGAAACTCATGGAAATTCTGCGCGATTTCCGGAGCGTCGCGCTCCATTTCCGCGACAATATCCGCGATGCTCGGGACTTTTCCCGACGGGGTGGGAATCTTGGCCCGCTCAAGGATATTCCGGGCTGGAAGCGACTGGCTCGCCGAAGTGTACAGCTGGCGGAAAACGCAGATCCTGGTGAAGTTGTACGCACTCTGCAGGGCGGGTGTTTCCGGCGTGGTAACGATGATATGGTCAGTGGCGCCGAGGAAGAAGTCAATGGTATTGTATGATGTGCCGGCGCCAAGATCCAGAATGATGTGGTCCACCCGGAGACGGTCGAGATAGCGGATGAGTTTCAGTTTCTGGGCATGACCAAGATTGGCGGAACCGACGATGCCGCTGGAACCACTGATGAATTTCAGGTTGTAGAGAGAGGTATCGGTGAGCAGTTCATGCAGGTCCTGCGCGGAACCGCTGAAAAAATCCACAATAGTGCGGCGGGGATAGCGGATGCCGAGATACGTGTGCATGTTGGCGTTCCCGAGGTCGAGGTCAACTGCGATGACCTTGCCCCCCAGGTTGGCGAGAACGACTGCCAGATTGGCGGCTACGAGACTCTTGCCCACGCCGCCTTTCCCGCCGCCCACTGCCCATATTCGCTGCCCGGCCATGCCACCTCTGACGGGGAAAGATGTTCATGGTTGCGTTCCCGGCACACCCTGCCGGAATCCATATCCGATGGTATATAATCATAAATCATGGATGAATCAATACATAATTGCCACAACCCGGGCTTCTTCACCCCGGTAAGGCTGTACGGCTGGCGTAATCGCGAAGATACGGACAGCGCCGTACGGTGTTGTCTGGAACTCGAAACATCCATTCCCGTTTTTACAGTGGTTGACAGGATATCGAAACGGTGTTTATATTTCAATACTCCTCAATACCGCCGATGAAAAACACGTCACTGATAGATCATTTCGCATTGTCACACCGAGGATTGCCGTGGATACACAGTTCGATGGTACACAGCCCGGTTGCTTTCACGAAGCGCGTTCAACCGAGCAGGAGATTCGGGCCCAGTCGCAGATTCTTGCGGCCCAGCACTTTCCGGACAGGCTTTTCGATGCTGTTCCGAGCATGTTTCTCCTGCTCAACGAAAATCGCCAGGTTGTATTTGCCAATCAGGCGGTGCTCAATACGCTGGGGCTAACGGAAAAGCAGACTGTATACGGACTCCGCCCCGGTGAGGCGCTCAACTGCATCTATTCGAAACAGAGTGAAAATGGATGCGGAACCAGCGACTTTTGCTCGCAATGCGGGGCGAACACCGTTATCCGTCTGAGTCTCTCCGGCATTGAGGGGGTGCGGGAATGCAATCTCCTGCGGCAGAATACTGACGGGGAGATTGAAGCGCTCGATCTTTTGGTTTGGGCTACCCCGTTCGAGTCAGAGGGTCAGCGGTATTCGGCCTTTTCCGTAATGGATGTAAGTCACGAAAAGAGGCGGCGGGCGCTGGAGCGCATTTTCTTTCACGATATCATGAATATCGCTGGAGGAATTCGGACGTATACCGAGTTTCTGGCCATGGAGTCAGGAGTCGCCGGTGTCGAGGAACTCACCGTTATTCACAATTACGCCAGCAAGCTGGTGGATGAGATTCAGGCTCAGCGGGAACTGTCCATGGCCGAGAACAACGAGCTGACTATCCGGACCGTCCAGTTCAACCCGCGGGAGTTCGTCGAAGATACCGTCAGCATGTACCGGGAGCACGAAAGCGCCCGGGAAAAAAGCCTTCGTATCGATTCCGGCTCATCGAAAGAACCGCTGGTCAGCGATCCGATTCTTTTGGGACGGGTGGTCGGCAACATGGTAAAAAACGCGCTGGAAGCGACCCTACCGGGTGGAACGGTCACTGCGGGTTGTTTCGCCAGTGACGGGGGGACGGAGTTTTTGGTTCACAATGAGGGGGTTATTCCGACCGATGCGCAAAAGATGATTTTCAAGCGTTCCTTTTCCACCAAGGCCGCAGACCGGGGACTGGGGACCTACAGCCTTAAACTGCTCACCGAACGGTATCTCGGAGGGAAGGCCTCCTTCGTCTCAACTGCGCCGGAGGGAACCACATTTCGGGTATGGCTGCCCCAAACGCCGGAAACCGCAATAATCAAGGCGCACGGCGCCATAGAAACGGCAGAGAAGGATGCATCCTGATTTCCCGGTGGGCGGCGGCTCTGCAGGACGACCGCTTATTGCGATCTGACGGCGGGGATCAAGACAGGGGACAGTGCTACCGTAGCTGCGATGTGATACGGTGACAAGGGGGCAGCCCGGATCTCGCCGGGTGAACCCCCTTCCACGCTTTGCCAGGAGGAATCTTATGGGAAACGGACTGAATAGCCATCCGGCCGGTATACCGCGGGGGAGACGAGCGTTTCTCAGGACTGCTTCCCTGGCTTCGATCGCGCCGCATATCGTACCATCTACTGTCTTGGGCGCCACGGCCCCGGGCAGCCGAATCAATCTTGGATGTATTGGCGCCGGCTTTCAGTGGCAGTGGGACACCAGCGCTTTTCTTGCGCTTGAGGATATACAAATCGTCGCTATCTGCGATGTGGACCGGAAGCGGCGTGAGCACGCGAAGACGGTTGTGGAGGAAGCGTATGCGAATAACCGGCGTTCCGGGACGTTCAGGGGAGTTGACCTTTATAACGACTTTCGGGAGCTCCTGGCCCGGGATGACATAGACGCGGTTGCCATCGCTACCCCGGACCACTGGCACGCGCTCATCGCCATCGCCGCTTCCAACGCGGGCAAGGATATCTACTGCCAGAAGCCGCTCACCCACAACCTTTTGGAAGGACGTATCCTCTCCGACGCCGCACGGCGGAACGGCACGGTCTTCCAAACCGGGAGTCAGCAACGGTCCATGGAGAACTTTCGCTTCGCCTGCGAGTTGGTTCGCAACGGGAGAATCGGCGCGCTGAAGGAGGTTGAGGTAGGGCTGGGCGGGCCCGGCGGAGATACCCTTCCGGCAGTTCCCATGCCGGTTCCGGAGTGGTTCGACTACGACCTCTGGCTGGGGCCCGCACCCTGGGCGCCGTACACCGAGAAACGTTGTCACTGGTCTTTTCGGGACATTTCTGATTACGCCTACGGTCTGGTGACCGATTGGGGGGCGCACCATATAGACACCGCCCATTGGGGAATCGGCGCCGACAATACCGGACCCGTTGAGATCGAGGCAGAAGCGGATTTCTACCGGGAAGGTCTCTACGATACTCCGAAGCGGTTCTCCATTACCTGCAAATATGCAAACGGGGTGCGGATGACGGTCGCAGACGGCTCCCGGTTTCCGCTTGGGGTAAAATTTATCGGTACGGAGGGATGGGTGTTCATAACCCGCGGGATGGGAGAGGGTGACATTTCCGCCGATCCCATCTCCGTTCTGTCCTCGGTCATCGGCCCCCGGGAAGTCCGACTCTACCGACACCGCTCGACCCGAAAACGTATCAACTGGCGTCCGGAGGACATCCACAACACCATCATGCATTACATCAACTTTGCCGATTGCATACGCTCCCGGGAGATAACCGCCGCTCCGGTTGAAACGGGACACCGGTCGGTATCGGTGTGTCATCTGGCGCGCATCGCCATGGAACTGGGGCGTCCTCTCCGCTGGAACCCGGATCGCGAACTGTTCGTCGGAGATCCAGAAGCGGACCGTCTGCTCACTCGTCCCATGCGGAGTCCCTGGCACCTGTAAGCCGGATTCAGGGTGTCCGGGCTTGACCCGGCAGTGAGTTTACTCTTGATGATTCCGGCCGTATTCCCTGCCCTGAGCGTATGGATAGGGCAGGGGAATCGGGACGGACGGCGGTTTGTGTCTGACCGGCAACCGTTCCGCATCAGAGTTTCCCTCTCCTCCAAACCACATCCGTCATGCCGCGTACTTGCAATATTCTTCCGCGCCATGTATATTAACACCCTCCGTTTCGAATCCTTCGCAACGGTTGCCCTTCACCCCACAGTTTCCGAGAGCACGGATTGAACGCAACACGCCCCAGATTCGGCCTTCCCGATCTCGCCCTCCTGGTGACCTGCGCCTGCTGGGGATTGAACTTCGTGATAACCAAGTCCGCCACCGAAAATACACCGGAAGATTTCCGGCTCTTCGTTTTCAACCTGGTCCGGTTTCCCGTGGCCTCGCTGCTCCTCTTTATCACTGCTCGCCTGATGGGGACGCCGCTCCGTGTCCGCCGAAACTTCCTGATTGCCATCGCCATGGTTTCTTTCGTGGGGAATTTCCTTTACCAGGTGTTCTACATGTTCGGGCAGTCCCTCACCAGCGCGGCGAACGTGGGGATCGTTTATGGGTTTACTCCGCTCCTCATCGTGCTTCTTTCGGTGCTGACGAAAGTCGAACGGGCGACAGGATTCGTCATCACGGGCGTATTGCTCGGATTCGCGGGGCTTACCATGATCGTTTCCGGCGGGGCGAGCTTTTCTTTTGATCCCGGCGCCGGGCTTATGCTGGTCGCCGGACTCTGCTGGGCGACATACGCCGTGTTCGGAAAGAAGATACTGGACGCCTACCCTCCGGTGATCACCACCGCCTGGATGCTGCTCTTCGGGGGCCTCTACCAGCTTCCGCTGGCGCTGCGCCAGCTTCCGGATCAGTCCTGGTCCTCTCTTTCCGGACAGAGCATCCTGTTTGTCGCCCTCTCCGCGGTCCTCTCGCTCTACACCGGATATACGCTCTTCTATTACGCCATTTCCCGTATCGGTCCGGCCCGGGCAGGGATATACAGCAACCTCACCCCGCTGTTCACCCTGATATTCGCGGTGCTCATTCGGGGAGAATCCATTTTGCCTCGCCACATTGCCGGGCTTGGAATCATTGTTGCGGGAATCGCCCTGACGAAATTCAGACCCGAACGCGGCGCAGTTTCTGACCCGGCCGAAAGCGCAAACCGCTAAAGAAAACACGATTCAGCCGGGAACAATTTCCCGTGCCGGGTGTTCCTGAACGTCAGACACGAGTGAGGCAGGTTTCTTCGGGCACTGGGAACAGCCGGTGCGGATTCTCTAATGTGTCGGCAGACCGGTGGTGCTTCCGGCGCTCTCAAACGAAGTCCATGACGGCTCATGATCTCGAACAGACATCCCTATCTCGCTGACATTGCGGTGGTGGTTACTTGCTTCCTGTGGGGGCTCAACGCCGTCATCACCAAAAACGCCCTGGGTGACACCCCGGACTCCTTCCGTGAGTTTGTCTTCAACGGTCTCCGTATTCCCATGGCGTCGCTGCTTCTGTTCCTTGCGGTAAAGGCATCCGGTCGCAAGATCGGCATTCGGCGGCGGGACCTGCCGTTTGTCGCCGGAGTGTCTTTTGCCGGAATGTTTCTCTTCATGATGTGCTTCATCATGGGAATTTCAATGACCTCCGCCTCCAATGTGGGGGTCATCAACGCCACTACTCCTCTCTTCATTCTCCTCGTTTCCATTCTCACCGGAATAGAGCGTCCGACCCGGCGAACGGTTCTCGGCATTTTTATCGGGTTTACCGGAATGCTCGCGCTTACCGTTCGGGAAGGGCGGTTCGAGGTGAATCCCGGTGATCTGCTCATCCTGGGTTCATGCCTGTGCTGGGCGGTGTACACGGTTTATGGCAAACGGGTGCTGCGTCATTATTCGCCCATGCTGGCCACTGCCTGGATTTACCTCCTGACTTCGTTTTTTCAGTTCCCCTTCGTACTCATGCAGGTTCCGGAACAGTCCTGGTCGGCGGTTTCCGTTCAGAACTGGATGTACCTCGGGGTTTCCTGTGTCGGCTCGCTCTTTCTGGCCAATACGCTCTACTATTTTTCAGTCGAACGGATCGGGCCCGCGCGGGTGGGTGTGTACACCAACCTGACCCCCGTGTTTACCATCTCACTGGCTGCGCTCCTCCGTGGTGAGCAGATCACTTCCGGTCAATTGATTGGACTGGCGGTAATCATTTCGGGTATCACGGTTTCCAACTATCGCCGTATCCGGGGAATTCCCGAAAATGCCTGAATACTGATACGGCCGGTTCCGGGCCCGTGCCATCCGGACTTCCCTGATAATACCCCCCTTTGCTCCTGTTCTGTACGGTGTCTCATTACCCGGGCTTATGGGTATAGCGGTGGCGAATGTTCCGAGTCCGAAGTGCTCTCCATGCCGGGAGTCGCTGCCTCCCAACACGTCCCGTCAATGCTGAGGCGCTGAAAAAAATCCTACCCATCCTCATAAGAACTCAGCATATTATGAAGACCCGTCCATCCAGTTTTTTCAAATTCTATTTTTGAGCAACAGAAGAGCGACTCATGATTGGAATGCGTACACCGGCGTTCCTGCTCATAGCACTGCTTCTGACTGTAACGGACACCTTCGCCCAGGCCCGCGGTTTCACTTCCTCCTTTGACGGTGGCCGCGGACTCCTGCTCACCCAGTCTGCGCGCACATACGGTGAGGGGAATCTGGCGCTGGGTCTCCGGGCGCTGTCAATGGAGCGGTGTTTCCGTTCAACGTACGAAGGTGCCGGGGCACGGCACGACTATCCGACCGTCTTTTCCGTTCCGCTCACGTATGGTCTCACCGACGAGATCGATCTTACCGCGGCGGTGTTTTCTTTCCGGGACGCCCGAACCCTGGTTGAAACACGGGACGTGGGTTTGGGGTACGGGGCTCCGAAGGTCGGAGTCGGGGCTTCATATCTCGGGGTGAAAATTCGGATCCCCTTCTCACCCCAGTCGCGGTTCCATTTCGCCGGTAGAATCGGCGGATTCATGGATACATCCAGCGGTGAGCTGGATGGGCTGAACTATTCCTGGACTCGCCGTGGAACGACAATTGAAAGTTCCATCTACGAGTCCTTCGATCTTACCTCGTTTCTGAGTCTGCATCTGGAACAGGGATATGCCATTTCCGGTTCGCGGCTGTATGATGACCAGGTGCTGGGTGGCGCGGGTCTTCAGGTTACCATCCGGAATCGTATCGCGTTCAATCTGGAGGTAAAGAACAGAACCTTTCTCGGGGTAAGTCCCCAGTCGGCTTTCCAGGAGGAGGCTGACCCCGGACGGTACAGGTCTGGTGCGGACGGTGGTGTTGAGCCGGCATTCCTCAGGGATTCCCGTGCTGATTTCAATGAGGATTATTTTGTGTTCGCGTCTTCGGTCGCGGTGCGGCTGAATAAACATCTGTCATTCGACGCCGGGGCGGTGTACAATATCGCCGACCAGGTTCCGCCCCGGGAACGGTATCAGATTTCGGCCGGGATAACCGTACGGATGGACGTTCGATCCATGCTGGATTCGGACGGCGATGGGGTTCCCAACAACCGCGACGCGGATGGACGCACGCCGAAAGGGTATCCGGTTAATGAACGGGGTATTGCCCGGGACACGGACTCGGACGGAGTGCCCGATGGCCGCGACCGTCAGCAAGACACGCCGAGAGGCGCCCGGGTGGACGTGGATGGAGTGGCGCTGGATGCGGACGGCGATGGAGTGTCCGATGGGTTGGACCTGGAGCCGCAGACCCCGGCAGGCGCTCCGGTGGACCGGTTCGGAATCGCGATTGATAATGACCGTGACGGGATTCCCAATGATCGTGACCGGGAACCGGACAGCCCCCCCGGCGCGGTGGTCGACCGGAATGGTGTTGCACTGGATGATGACAGGGATGGGGTTCCAAACGGAGTGGATGCAGAGCCGGATACACCGAGAGGTGCGCGGGTTGATCCTTTCGGCGCATCACTGGATGAGGATGGCGACGGGATTCCGGATGGGCTCGACGAAGAAGCAGCCACGCCGAAAGGCGTTCTGGTTGACCGAAAGGGCCGCGCTCTGGTCAAGCAGGAAATCAGTCTGCTCAGCGAAGGGTTCATTCGTCTGAACAGTTTACGGTTCGAGGCAGCCAGTGTTTTGCCCGCGCCGGAATCTTATCCGTTGCTCGATGAGATCGCCAGGCTGCTGGTCAAGTATCCAACGCTGGTTATTCAGATCGAAGGGCATACCGACGATACCGGTGATGCCGAAACCAATTACCGGCTTTCCCGGGAGCGGGCCAGGGCTGTGCTCGAATACCTGCTGAAGCGCTTTCCGGCACTTCGGCGCGAACGGTTTCGGGTAGTGGGGTTCGGCTCGGACAAACCGGTTGGCAACAACGCTACAGCCGAGGGGCGCCGGGAGAACCGGCGGGTAGATTTCGTGGTAATCAACCGGAACGAACTCCTGAGGCTCAATTCCGGAAACTGACGGCTTTTCACAGGGGAACGCCCGCACGGGCCCTAACAGGGTGAGGGAAGTCATGTTGACCATTGACAGCAGTTTTCGAGAAAGTGTTCACCGGTATCCCGATGCGGTTGCCATGCGGTACTATCAGGAGGACCGTTGGGAAAGCATCACGTACTCCGAGATGAACGGCGCGGTGAACATTATCGCGCACGGGCTCGCGGACAGCGGGGTGACCCGGGATTCCCGGGTAGCGGTCATGAGCGAAAACAGGCCGGAATGGATTGTCAGTTACTTGGCGGCGCTGACCGCGGGAGCGGTGGCGGTCCCCATTGACGCCGTGCTCGGAGAGGCGGAAACCACCCACATTCTCAATCACTCCGAAACCCAGTGCATTATCTGCTCCATGCGGTGCTATGAGACTATCAGCCGCATTCTGAGCGAGTTGCCCCTTCTGAAAACCATTATTATCCTCGACCGGAATGTTACCATTCGCCATGACCACCGGGGTGAAGGCAAGGGACGGGTGCTGGCCGATAGCGGAAAACGGAGCAACGGTCACAAGAACTTTCTTTCCTATGACGACCTTCGGGAGCGGGGAAAGCAGATTATGGCCCGGGGACTGCTCTCATTCCCCGAAAAACCGGTAACCGACCTCGCCTCCATCATCTATACTTCCGGCACTACCGGCACGGCGAAGGGAGTCATGCTGACTCACCGAAACATCATGTCCAACGTGGAATCGGTGAGGCGCTTCATTGATGTCATGAACACGGATAATTTTCTGCTGCTCCTGCCTCTCCATCATACCTTCCCCTTCACCGTGTGTCTGGCGCTCCCCATATCGGTCGGCGGGTCCATCAGTTTCGTCGATATTATGAGCCGCGACCGTACTCGTCTTATCGAAGAATGCCGTCCCACCATCATGGTTGGAGTTCCCCTGCTCTTCTCAAAAATTTACAAGGGCATCGTGCGTCAAATCGAGTCGTCCCGCCTGAAGAGCACGCTTTTCAAATACGGCGGAAGAAAAATTATCGGGGCCGGATTGAAGCGAAAACTCGGCGGCAAACTCCGGATCATGGTTTCCGGCGCCGCACCCATGGACCCATCGGTTATCGAAGGATTCGTCGAGCTGGGGGTGGAGTTCATGGAAGGTTACGGACTCACCGAGGCTGCGCCCGTAGTTTCCTGTAATCCGATTGGACGGATCAAGATCGGATCCATCGGCATTCCCCTTCCCGATGTCAAGGTGCGGGTGGACAACCCTGACCATGAAGGAATCGGCGAAATCCTGGCGTGCGGTGAAAACATCATGAAGGGATACTACAAAAATCCCGAAGCAACCGAGACCGCCCTTCGCGACGGATGGCTCTATACCGGCGATCTGGGACGTATTGATGAGGACGGATACATCTTTATCACCGGCCGGGCCAAAGATGTAATCGTTACCCGCGGCGGGAAAAACGTTTATCCAGATGGGGTGGAAGCCGAAATCAACAAAAGCCGGTTCATCGCCGAGTCCATCGTACTGGGATATCGCACCAAGGGTATGGTGGGGGAAGATGTCGGCGTGCTCATC
>JAWLHT010000020.1:0-29739 GCA_041690195.1 Candidatus Latescibacterota bacterium
CCAGGCTGATATTGCACTCGTGGCAGGCAAAATGCTCGCTGAAGAGGCGGTCCTCCTCCTTTTCCGGGATATTCACGATCACCAGCCCCTCGGCCTGACGGAGCGCGGTCTCCACGGAGTCGGTGAGCCGGGTACGGATCTTGTCCGAAACCACCAGGCGGTCCACCACAATTTCGATGGTGTGCTTAATTTTCTTGTCGAGGACAATGTCGTCCTCCAGACTGCGCACGGCGCCATCCACCCGCACGCGCAGGTATCCGTCGGCCTGCGCCCGGCGGAATACTTCCTTGTACTCTCCCTTGCGGCCGCGGACGACCGGAGCGAGTACCTGGATTTTCGTGCCCTCCGGCATGGCGAGCACCTCGTCCACGATCTGCTGGGGTGTCTGCTGGGCGATTTCGCGGCCGCAGTTTGGGCAATGGGGTACACCAAGACGGGCATACAGAAGACGGAGGTAATCGTATATTTCGGTCACTGTCCCCACCGTCGAGCGGGGATTGTGGGAGGAGGAGCGCTGCTCGATGGAAATGGCCGGGGAAAGCCCCTCTATAAAATCCACGTCCGGCTTTTCCATCAGCCCGAGAAACTGGCGGGCGTAGGCGGAGAGGCTCTCCACATACCGCCGCTGCCCTTCTGCGTATATGGTGTCGAACGCGAGCGAGGACTTCCCGGACCCGGAAAGCCCGGTAATCACCGTCAGAGTGTTCCTCGGAATGGTGACATCGATGTTCTTCAGGTTATGCTCGCGGGCGCCCTTGACAAATATGACGTCTTTCGGCTTCATCTCATGTTTTTTTCTATGGGAAAGGGTCTGTTTCGGCCGGGGAGCGTTTGAAATTTCATGACGCTGTAATCTAATACATTTGCTCCCGAATTGCGAGTTAAAGATAAAAAACTTTACACCGTTAAGACGCACGAGCATCAGTTTCGATGCTGTGAAAAGGAGGTGACCCTATATGTTATTTTTCTCGTTCCATTCCCCTCATGAGGAAACGGCCGGAGCGAAAATGCCTGCCTGAATTTGGATGCGGGGATGGAATTGGGATAAAAAGTAACGTCGAGACATGCGGGGCGTCCGGTATCCTGTTCATCCATCTTTTTTATCACGCATATCCCAATTCAGACAGGCATTACTGCTGATGCTCCGACCACTTCCCCGTCTCACCTCTCCGGTGGCAGAACGTATTCCCCGATCCGCACCGACGGCCGGTTCAGCACTGCGTTTGAGAGATTCAGCACATCCGCGACGGGTCCGCCCTCCTGCGGCTGATAGAAGAGATAGTAGTTCCGTTCGGAGTAGGTTGATCCGGCGGGCACGGTGATGAGCTGCTTGCGGTCCCAGCCGACATGGAAATAAATGAGCGGGCGGAACCAGTACTGGAGGTCGCCGTTGGCGACGTACGTGGCGTTATCGAAGAGCGTGGCCGGAGCTCCGCCGGGTCCGACCGCGGAGAAGCTGTCCCGCACCGTGGCCGCGCCGATGCCCCGTGCGGGGTTGAAGAAGGTGACATAGTCCGCAACCGGGGAAAGGCGAAGGATATCGCCGTGATGATTCACCGGCGGATAGGCGTCGAGCGGTTTCGTCACCGGTTTGCCCTTGTCATCCCAGCCGATATGGGTGAATGTCCCGGGACGGAAAATGAGCTGGTCGTTGCGGAGCGCCACCACGCCGATATCCTCGCGGATATCGAGCGTCGTGCCCGATTCAACATAGGCGCGGCTGGAAAAAATGCGGTAGGTTACCGCGAGGCGCACTTCCGGGATGAGCGGAAAGGGCCCGCTCCGTCGCACTTCAACGAAAATCGGCCCGGACTCGATCTCGCAGGTTTCCGGCGGGTCCCAGGCAAAGGAATGCATCCAGCCCCGGGATGGCACATACACGCCGGGATTCCAGTGCAGGACATTCTCCTCCGTCTCGAAAGGGTGGTCCGGATTGGCTTTGAGCACCACCGAGGAAAGCTGGCCGGAATCATGGTTAGTGTATTCCCGCACCCCATCCTTCCTGCCGTGGAGGCGGACGACCATCCGGCTGTTTTCGATGGTCCAGGCGGGTCCCGTCCCGGTTACCTTCAGGTCGGTCGGCCAGGAAGGCGCAGTGGCATCCGGATTGCCGTAGAGCAGGAAGTACCCGGCGTCCCCGTTCCCGGGAGCCTCGTCGAAAAAGGTGATCATGGCGTTCAGGGTGGGCATGCTGCGCTTCCCGTCGGCGTCCTTCGTCCAGCGGGAAACCCGGGAAAGCTGGAACGGCACTTCCTTCTCCCCGGAGGCGGTCTTCAGAATGAGGCGGAACTCCTTCTCCGGATCAGCGACCCGGTCCGCGAACACGGAGACGGTGACATCCACCGGAGCGAGTCCCGCGGTACGGGCATCGCGGTGGGTCAGGGTGATGGGCAGACGGTACTTCCAAGCGGAGAAATCGGCGGCATGGGACGAGGCTGCGGAAATCGTGACAAACAGCGCGACCAGCAACGAAAAAAGCCGGACGGGTATGGGCATTGCTTTTTTCCTCCCGGTTGATTGGTGTGGGGGAAGTATGCGACAGCGGGGAAGAAAAGTCAAGGCGGGAGCATACCGGGAGAAGACGAATGGGCGGAGAAAGGACGTATGGGACAGTTTCACAGAAACGTTACTCTCCAGTACATGTTCAAACCATTTTTTGAATTGACCCGCTCAATTGTTTGTTCTCCCGCTCCATCCCAGCGGAAGAGGGTGGCCGAAGAGGAGGTGGGAACGGATCTTTTTCCGGCATAAACAGATACTTGGCATCGGCGGTTAACTTCAGTTTTTCCCCCGAAGCCAAGAAAAATCCATATATTATTTCATGGCCGCTCTTTCCCGAACAACAGCGGTCCACCGTCTCAACTCTCTGTCAATTTGCCCCGTAATGCAGCAGGCGAACAGCAACAGCTTTCACCCGACCCGAGGATACCATGCCCAACCGACAACTGACGCATAAGGCATTCCTGGTGTCGCTCATTGCCGTCACCGCGGCCATCCCCCCCCTCTTCATCCAGTTGGACGAACCGACGCTCCGGCTCAACATCTGGAAAGTGTTGGCGAAAATCGGATCGCTCTCCGGAACGGTGCTCATGTTCTGGCAGTTCGTCCTGGGCTACCGTCAGGCCGCTGCCCGGTGGGCGACGCCGGACTACCTGTGGGTAATCGGTCTGCACCGGCGGCTCGGAGTGACGGCGGGAGCGCTCATCCTGCTGCACCCCGTCTTCATTACACCGTACTATCTGGACAAGCAGGAGATATGGCTGTTCTCCTTCAATCTCCCCTCACCCCTCGGTACTTTCGTCCCGCTCGGCATCACCGCGCTGGCGATCCTTGCGGTCATTATCCTGACGAGCACACTCCTGCGCGACCGGATGCGCCGGGAAAGCTGGTTTGCAACCCACCTGAGCAGCTACATCCTCCTGCCACTGGCATTCGTGCATGGATACCCGATTGGAATGACGCTGAACCGGACCGGGTTGAAATTTGTCTGGCAGGGGCTGTTCGTGCTGACAGGACTGTTCTATATTTTCCGAATCCTGGGCCGGGCCGGCGTGCTCAGTTCCGTATACGAGGTTGTCAGGGTGCGGCACGTGGCTGAAAGCGTGGTGGATATCGCCATGCGTCCCCTGCGAAGGGCGCTGCATCCGGCAAGCGCACAGTTCGCTTTTTTCCGGCGATGCCGCCTGTGCGGAGCGAGGCCGTTCACGATATCGAAATACGATCGAAACACCGGGGAGCTGAACATCACCGTCAAGGAGCTGGGGAAAACGACGCGGAGACTGCAGGAGACGAAGCCCGGCGAGCGGTTCTTCGTGGAAGGCCCGTTCGGCGTGTTCGGCCGGGAAGCGTTCACCACGAACCGCCCCGTGGTCATGCTTGCCGGAGGGATAGGCGTCACCCCATTCCGGCGGATGATTCATGAACTCAGAGAACTCCCGGGGCGCAAAGCGTTCCTCTTTTACGGAAACCAGTACGAAAAAGATATTGCCCACCGTGAGGAAATGGAATCCGCCGGGCATGTGGACGTCATTCATATCCTGAGCGGCGTTGAGGAACACGAGAAGTTCGAGACCGGATTCATCAGCACCGACCTTATGAAGCGGTACCTGGGTGATGACCTCTCCGCGAACGAGTTCTTTATCTGCGGACCGCCGGTGATGATCAGGAAACTGGAGTCCGGATTGATTGGCGAAGGCGTCCCGGAAAGCCAGATTCATCACGAACTGTTTTCGTACTGACCACTACAGCCATCCCCAACCCGAACTGAACACCAACACGTCCGCTGCCTTCGGACCAGCCGCCGCGGTTGATACGGCATACGGTCCGCCGCCTCGCCGCGCACGTTTACTCCATGCTTCCCCGTGCGCTGGAAGCCGCGCTCCGTCCCGCCAGGAGCCCGGTGGCCCAGCACATGTGGAGGTTGTACCCCCCGCAGTCGCCGTCGGCATCGATAACTTCCCCAGCGAAAAAGAGCCCCGGACGAAGACGCGACTCCATGGTGCGCGGGTTGATTTCGGAGAGGCTGACGCCGCCCCGGGTAACCAGCGCGGTCTCAATGGGCTCGGTGGCCGTAACGGTAAGCGGGAAGGCCTTGAGGAGCGTTCGGAGACGGATGCGCTCTTCCCGGGTGACCTGGGCGGCGGTGGTCTCCCGGTTGAATCCGAATCGCGTCACGAATACTTCCGCAAGCGATACGGGCATGAGCGTGGTGAGCACGGTGAAGATCTGACGGCGGGGGTTTTCCTGGAGTTCGCGAAGTAACCGGGCGTCGAGCTTTTTCTCGTCCAGGGCGGGTTTGAGGTCGATTTCAACCCGGACCGGTCCGCCGCCTGAAGCGAGTATATCCGTCAGATGACGGCTGATCTCCAGGGATATGGGACCGCCGATACCGTGGTGGGTGAAGAGCATTTCGCCGAAGCGGCGAATGGGCTTTCCCCCGGTTCGGGCGGTAAGTTCAACGTTTTTCAGGGCAAGCCCGGCAACTTCGCGAGGCCAGTCTTCCTCCGTGACCAGAGGAACGAGACTCGGACGGGGGGGTTGGACGGTGTGGCCGAGGACGCGGGCGAACCCGAATCCCGCGCCGGTCGAACCGGTACGACGCATGGAAAGACCGCCGGTGGACAAAATGACGGTACGTGAGTGGTACTTCCGATCAACCGCGTCAACCGCAAATCCGTCCTCCAGCACCTCTGTTCCGCTCACCGGAACGGAGGTCAGGAGAGTCACCCCGGCATTGCGCATATCGAGTAAAAGGGCATCGAGAATTTCCCCCGCCCGGTCGCTAACCGGAAACACCCGGTCGCCACGCTCTGTCTTGAGAGAAATCCCGAGCGATTCGAAATACCGCATGGCCTCGGCAGGCGGGAAAGCGTATGCCGCGGATTTGAGGAAACGCGCCGCCCGGGTGTCAAAGCCCTCGAGAAAGGACTGCACAGACCCGGCATGAGTGACATTGCACCGCCCTCCGCCGGTGGCCAGAAGTTTCCGTCCTGGCTTCGCTCCCGCTTCGAGGAGAAGCACTGACGCTCCGGCTTTGGCCGCTGAAATGGCGGCCATGATCCCCGCGGGTCCGGCGCCGATGATAACGGTGTCAAACATGGTCTGCATGAGATTCAATCCTCGAAAAAAAACGCTTCCCGCAGAGACACTGAGAAAAGATCTCACGCAAAAGCGCGAAGTCGCAAAAAAAAGATACGGGGGAAAAGAAAGACGCGAAAAGACATCTGAATCAGTGATGCGTATGATAAAAAAGGCACTTGCAGAATTGTATGGGAAAAAGGAGTCAGGAGCCGGAAGTCAGGAGAAGGGAGAATCCGGAGCCGCAGGGGCGAGGCATGCTCGTCCCAAAGATATTTCCCTTTGTCCCTCTCCCCCTTCGTTGCACCGTTCACCCGCATGTACCCATGGTATCAGCAAAGAACCCAAAAATATCACTCTCTTTTTTCTCTGCTTCTCTGCTTCTCTGCGGAACTCTTATTCTTCCCTTTCCAGCTCCGTTTGCAACCGCGCCATATCTTCCGGGAGGGCGGCTTCGAACACCATGAGATGCCCGGTCGCGGGATGGCGGAATTCCAGCCTTCCCGCATGGAGGGCCTGACGATTCAGAATGCGCAGAAGCCGCCTGGCCTCGTCACGGATTTCCGGACTGAAGCCTTTCAGGCGCTCTTCTCTGCCGCCGTAATCGGGATCCCCGAAAACGTGATGTCCGATATGGGCGAGGTGTACACGAATCTGGTGAGTTCGTCCGGTTTGCAGATTGACCGAGAGACGGGAGAGAAAACGATAACGCGCCGCCAAATCGTAATGTGTTACTGACGGACGCCCGTCCGATACGACCGTCTGGAGGGTACGGACACGAGGGTGACGGCCGATGGGAGCGTCAACGGTTCCCGAACCCGGCTCGGGATGCCCCCAGACAAAGGCGGTGTAGGTACGCTTGATGCTCCGCTCGGCGAGAAGACCGGAAAGCGCGGCGTGCATGTCGTCGTCGAGCGCGACCACGAGAAGACCGGACGTATCCATGTCGAGGCGATGTACGATTCCGGGACGGGTCGCTCCACCGCGTCGTGAGATGGACCGGCAATGATGGAGCAATCCCGCGGCGAGCGTTCCGGTGATATTGCCGCACCCGGGATGGACCACCATTCCCGCCGGCTTGTTCACTACGAGCAGACGGTCATCCTCGTAAACAATATCAAGGGGGATATTTTCGGGAAAAAAGCCAGGCTCCGACACCGGAGGGATGAGTACTTCTATTTCGTCACCTGCGGCTACAAGGCGGGAGGGTTTGCATGACGGGCTGTCGTTTACAGTCACCAGTCCATCATCAATGAGTGACTTCACTTTCGAACGGGAAAAGCCGGATACCGACGCGAGATACACATCAAGCCGCGCCCCGGCCTCCGGTACAGATACGGAAAAGGAACGAATTTCATCGAATTCACCCACATAACCCTCGATGTGCCTGTGAAACATACGGTGTGAAACAGGCGGGAAAGCCCTTTGCCAACCGGCATCGCCCTATCTGGAACATCTGCGAAAGCCCAGGTGACACAAGCGTGGGAAGAGGGATACTCCGGTTTAACCTGCCGGCCGGCCTGGGGAAAAGATGTCTCCGGGTGCGGGCAAAACGGGTCGTTCCCGTCCCGCGCCGGGGCCATTGACCCGTTTCCGCACGCTTCTATACGCCCGATTCGGATGAGCAGGTGGAATCCGGCGAGGACTCGTCGGAATTTGAAGGATGTTCAGTCTGACGGGCATAGGTGATAAACAGGAGCGCCATACCAATGGTTATGGCTATGTCGGCGACATTGTAAACCGGCCAGCGATGCGGCCCGATCCCCATATCTATGAAGTCGGTCACCTCACCCATACGCACACGGTCGATTAAATTGCCCACGGCTCCAGAAAACACCATGGCCAGAGCAATTTTCCCGGAGACGGTTTCCGGTCTGATAATGCCCTTCGCCACCATATATACCAGTACTCCGATGACCAGTACCGTGATGGCAAACATCACCTCGGGCCCCCCGAACGACACGCTGAAAGCGGCGCCCGGATTTTTCACATGGGTCAGGCGAATGAAATCACCGATAAGTTCCCGTGATTCCCCCAGATGAAAGCTGGCGGCCACCGCCAGCTTTGTGAGCTGGTCGATGAAAACCAGCGTCAGAAATAGAAGACCATAAAGGATGCGGCTGCGCACCTATAGACCCCGCTGCTTCTTTTCTTCATTATTCTTGCACTTGATGCACTGGGTGGCATGAGGAACCGCCTCCAGACGGGGTTTGCTTATGTCGCCACCACAGGTGCGGCACCTTCCGTACGTTCCACTATCTATCCGCTCGAGCGCCTCGTTGAGATGGTGAAGGAACCGTCCCTCCCGCGAGGCCAACGTGAAAGCGATCTCACGCTCCATGGTGTCAGATCCCTGGTCGGCCATATGGAATGAGTAGGAGGAAAGATCCCCGGCCTGATCCTTCGATGTTACACTCATCGAAGCTGACTCGAGATACCCGAGTTCGGCGAGAAGGTCCTGCTTCTTTTTCTGGATAAGATCGCGGAAGTATTCAAGTTCAGTTTTATTCATACCCTGCTAACCACCCTTTCGGAATAAAAAAAACGCATGCTTCATCAACCAAACCGGCCAAAACATCCTTATAATGTATACATGTCGAGCAATATTATCAAGTTGTTTATTACGTATTTCCCATTCCGCCGCATTTTTCTTGCCGCCCGTGTTCCGGATAAACTGCGCGGACGGGAAACCACCGCCCTCCGATTCTGTCCGTCCGTCCGGCAAACATGTGTTTCCTAATACGTTTTCCTTTCCTGCCACCGGAATCACATCCGGCGCAGAACCTCCCGAATGAGCATGGTCAGATTGGGTTCCGCCCCTTCACACACTTCTATGATTTCTTCGATGCCGACCGGGACCAGAGCGTCCGGGTCGCAGAGGTCGGAGACAATGGTAACCCCGAGAACTTCCATGCCCATCTGCACCGCCACAATGTTTTCAGGCACGGTGGACATGCCCACCATGTCCGCGCCGATCAACCGGAGGAAGCGATACTCCGCCGGGGTTTCAAGCGACGGCCCGGCAACTGCGACATAGACGCCCTCACGGAGCGAAAGGTTGCGCTCCCGCGCCACCGTTCTGGCGATATCCATCAACCGCCGGGAATAGGGCTGGCTCATGTCCGGAAAGCGGGGACCGAACTCCGGTACATTTACCCCGATCAGCGGATTGTTCCCGAGCAGGTTGATATGGTCCCGAATCAGAACCAGATCGCCCTTACCGTACTCCGGATTCATCCCACCCGCCGCATTGGAAATGACCAGAGATCTCGCTCCGAGCGCGTGCATGACCCGCACGGGGAACGTGATCTGTTGCATGGAAAAGCCTTCGTAATAATGAAAGCGTCCCTGCATGGCCACAACCGGACGGCCGGATAACATTCCGACAATCAGTTTTCCGCTGTGCGACTCCACCGTGGACATGACGAATCCTGGAATATTCCGGTACGGAATCTCCACAGCGTTTTCTATCTCATTCGCAAGCCCGCCCAATCCCGTTCCCAGAACGATGCCCGCATCGGGTACGATATCGGTAACTGTCCGGATATACTCGCGAGCGGCATCCATGGTTTCAAGAATATTCGTCATTACCGTCACCCCTCCATACGTCGCAGGATTTCGCCGGCGTCCCCCTCAATCTCCACTGTTTTGTCCCTTGATTTCTCACCAGCCACGATTCGCACCCTGGACTTGGACACGCCCGCCCGTGCGGCAAGGAATTCGATCAGGCAACGGTTAGCCGCGCCTTCCACCGGGGGAGACTGGACCTTGATCCGGAAACGGCCGTCCCCGGTCCTGCCAAGCACCTCGTTCCGGGATGCGTTCGGGGTCAGGCGGATATCCAGCCGTAGAACCGGACGTTCGTTTTCATTCGTTTTCGGATTCCTCATCGTCCAGACTCGCCGGCATGAAACCATCACGGAGAGGGTCCGCTTCCAATCTGGGCTGCGGAGCCCGACGCTGCGACGGCTGTTGTGGAGACGGCTGATGCGGTTGGGGGCCGCGACGCTCGTCGGAAGACAGTTCCACCCGCTCCTCCACCTTTTCGAAAGCGCGTTCTTCGGCGAAGGAATACTGGCGGAAGAGTTCCGCCTGAGCATTGACCAGGGCCTTCAGCTTGGCAAGATAGGTGTCCTTGTGCATTTTCAGTTCGTTAAAAGTATTCCGGAGGCGCACCAGTGAGTGCTGTCCCTCGTCAAGGACCGCCGCCGCGCGCACCTCTGCCTCGCGAATGATGATTTCCGCCTGTTTTTTTGCGATTTTCAGGGTTTCTTCCCGCGATCGCTCGGCGGAAAGCAGTGTTTCCTGAAGTGTCGATTCCATGTTCCTGAACTTCTTGAGCTGGCTCTCCATCATGGTGAGTTTCTCGTTGAGCATGGAATTCTGATGGACCAGGTTTTCATATTCCATGGAGACAATGTCCAGGAACGCAGCAACCTCTTCGGGGTCGTATCCCCGGAGCTTCATCCTGAATTCATGCTTCCGGATTTCGAGCGGCGAAAGATTCACGGATACAACCTCCCATTGATAAGGAATACACGGGAACACGGATCAGTCGGTTAATGCAAGGCGCGCTATCGGGTATTTCCGCATGTTTGCACGGACGACATTCCGGCTTTCGGAGTATCGAACCTCGCCCTGCACTGTCAGGTGAACCGGTACACCTGGAAAATCACTGGCGGCATCTCTTTTTATCGATGCGACACGCAATTCGCTGGACCGGGAAACATACCGGTGGACAAGTGCCGCGAAAAAGGAGGAATAGTCCTCCTGAGTACAGGGTCAGAGTTAAAATATATTAAAAAATCGCGGCAAGCTGGAGAAAAAAATGGCTCAACCCGTAACCGAACACAAGAAGATACAGCGCAGCCACCAGCGGCGGGTAATCCGGACGGCCGAAACGGAAAAAACGGGGGAGCGCCCTGACCGCGGGTTCGGAAAAGGGATTGGTCAGTCTTACCAGAGGCGATAAAAGCGAGTGGGCGGAACGCGGCAGAAATGTGACTCCGAGCGAACGAATCACCAGCAGCACGGCAACTATCGCCGTCGCCCACCGTACGCTCACTCCCGCCCCGGACAGAACGGCAAGAACGAAATCACGCCATATCATCATACCCGTTCTCCGAAAAGCGCCGAACCAACCCGCACCATGGTAGCGCCTTCCTCCACGGCGACGGGATAATCTCCGGACATTCCCATGGAAAGCACATCGAGCAACGCACTTTCCCGCAGATCATCACGCAGACGCTCGAACAGCGCCCGCATCCGGCGGAATTCAGACCGGGTTTCCGAAGGAGCGGCTCCCAGGGAGCCGATGGTCATGAGTCCCCGCACCTCCAGTCCGGGCAGCCCGTCAGCGTAGCGGACCAGTTCTTCCACCGCCTCCGGTTCGACCCCGGACTTGCTTTCCTCCCCGGAAATGTTGACCTGAACAAGCACGCGCAGAATCTTTCCGGTCCGGGATGCATGAACGGAAAGCGCATCGGCGATTTTTTTTGAGTGAACACTGTCCACCCAGTCAAAAAGCCCGGCCGCGATGCCCGCCTTGTTCGACTGGAGAGTACCGATCAGACGCCAGACTGCCGGACCACTCACCAGAGGAATTTTTCCCGCGGCCTCCTGCACCCGGTTTTCTCCAAGATCTGTGATTCCGGCACGAACCGCAGCCGTCACTTGCTCGGCGGTCCGGGTCTTGGTCACCGCCAAGAGGGTTATTTCAGACGGATCGCGTCCGGCGGTCTTGGCCGCGGCTTCGATCTCATCCCTTACCCTCCGTATGTTATCGGCAATCGAATGCATATCGCTCACAACCCGAAAAAATATTTACGCGCAACGGTTTCACGAGGAAATGCAGCGGGAAACACGCTCATGCAGCACAACAAAAAGCACCAGACTGAGCAGGACAATAATGCTCCCGGGAGACGATTCAGCAGTCCATTACATGGGGACCGAAGATTAGACTTTCAACATCTTCACAACCGAATTACTTAACTCCCATGCATGTCAGCCGGGGCTGGCGACGCATTACCCGTCTTCGAGAATACGATTGAGTTCCTGCATGAATTCGTTGCGATCCTTGAACTTGCGGTACACGGAAGCGAACCGGACGTACGCCACCTCGTCCAGGTCCTTCAGCCGGGCCATAACCATTTGCCCGATATCGTGAGAGGAAATCTCGCGCTCGCCCCGGCCCTCAATCTGACGGGTGATCTCGTCAACGATCTCGTCGAGCCTGTCGGTCGGGATGGGCCGCTTCGCGCACGAAATCGCAATGCCCCGGAAGAGCTTCTTGCGGTCGAACGGTTCCCTGCTCCCATCCGCCTTGATGACATTGAAGGAAATATCTTCAATGTACTCATACGTGGTGAACCGCTGATTGCAGCTTTGGCACTCGCGGCGTCTTCTTATGGACTCGCCGTTCTTCGCCGCGCGGGAATCAACAACCTTGTCGGTATCGGATCCGCAAAACGGGCACTTCATGTCCGGTCCTCATCTCTGTTGTTAAAAGCGGTTAGCACTCTCCCGGCGCTCCGGTATCCCGGCCGGCATCCGGAAGCGGCGCCCAAGGGAATCACCACGCAAAAATGGGGAAAGACTGCGCCAAATCCCGGGACTCTCCGGCGATCTTTTCGAGTGCCGCGGCGTCATCCACCGCATTCAGCGCCCGCCGGATCATTCCGGCAATGGTCTTCATCTCGCCTTCGCCCATTCCGCGGGTGGTCAGGGCGGCGGTCCCGATCCGCACACCGCTGGTGACTGTAGGCTTGGCGGTGTCGAAGGGGATGTTGTTCTTGTTGACCGTAATGCCCGCCATGCCGAGGGCTTCCTGGGCGGCCTTGCCGGTGACCCCGGTCCCGGTCAGATCCATGAGGATCAGGTGGTTGTCCGTCCCGCCGGTCACCAGTTTGAATCCCTGCGCCACAAGCTCATCGGCAAGAACTTTGCAGTTGGAGACGATCCGGGCGGAATAGGTCTTGAATTCCGGCTTGAGCGCCTCGCCGAACGCCACCGCCTTGGCCGCAATGATGTGCATGAGCGGACCGCCCTGGATTCCGGGGAAGACCTGCTTGTCCACCGCCTTGCCCAGATCCTCGGTGCTCATGATCATGCCGCCCCGGGGCCCGCGCAGGGTCTTGTGGGTGGTGCAGGTAACGATATGGGCGTAAGGAACCGGGCTCGGGTGCGCCCCGCCGGCGATGAGTCCGGCGATATGGGCGGCGTCCACCATGAACTTCGCACCCACCTCGTCGGCGATCTCGCGGAATTTGGCGAAATCGATGATCCGGGGATAGGCCGTGGCGCCGCCGACGATGAGATCGGGACGGGTTTCCCGCGCCGTCCGGGCCAGACCGTCGTAATCGATAAGGCAGTTGTCCTGACGGACACCGTAGGGGATGATCTGGAACATCCGCCCGGAGAAATTCACCTTGCTGCCGTGGGTCAGGTGACCGCCGTGGACCAGATCCATGGCCATGACCTTCGCCCCGGGCTGGATCACCGCAAAATAGGCCGCCATGTTGGCCTGCGAACCGGCGTGGGGCTGGACGTTGGCGTGGCCGCAGCCGAAAAGCTGTTTGGCCCGCTCGATGGCGATGTTCTCCACCACGTCCACATACTCGCAGCCACCGTAATACCGGCGCCCGGGATACCCTTCGGCGTACTTGTTGGTCAGCACCGAACCCGCGGCCTCCAGCACCGACGGCGAGACGTAGTTTTCGGAGGCGATCATCTCCAGATTGCCGCGCTGACGGTCATACTCGTTCACGATCTGCGCGTATACTTCGGGGTCGGACTTGGCGATCTGCGACCCCGAACAACAGCCGATTGCATTGTTCTCTGACATGGACGGGTCCTTTGTATAAAGAAGAATACAGAAGTCAGGAGTCAGGAGCCGGAACAAAAAGAGGTAACGCGGAGCAGAAACGACACGGCGGAAATACTACCGGTTTTCTCCCGCCTCCTGTATTCCGACTCCTGTCTCCCGTTTTTCTTACTGTTTCCCCTGACGGCTCTTGAGTTCGGCGATCATGCGGGGGACGATTTCCATGACATCTCCCACGAAGCCGTAGGTGGCCACGCTAAAGATGGGCGCATCGGGATCTCGGTTGATGGCGATAATGGTATCCGAGGTCTTCATGCCCGCCAGATGCTGCACCGCCCCGGATATGCCGCAGGCAATGTAGACACTGGGACGCACGGTCCGTCCTGTCTGACCGACCTGGCGGGAATAGTCTACCCACTCGGCGTCCACCGCCGCGCGTGAAGCGCCGACCGCACCGCCCAGAAGGTCGGCCAGTTCCTGGAGCATGGCGAAGTTATCCGGCTTGCCCATGCCGCGGCCGCCGGAGACGATGACATTGGCTTCGGCGATATTCACGCCCTCCCTCACCGGAATCCATTCCAAGACGCGGGTTCGCTGGCTCTCTTCGGAGAGATCCTTTGCTACCTTCACCACCTCCATATCGCGTTTTTCGCTACGGAGGGGCATGGCGAACACCTTGGGTCGCACGGTGGCCATCTGAGGGCGATGCCGGGAAGACTTGATGGTGGCCATGATATTGCCGCCGAAGGCCGGACGGGTCTGCAGGAGGCTTCGGGTTTCGGTTTCGACACCGAGATTGGTGCAGTCCGCGGTGAGACCGGTCTGGAGCACGGTGGCCAGCCCTCCCGCGAAATCGCGGCCGGTGGAGGTCGCGCCGATGAGCACGATCTCCGGCTTGTACTCCCGGATCAGGTGCGCCGCGGCCTCCACGAACGCTTGGGTTCGGTAGCTTTCCAGCACCGGATGCTGCACGGTGTATATACGGTTGATATCATAATGGGAAAGCTCGCCGGCGATCCCGTCGACATGACCGTTACCCATGACCATACAGGAGAGTTCTACTCCCAGCTCATCGGCCAACTTCCGTCCCTCGCCCACCAGTTCGAGCGAGACATGGTGCACCGAGTCGCCGTCGGCCTGCACGAACACCCATACCCCGCGGTGGTCATCCAGGGAGCCTTCCGGAGCGGTCTGCCGCTCCGGAACCACGATGGCCTCAAACTTGCATGTGCTCACGCAAATCCCGCAGAGCGTGCAGGAATCCAGGCACACGGCCTTGTTGTTGCGCATTTCCAGGGCGCCGAACGGGCAGGTCTTCACGCAGACCCGGCAGCCGACGCACTTGTCTATGAGAATCGTTACTCCCATTTTCTCCCCTATTTTGCCATCATTTCCAGTAACAGTTCGGAAAGCCGTCCCGCCATCTCATCCGGCTCACCCCGGTAAACCTCGCCGCCGCTCTTCTGATCGGGAGAGAAAATCCGATCCACCCAGGTGGGAGAGCCGTTCTGGCCGGTTTTCGCGGGATCCGCCCCGATATCAGCGGCAGTCCAGACCGGGATTTCGGCGTTGCGGGCCTTCTTCATCTTCAGAATGGAAGGCTGACGGGGAACATTGATGCCTTTCACCACGGTCAGGACCGCCGGGAGCCTGGCTTCAACCCGCTCACGACCGCCGTCGAGGAGACGTTCCACGGTGATGGTCCCGTTTTCCGCACCCTCGACTTTCGAGACATAGGTGAGCTGAGTGAACCCGAGACGGGCCGCGATGCCGGGACCCACCTGTGCGGTATCGCCGTCTATGGCCTGTTTGCCGGTGATGACCAAATCCACATCGCCGACCTTTTTGACACCCTGGGACAAAGCATAGGAGGTGGCCAAGGTGTCGGCTCCGGCGAAAGCGCGATCCGAAAGCAGCGCGACCGCGTCCACGCCCATGGCCAGCGCCGTCCGCAGGACTTCCGTCGCCTGCGGGGGTCCCATGGTGATGGCGGTGATTTTTCCGCCGAACCGCTCCCGGAGCCGGAGCCCCTCTTCGAGGGCGAACTCGTCGAAGGGGTTGATAATGGAGGGAACGCCATCCCGCACCAGGGTATTCGTCTTCGGATCGATCCGGACATCCATGGTGTCGGGCACCTGCTTGATGCATACCACGATGTTCATGCGGTGATTCCTTGAGGGGTGAATGTTATTATCATGCACACATATTCAATTAAAAAACACGGTAATGAGAGAACTCGGCGCGAGAAGGGGGAAGACGCGCTCCATCTTATGCAACACCGCTAAACCCTCTGCCGCCTGAAATGGGGGCGACATACAGGGAATATCGGAACGGCTCATTCCCACTCGAACGTTCCCGGCGGTTTGTGGGTCAGGTCGTAAAATACGTACTCGATGGCGCCGAGCGCAAGGATTCGCTCCGCGATCACCCGCAGGCTCGCCTCCGGCATCCGATAGAACCGGGCGGTCATGACATCCGAGGACTCCAGCGGCCTAAGCACCACGCACTCCCGTTCGCCGTCCGAGGAGACCGGCAGAAGCACCACCGGCATCTGGAACACCTGCTCGTATATCCCGTGCTCGCGGAGGACGTTCATGGCAATGTGATCGGCCTCGCGGAGAAGGTCCAGACGGTCCCGGGTGAGGGTCGCCGCCTGGCTGGCGAGGGGACGCAGGGAATCGCCGCCGATTTTCAGCACCACGCGATTCACTCCGGCGATTTCATTGGTGATGTCCGTGGAGAGACGGTCGAGACGGTCCCAGTCCAGGGGACCGTCCACCGCCGCCGGGTGGGCATAGGTCCGGGAGTCCCCCTGGACCCCCACACTCCGCACCGGCAGCACCAGGGAGTCGTACCCGGCCGGGCCGGTCTTTTTTCTCACCTGCTCCGAGATATCCGCGAACCCGTCCGAGGACACGCCGCCAGTGTCACAGAGCACCCGTACAGCAATCCCCGGACCGGGGAAGGGATGACGCCAGACCAGGTCGTGCGGCAGCCCGAGCTTCTCCCCCACCTCGCGGACCTCGTCTTTGTAGAGCTGGTCGAGCGGCTCGACCACCAGGCCCCGGGCCACCATCTCCTTGATCATGTCCGTGCGGTTGTGGTGGGTCTTGATGACGTCGGCGTGGCGGGTCCCGCCGGACTCGATGATGTCGGGATAAAGCGTACCCTGCCCCAGGAGCCACTGGTCCGGGTCGAGATTGAGGGCCTCCAGTTCGCGGTCCTTGACGAAGATGAACTCGTCGCCGATGGCCTTGCGCTTGGACTGAGGCTCGGTGAGCCCCATCACCGCGCGAAGGAAATCCTCGCTCCGGTCAACCACGACCAGGTTGTGGAAGCCGAGCCGGTCCAGAGCCTTCTGCACCGCAAGCGTTTCGTTCTTGCGCATGAAACCGTTGTCGATGTGGATGCCCATGACCCGCTTTTCGCCAAGCGCCCGGTTGAGAAGCACGAAGGTGACCGTGGAGTCAACCCCGCCGGAGACGAGGAGGAACACATTGCGGTCCCCGACCTGCTCCCGGATCTGCCGCATCTTGTCCTCGATATAGCCCTCCATGGACCAGGTCCGCTCCAGTCCACAGAGGAGGATAAAATTGTCGAGGATGCGGTTACCCGAGGGGGTGTCCTTCACCTCCGGGTGGAACTGGAACCCGTAGAGGTTCCGCTCAGGGTCGCCCATCGCGGCGTATGGGCAGTCCGCGGTGCGCCCGATGGCGGTAAAGCCCTCGGGAATCCCCGCCACGGAGTCGCCGTGGCTCATCCACACCGTCTCTCGTTCCGCCAGTCCCTCGAAGAGCGGCGAGTCGCCGAGAATGTCCATCTCCGCACGGCCGTACTCGCGGCGGTCCAGCCTCCGCACATCGCCGCCCAGCAGGTGGGCCATGAGCTGCATACCGTAGCAGAGGCCGAGAATGGGGATGCCCGTGTCGAGAATGGCGCGATTGAAGGCAGGTGCGTTTTCGGCGTAGACGCTGGAAGGTCCTCCCGAGAGGATGATCCCGCCGGGGCGCCCCAGTTCCTCCAGACTCACGTCGGGATGCTTGATATCAGCGTAAACCCCGAGGTGACGAATGCGTTTGGCGATGAGGTGGGCATACTGCCCGCCGAAATCGAGAACCGTGATGGAGTTTGAGTTTTCCATAAGAACTTTTTTCTCGCAAAGTTCGCTAAGTTCGCAAAGAAGGGAATTCAGTCACAGCCTGTTCACGATACGAACGATCCCGTCTCTCAAACTTTCGACATTGAAATTGATTATACGACCGAGCTTGATCCCTGACAGTCGTAGATAGGTCAGGAGTTGCTTTTGATGAACCGGCTTCAAGAGATCGACAGATTGCAGTTCGACAATCATTTTCTTTCGACAAGAATGTCCGCACGAAAGCCTGCGTCGAGCCGGACTTGCTTATAGCACACCGGAATCTCGGCCTGACGTTCACATGCTTATGTTCCCGGCCTTCCATTCATACGCCAGTACTTTTTCATACACCGACTCCAGTAATCCGGGGCCGAGCGCCGTATGAGCCGCAAAACAACCGTCGAGCACCGTCTTCGACAGCTCGTTCTCCGTTTTTTTCCATGTAACGCTCTCTATCCTGGCGCATTTTGCGAGAGAGAATTACAACAGAATTTCCTCGTTGCGGACCACGGTATCGTGCTTCCAGAATCGGTCGTTGCGCTCGGGATAATCGGTCGTGTAGTGAAGGCCCCGGGATTCCTTGCGGTGACGGGCGCACAAGACGATGAGCCAGGCCACCAGCGCCATGTTGCGCAGTTCGATGAGGTCGAGGGTAAGCCGGGTCCGACGGTAATACTCTTTCACTTCCTCCCGGATGATGTCGATACGGCTCATGGCCCGCCGGAGCCGGAAGTCGCTCCGCACGATGCCGACCAGATCCCACAGCAGACGGCGGATGTTTTCCCGATCATGAGAAATAATGACCCACTCCTCGGGATCGAAGGTACCGCGGTCGTTCCAGTCCGGAATGTCCGGGAGATCCGCGGGCTTCTGACGCTCCAGGCGCACCGACTGGGCGGCCCGGTCGGCCAAGACCACCGCTTCAAGGAGTGAGTTGGAAGCCAGACGGTTCGCGCCATGAAGACCGGTGAATGCGGTTTCTCCCGCCGCGTAGAGACTGGAAATAGTGGTCCTGGCCCAGGTATCGGTGAGCACGCCGCCGCACATGTAGTGCGCGGCCGGGACCACCGGTATGGGGTCCCGGGTAATGTCGATGCCGTGCAGGAGACAGGTTTCGTATATGTTCGGGAACCGTGTCCGTGTTTTGTCCGGGTCGTGCCCGGTGACATCAAGGAACACGCACTCGTGGCCGCTGCTCTTCAGGGAGCGGTCAATGGCCCTCGCCACGACATCGCGCGGGGCCAGATCCTTCATGGGGTGGTCTTCCATGAGCCGCCGCCCGGCATGGTCCACCAGTACGCCACCGTAGCCGCGTACCGCCTCCGAGATGAGAAACGACTGGCCGTCCTGGAGTTTCATGGTGGTGGGATGGAATTGCATGAACTCAAGATTGCCCACCTGGGCGCCCGCCCGGAAAGCCATGGCGATGCCGTCTCCGGTGGCGATGTCCGGATTGGAGGTATGGAGGTATACCTGCCCGGACCCGCCGGTGCAGAGCATGGTGGTACCGGAAAGAAACGTTTCGACCCTTCCCGAAGCCACATCGAGAACATAGGCCCCAAAGCAAGTGACACCGGAGCGCAGGCCGAAGGTTCCGACCAGGTTGTGCTCGGTCAGCAAATCTACCGCGATATGATTGTTCAGGAGTGTGATATTGGGATGTTCCCTCACCCGCTCCATAAGCGCCCGCTCGATCTCGCGCCCGGTCAAATCGGCGGTATGCACGATGCGGTTGCGGGTATGGCCGCCTTCGCGCCCCAGCGAAAGAGTGCCGTCGGGATTCCGGGTAAACCGGCAGCCCCACTGGATAAGCTGTTCGATCATCCCGGGGCCTTCCTCCACCACAATCCGCACCACATCCTCGTGACAGATGCCGTCGCCAGCCCCCAGCGTATCCTCCACATGGCGCGACAGGGAATCGTCGCTCCCGAACGCCCCGGCAATACCGCCCTGGGCATAGTTGGTGGAGGACTCGTAGTCGCCTTTTTTGGTGATGATCACCACCTGGCCGATATCGGCGACCTTGAGCGCAAAAGAGAGGCCGGCGATCCCCGACCCGATGATCAGAAAATCCGTTTTCAGCACACACCCCCTGCCTGAGTATGCTCTTCCCGATTTGAATCCGATAATATAATAAACCCGCAGCGTGGGGGAAAGCAATTTCTGAGGAGAACACAGTATATTGTGGAGCAAGGGGTAAATAGGCATAGGAATAGTGGAAACCGCCCGACTGTTCCGTTCCATCCTTTGTGACTCAACAAAGAGGAGGGCGGGATTCCCCACCCTCCTCGGACATGCTATCTTTCACACCGCCACGCCCACAATCAGCCCGGAACAATGGAAGTCCATGACCTGGATTCACGGGACACAACCCGCGCTTTCCTTGCGAACTTGGCGAGAGACGAATTCTTACCCGATCTCCACCATGCGTTCCAGCGGACGGCGGGCCTTTTCGATGAGATCATCGGGCAGGGTGATCTCGTACTTGCCGTTCTCGATGGACCAGCAGACCTTGGCCAGGGTGGTCATCTTCATGTTGACACAGATGGCGAAGTCGCTAAGCGGCCAGAGGTTGACATCGGGGTGCTTCTCCCGGAGCTGGGCCAGGAGACCATTCTCCGTGCCGATGATTACCCCGTTCCGCTTCTCCTCTTTCGTGGAAAGCGCGGCGACGAAATCGGCCATGCCGGTGGTAGAGAGCACCCGGTCGGCGAGGGCCACCACCTCGGGCGGAGCCTCGGGGTGAATGAGAAACACGGCATCCGGATGGGCTTCCCGCACCGCGCGGACGTCCTCAACGGTGAGATCGTTGTGGACGAAGCAGAAGCCGTTCCAGGGATGAATATTCGCGCCGGTCTGCAACCGGACATAGTTCGCGAGATTCTTGTCGGGAACGAAAATGATTTCCCGATCTCCGAGGGAACGGACCACCTGGAGGGCGTTGGCCGAGGTGCAGCAGATATCGGTGAGGGCCTTGACCCGGGCTGTGGAGTTGACATAGGCCACCACCACCGCGTCGGGACGAGCCGATTTCGCTTCGGCAAGGGCGTCCGGAGAAGTCATGTGGGCCATGGGACAGGTCGCGTTGACCTCCGGCAGAAGCACGGTCTTTTCCGGCGCAAGGATTTTGGCGCTTTCCGCCATGAAATCCACCCCGCAGAACACCACAAGGTCGGCGTCGGTTTTCGCGGCAATGCGGGCCAGCCCGAGCGAGTCACCGATGTGGTCGGCGACATGCTGGACCTCCAGTTTCTGGTAGTTGTGGGCCAGGATAACCGCGTTCTTTTCTATCTTCGCCTTCTGAATCCGGGAAACGAGTTCCGCCTCCGACATGGCTTCGTATCGTTCAAGTTCCATGCAATCCCCCTGTGGATGGTTCCCGTGCAGCGGAACAATGGAGATGTGCCGGGGCTTCCGCCGCATGAACGGTTCCATTATTTCCGGTCCGGCGGAGCGGCGGAAACGGCCTCTTAGCAATCGCCGCCCACTATTATAACAATTCCTATGGTATCAGTCATGTATTTTTTTTCCGCTCGATGAATCTCTCCGGCCAGTCATGTCGGAGAGGTCCCCGCAATCAGGCGCAAGTATTCTTCCGCATCTCCGGCCATAACCGCCTCTATATCCAGCACCAGCGCTTCCAAGCCGTCGAAATCCGCTCCCTCCGGCAGATCACGCTCATCCTTGGCAGTGAGCACCACGGCGTCCGCTCCGTGCTTCCGGGCGGTGCGTCCGATATTCTCCGGCTCCCCTGGACGGTAGCGGTAGTGGTCCGGAAATACGCCTTTCCAGACGATTTCCGCGCCAAGTTCCCCAAGCAGTGCGTGGAAGGAGGCGGGATTGGCGATGTTGCAGACCGCGGCGACCCGTCTGCCCCTGAGACTCCCGGTCGGTGCTTTGGTCTCACTGAAAATCGGGCGCACACCGGCCGGAACATGACGGCTGTAGAATACGGGCAGCCCCGGATGGAACCGGTGTACCAGCCGCTCCAGTCCGACGGAAGGCGCATCGCCGCCGAACCGGGTGAACAGCGCCGCCCGCGCCCGCCCGAGCGACCGGGGATGCTCCCGGAGCGTGCCCCGGGGCAGCAGACAGCCGTTTCCGAATGGACGGGCGACGTCGAGGGTCACGATGTCGGCGTCGCGCCGCAGCGCCAGATGCTGGAAGGCGTCGTCCAGAAGGATGATGTCCGGACGGAACCGGTCCCAGGCCAGACGGGCGGCGTCCAGCCGATGTACCCCCGCCACGACGGGCACTCCGGGGAGCGAAGCGGCAACCAGGTGGGGCTCATCTCCCGCCTCGGCGGGTGTCAGCAGCACGGAATTCCGGTCGGAAACCACCCGCGCGCCGGCTTTTCCGGCACAATAGCCCCGGGAAACCACCGCCACGGAATACCCGGCCTTGCGGAGCAGGCGGGCGGTCATGATCACCACCGGGGTCTTGCCCGTTCCGCCCACGGTGATGTTGCCGATGCTCACCACCCGGCAGGGCACGTTTTCGGAACGCAGCCATCCCCGGCGATACAGGCCCGCCCGGATCCTTACCACGGCGCCGTAAACCCGGGAAAGAACGTGCAGGCCCGCCCGTAATGGAAGAGTGGAGATACCGGAGCGGCGGTCGTACAGAATGTCTTCGATCAGACTGCGCATCGGAGGAATGCCCCGGGAGTTTCCAGCAAAGAAAAAAATCGTCTCACGCAAAGGCGCGAAGACGCAAAGAAAAGGATAAGGAACAAAAAAAGGGAAAAGCGGAAAAGATTGTCTGAATTGGGATCCGCGGGATAAAAGTTGATGAAAGACAGAACCGGTGGCGTCGCGGTTTCATTTATCCGTTTTTCATCATGCCTTCATCCCCCGCATCCCAATTCAGACAGGTATTTCGGTACGATTCGGCTGGGATAATCACGCGCATCCCCATTCGGACGTATGCCCGCCCCCTTTGTGCCGCCTTTTCGCTTTTATCTTTTCACTCAGGCACTCTGGCACTTTGGCACTCTGGCACTTTCCTTCACAACACCCTTCGGTTCTCCATGCACTGGATGGTGCGAGCGAGCACGCCCTTGAAGCGGGTCACCACCTCGCGTCCGGCTGCAGCCATGCGGGTGCGGCGATCATCGTCACTCCAGAGGCTCAGTACGGCATCAGCGAAATCCAACTCGTCGTGTACCAGAGCCGCGGCTCCACCGGCCAGAAGTTCCTTCGCCCCGGTCTGCTCCATGTAGGGGCCGAAGAGCACGGGAACCCCGAGCGCCGCCGGCTCCATGGGGTTGTGTCCGCCGAAATCGCGGAGGCTTCCGCCGACAAATGCAGCGTCGGCGCAGGCAAAAGCGGAAAGGAGTTCACCCATGGTATCCAGTATAAGCACCCGGCGGTCCGATTCGGAAATCTTGTTTCCTGAGCTCCGCCTTTCCCACGTCAGACCGGCATCCTGGAGGGTCTTTTCCACCTCGGGGACCCGGTTCAGGTGACGGGGAGCGATGACCAGGACAGTGCCGGGGTGCTGTTTGAATACCCTTGCGAATGTCCGGGCGATGATTTCCTCCTCGCCGGGACGGGTACTTCCGGCCACAAACACCCGAACGTCACGGGGCAGCCCGAGCGTAGCACGGATCACCACTGAACTGAACCCGGCCTCGTCTGGCAGGCTGTCGAATTTGACATTCCCGAGAATCTCGATCCGCTCTGGCGGCACTCCGAGCATACGGTATCGCCGGGCGAACGAACGGGACTGGACACAGACCAGAGCGAGTCCGCCCATGATCCGTCGCATGGTTCGCCGGAAGAGACGATATCGCCTGAAAGCCCGTGAGCTGAGCTTTCCATTGACGATGGTGACCGGAATTCCACGGTGGAGAACGCTCAGGAGCAGGGAGGGCCAGATTTCCGTTTCCACCAGGATAAAATTGGTCGGCCGGATTCTCCGGACGAACCGCCCGGCGATCCAGGGATGATCAAACGGGGCAAGAAATGTTCGTTCGATAACCCGGGTTCCCGTGGGCGCAGCCATGCTCCTGATACGTTCCAATCCCGTACGGGTTGTGGTGGAAATGAAAATGAAGCAGGAGGGTTTCTTCTTCCGAAATTCCTGGGCCACAGTGAAAGCGATGATCGCCTCCCCGACCGATGCGGCATGAATCCAGACCCGTGGCGCGGCGTCTTCCGGCAGACCTTTAGGGGGTGTCAGGCGATCAAGCAGATTCGGTTTCCCGAACAGGGCCAGCAGGCAGGCCGCCGGGTACAGCAACAGCAAAACGACAGTCAAGCACGCCTGATAAAGAAAAATCATTTCCCCTCCGGGGCGCCCGCGAGACGGTCGGCCTCGCAAGCGAGGGCGACAAGCCGGCGTTCCAGCTCCGCCCGGTGAAACTCAATATTCGCGTCATCCAGCCCGCCGGTTACCCGGTAGGCTTCGCCGATGGTGAGCACTCCCCGGGCAAAGGGAAGCGGGAGCTGGAAGGAATCCCAACTGTTGAAATAGTACGCCCGGCTGGCGCTCCCGGTTATGGGAACCACGGGCACCCCGGTTTTGGCCGCGAGGTACACCGCGCCGGGCTGAAACCGCCAGCGGGGGCCGCGGGGACCGTCCGGAGTAAATGCAACCTTCTCTCCCCGTTCCACGAGTCGAACGAGCTGGACCAACGCCCGGGCGCCGCCCCGGGTAGTGGAGCCGCGTACGGTACGGAAACCGGCGGCGTCCAGGGATGCGGTGATTATTTCGCCGTCGCGGTGTTCCGAGACGAGAACGTGAACTCCCAGATCGCGGCGACAGAACATCGGGATAAAAAGTCGTCCGTGCCAGAGCGCGAATATCACCGGCCCGGCTTCTTTGCTGAAAAAATCATCCCGGCAGCCATGCTCGGTGATGGACAGGGTTTTCCCAATCCCGTACACCGCGGTCCAGGCTATTTTCCCCGTTGTTTGTGGTGAGATGTGCATGTATCGAATGCCTGATTTCAGAAAAAAAATGGTCATCCGGGCCGGTACTGAATCATCGGCCCTTCGGCGGAACCGTCAGGGAGCTCCGTCCCAGGTCCTTTGAGGTGGCGAGCGCGATCACCCTGCCCTGCTTGCCCACCGCGCAATAGAAGTGATATACCACGCCGTCGTGTTTGATGATCCAGGGCTTGTGGGCATAGGTCTCGTCCCATGCCTCGGAAGAGGCGACCAGGTCCGGTCCCTCCCACTTCGTCCAGTGCACGAGGTCCCGGGAGCAGGCGAAGGTGTCGAACGCTCCGGGCCGCCAGAACGCCCCGAAGTGGAACATGACCCAGAGACCGCCCATCCGGACCACCTGCGGGTCTCCGGTAATTCCCGAGCCGTTGTCGATGACGGGGTCGGCGCCGTACCGCCGCCAGTGGGTCATGTCATCCGACACCGCAGTCCCGATACGTTCCACCGACTTTCCGTCTTCGATGGCCTTGCCATTGTAGAACATCACGAACGGCGCGCCAAGCCGGCGTTCAGGATCGCAAACCACCGTGCTCTTATAGAGGGTCACCCGCTCCCACCAGCGGACATCCGCCTGGCCGGGCCCCAGCACCGGGTTCTCCGGAATGCGGCGCCATTCTTCCGCTATTCCGGGAGAATCGGTCCAGGCGACACCGGTAGCGAGGGGATCGGTCTCGTATCCTTCCAGCGCGCCGCCGAGATAGGTGAGCCAGTATCGTCCGTCGTACTTCTCCAACTCCCCGGAGCCGCCCCAGCGCGGGTCCTGAAGCGCGATGTACCCTGCGGCCTGACGGTCGTCCCATCCCCCGCTGCCCCGGGAGAGAATGCGGCCCAGGGTATTCCATTGCAGCAGGTCATCGCTTTCCGCGAGCATGGTCTCGTACCCGCTCCCCCGAAACTCTATGTACAACATGTACCAGCGGCCGTCATACCGGAACACGCTCGGGGAGTCCACCGCCGTACCGCTGTCCCCAGCCACCACGACGCCGTACTTGAAGGGAGTGCGGACCTCCTCGTACACCCGCTGCATCTCCTCCGGAGAAACCGCCGTCGGAATTTCCGCAGGTTCCCGATGGTCGCAGCCGCCGAACTGGAGGACGGCCCCGGCCAGGAGAATGAGGGCAATCAGCGTGTGCCGCGCGCGCATACCGGACCTCCGAATTCCAGACGTATTAACGCAGTAACGACGACAGGGCGGGCAACGTTCGGGAGATTTTAAGGAAGATACGGCAAGGCAGAATCGCCCCGATATAGCCCCGGACGCGTTTCCGCATAACGCCCCCATCAGATGCTCCCGCCGAGGATCCGTTCGGCGTTCCCGCCCATCACCATCTCCCGCTCCGCAGCGGTGAGCTGCCAGTCCCGGAGAATCCGGACCGCCCGTTCCTGACCCAGCCAGGGATGGTCGGTGGCGAACAGCACTTTTTCCGGGCCGTGCCTGCGCAGAAGGGAAAGGAATCTTTCCTCCGGCATTTCCCCGATGGAATACGCGGTATCAAACAGAACGTCTCGGCCCAGAAGAAACCGCTCCACCTCATCCCACATCAGGTGACCGCCCAAATGCGCCGCCACGAGCCGCAGCCCGGGATACCGGTCCAGCACCGAGGCGATCATCTCCGGTGTGGCATGTGCCGGGGGATAGAGGGCGATATCCACACCGGCGTGCATGAGCACCATGAGCCCATGATCCAGGCACGCCTCGTACAGGGAAAACATTAGCGGATCGTCCGCGTTCTTCCCTTGGTAATCTGGGTGCAGCTTGATTCCCGGAACGCCGTGACCCGCCAGCCGCGCCGCCTCGCTCCCGGGATCGGACATCCCCGGGAAAAGCGTCCCGAAGGGGATGAACCGGCTGCGGTCCAGTCCGGACACCCACCGGTTGACCGCCGTAACCTGCTCAGCCCGGGTCGAAACGGGAGCCACCACCGAGCGGTCCACTCCGGCCCGGTCCATGGAACGCAGCAGCCCCGTCGCCGTGCCGTCGGACACCGCCCGCATCCCCCCCTGTGCTTCCAGGGCGGCAATGGCTTTCTCCGCAAGCCCGTCCGGGAAGATATGGGTGTGGAAGTCGATGATCACCGCATCCGCTCCACCGTTCTACGTATGGTATCCATGATGGTTTCCGCCACGAACCTGGAGCCATGTTCGCTGAGGAAAACCTCATTTTCGAAGAAGTTCCGGTACGCTTGCGGACTGCGGAGCTGCACGTCGCGCATCCGGTCGGTTATGTCAATCACCGGAAAATGGTGCAAACGAGCCTGTCGGACAATCTCCGCATTCACCGCATCCACTGATTTCGCCACATTCCCGGCAGGCTCCATATCCCGATATCCCGTAAGCGTGAGCACGATTACCAGCACATCCCGCTTGGCCAGAATATCGAAATAATTCTTCGCTGTATCGCGGACCACGAAGGTACCGCTCCCCGTGGCGGTCTCGGTCATGCCCAGCATGACCAATATTACATCCGGCCGGAAGGAAAAAACGTCTTCCTGGTAATATCTCCGGGCCATATCAAAGGTAAGATCCGGCCTGCTGGAGTTAATCACACTGACCCTGGCATCCAGGAAGTCGGACAACATCGGCTTCAGCATTCTTCCCCAGGAAGAACCGCCGCCGGTTTTATCATCGCTGGAAATGGAATCACCGACAACTACCACGGAAACTTCCTGTTTATCTGCGAGAGCATCGAATGTATCTGCAATCAGCTTGTAGTCGCTCTCCGTGCAGCAGAAAATCATGGCGAAGAGAAGGAAGGGAAGGACAGATTTCAGCTTTTTCATGCATACCTCCGTTTCAGGCAGGACAATATAGCCGGAAAAGCCGAATGAAGTCAACGCATCTTTTCCGGAGCGCAGCGGCGCCCCTTTTCGCCGGAAAGCCCTTCCGCGCAGTCTGCCGCGTCATTCCGCGCCCAATCGCCCATGCAATGATTTTTCCATACATAACCGAAGCGATTGACACCCGGGGTGAAGGAACATATATTACGATACCTTTTTATTCAGGGAGGAAGCATGCTTGCATCAAAATACATGGAAGCCGTGGAGAAGGCGGTCACCGGTGTTGCCAATCTTCTGCCGGAGATACGGCAGGCGGCGGAGATGATCGCCCGGGCGGTTGCCGACGGCAAACGGGTGTTCGTTACCGACCGTCACGGAATTCTGGAATCCGAACTGGCGGACAAGCCGGGAAATCTCGCCCTGTTCCGCTCTCTTCAACGCAGCACGGAGCGAATCTCCGGGGGTGACGTCCTCATTCTCTCCGCGCTCCTGCCCGCCGACGCACAGGACATCGATATCGTCCGTCAGACCAGGTCTCTGGGAGCCCGGACCATTGTCATCTGTCCGGAAGGGAGCCTCGCTCCGGAAGCCGACATGGCCATTCTCGACCACGGAACCGGCTCCAACGCGGTGCTATCCGCGACAGGCATGGATACACCATTCGGACCGGTGAGCGGAATCGTGCACGTCCTGCTCCTGAACCTCATCCAGGCGGACGCCGCCGAACTGCTGCTCGCCTCGGGAAAAGCTCCCACGGTGCTTCCGGGGGAATACCTTACCGGGGGGAAGGACCAGCTTGCCGAGGCGAAACGGATATTCACATCACGCGGATACTGACGGAGCATTCATGGAGCGGTATACCAGAAAGAACCAGAAATGCAGGGGAGACAATACGGACCGGCATACACGGCATTCCCGTCGCGAATTCCTCAGCACAGCGGCTCTGGCCGGCATCGGCGCAGTGGGAATGAGCGCTTTTCTTCAGTCCTGCGCCGAAAAAAAAGTCGCACCTTCCACCGAACTGGCCCGGGCCTATCTTAACCGGCTCACGGAAATCCTGGGAGAAGTGCGCGAACGGGAACTCGATGCCATACAGAAAGGGGCCGGTCTGGCGGTTCAGGCGAAACTGCAGGGACAGCAGTTGTATGCCCTGATGACCGGGGGAATGCTGACCGGGGAAATGGACGAGGCACGGCCCGGCGCGCCGCAGATCTTCATTACGCGCAATCTGCTTCGGGCGGTGCGAAACGATGTGGTGGTCACCAACGATCCCTATGTGGTAAGAGATTTCAACGAACGACTGGTCCAGGTAATCGGCTTCACCCGGCCATCGCTTGCAAACGACGAAACGCCTCCGAACGCATTGGAAAACATGGGAACCGCCCGTATAGAAGACGTGGCCGACGTGATAATCCGTTCTCATGTCCCTTGTACGGACGGCATTCTCGAAGTGAACGGAGTGGAGTTCCCGATCGGCCCGGCGTCCGGGATCTTACACACCGTGCTTTTCAACGCGCTTGCCGTCGAGGTCGCGGAGGGATTGATCAAAAACGGCATTTATCCCCGTATCGGGTAATCATTCCGGAAAGACCCCGGGAGCGCACGGTGCGGAACGGCTCCCGCTGTTCCGCTGAATGTAGTCCAGCGCATCGGCTGCTGAACCGGTCACACGGTAGAGTTCCCGGCACTCCTCGGCGATAAACCCTTCGTGATAGCCGGTTTCGAACTGGCGGAGCAGCCCTGCGTAAAAGCCGTTGCCATCGAGAAAAACGATAGGTTTGTCGTGCATCCCGAGCTGGCGGAGAGTAATAATCTCCGCCAGTTCCTCTATGGTGCCAAAGCCTCCGGGCAACCCGATGAATCCATCGGCGCGCTCCTCCATCACCGCTTTCCGCTCCCTGAGACCGTCGGTGACCACGATCTCGTCAGCCTGGTCGTACGCGTATCCGAGGTCGCGAAGACCGGCCGGTATCACTCCGGTCATGGTTCCCCCCCGCTCGTGCATCTCTTTCGACAGCAACCCCATAAGCCCGTTGTTGCCGCCGCCGTACACAAGGTGAATTCCCCGCCGCACCATCTCCCGCCCCAACGCGCGGGCAATGTCCCCGTAATACGGCGGTATTTGGTCGCTCGACGCACAGAACACACATATCGAGAACCGGCGTGCATTCTTTCTTCCGTCCATAAACATCCTCTGGGAAACTTCCCGACAACGCCCGGAGACCTGTTCGCCACGAACATTCCGGAATAATGGGGTATCGGATTTGGCCAGCATCGGTTTTGTGCCGCGGTCGTTTTCCTCTTTCATCTCCCCGGGATAGCGATGTCGCCCTCTTTTCGGATGGCAAGGGTTCAGCAATGCCGGGAGAGACGAGAGAGTTTGTCCCATTACCAAGAGCCACTGAATCCCCTGCCCCGCTGACTCAACCCCGTAGCCGCAAAGAGATGATCCGCCGTACCACTATCCGGATTTGATAC
>JAWLHT010000021.1:0-28614 GCA_041690195.1 Candidatus Latescibacterota bacterium
AGCATCATTTACTCCGCATCCCAGCCTTAAGTTTACGACAATGCCCCCTGGCCCCCTCTCTCCAGAGAGAGGGGGAACCGAGCCACAGGAAGCACCGAGACAGCCGATAACGGGTCATCCCCTCTCTTGCGAGAGAGGGGAACGAGGGGTGAGTTATATTTTCCGGCCTGAACCGAAAGACATCCGTTCACTACAAATCGCTTATCTTTACGACAATGGGGCCAGGGGGTGAGTTACGGGCCGGAGCCCAAGACATCCATTCACCGCGAACGGTACATAAGTACAGCCATGATTCCGGTACGGGGAAACCGGATCCGAGCGGGAAGCATCCCCCGCGGCTTTGATGCGGCGGTCACACACGGAGGGGAATATGCGGGAGGAAAAGGAACCGGAGATAAATCCCGACGATACTGAAGCTTTGAAAGGCGAAGTCCGACGGCTGCGGGAAGAAAACGAACGGCTGCGCGAGGCGGAGACGGAGAATGGCTATTATCTCCGGCGATATCGCGGGCTGATTGCATCCATCCCTGAATGGCTCTGGGAAACGGACGAGCGGCTCACCTTTACCTGGTGTTCCGATCGTGCCGAGGATGTGCTGGGCTATCAATCCGAGGAGTTGTGCGGGCGTTCGCTTCCGGATGTTCTCGCTCCGGAAGATGTCACCCGGGTAGTCCGGCGGATGGAGCATGCCTTCCGGTCCGGAACGCCGTTCCGGGAGTTGGAAGCGGAATTCGTGGACCGGAACGGCAATCGTGTTTGCCTGATTCTCTTCGGAGGCCCCGTTTCCGATGCGCAGGGCGGATTCCGGGGCATGCGGGGAACCGGCAGGGATATCACCGCCCGCAAACGGGCCGAGGATGTGCTGCGGGCCAGCGAGACGCGGTACAGTGAACTCGCCGACTCCCTTCCCCAGACCGTGTTCGATATTGACGACACGGGTTGGATTGTTTTCGCCAACCGGTTCGCCTTCGAGATGTTCGGTTATGATCACGCGGACATGGAACTGGGGCTCAATGCGCTCCAGATGTTCACGCCGGAAGACCGGGACCGTGTTGCCGAAGATATTCGTCGCTCACTGGCGGGAACGGATGATCCATCCGCGGAGTATCGGGCATTGCGAAAGGACGGGACCACGTTCCCGGTCCTGGTCTACTCGACTCCGACCATTCGGGAAAACGGCGCGTCCGGTCTGCGCGGCGTTATCGTGGACATATCCGACCGGAAGAGAACGGAACGTCTCATGGAACGTGTCCGCGACCTCGCGCTCGAAATGGGCTCCACCACAAACCTCCGCGAGGGACTCCGGCTCTGCCTTCGCGCCGCTTTGGAAATTTCCGGCATCGAAAGCGGAGGCTTCTATCTCGCCAGTCCGGAGGGCGGTTTGCGGCTGGAAGTGCACGAGGGGCTTTCCCCGGAATTCGCCTCCGTGGTTTCCGCCTTTTCCGCCAACTCTCCCAATACCCGCCTGGTTATGCCGGGAAATCCGGTTTACAGCGCCACGGCGGACCTGCCCACCGAAGTGGCCGAAAGCTCCATCCGGGAAGGGCTGCGTTTCGTCGCCGTGTTGCCGATACAGCATTCAAAGCGGGTTATCGGGTGCCTGAATCTGGGCGCCCGCTCCACCGAAGTGATTCCGGCGGTCATCCGCGATGCGCTGGAGGGGATGGTGGCGCAGGTCGGCAATTCCATCGGACGCCTCCAGGCGGAAGCCGCGCTGAGCCGGAACGAGGAGCAGTACCGGACCTTGGTGGAAAACTCCACCGATGTAGTCCTGCGATTCGACCGGGAATTCCGTCATCTCTTCGCCAGTAAATCAGTCCGGGATGTAACCGGCCTGGACCCCGCAGATTTTATCGGAAAAACGCACCGTGAAATGAAATTTCCCGAAGATCTGTGCAAATACTGGGAGGGACGTATCCAGCGGGTATTCGAGTCCGGGCGCGAGCACGTGGAGAAGTTTCGCTTCGAGGGAGCGGCCGGGACGGTGATCTTCGACTGGAAGCTCATCCCCGAACGGAGCGAAAAGGGCGCCCTGGTCAGCGTTCTCAGTATTTCCCGCAATGTCACCGAAGAAACCCGGATGCAGGAAGCGCTCCGGTTGAGCGAATCCCGGTTTCTTTTTATCGCGGACCAGCTTCCCGGAGTCATGTGGACCACGGACCGGGATATGGTTTTTACGTTTGCCGCCGGGACCGGGCTTGCGGCCCTGGGCATGACATCTCCCTTAATGATGGGCAGACAGGCCGGAGAATTCTTCGCCCCGGAAAAGCAGGGGGAAACTTCCGCCGCGATGCATTGCCGGGCTCTCGCGGGCGAAACGGTGCAGTATTCCTGCCGTCATAGTGAACTGCACTTCGAAGCACGGTTGGAACCTCTCCGTGACGGGACCGGAGCGGTCGTCGGAGTACTCGGGCTCGCCATTGACGTATCCGCGCGGGAAAGCGAGCGGGCGCGGGCCAAGCGCCTCGAAGCTCAACTCCTCCAGTCACAGAAACTGGAAACCATCGGCCGGTTCGCTGGAGGAATCGCCCACGATTTCAACAACATCCTGACCGTTATCCTCACCCAGGCCGAGGTCGCCCTCATGCTCATGCACGATGACGACCCGCTCCAGGAAGCGTTTCTGGAGATACGGAAGGCCGGGAAACGCGCCGCCGAACTGACCCGAAAGCTGCTTGTTTTCTCCCGTAAGGAAAAATCCGAACCCCGAATTGTCAGCCTCAATCATATTCTGCTGGAAATGGATAAAATGTTCCGGAGGCTGATTGGTGAAAATATCGAACTGGTGACCATACCTGACGAGGATTTGCGGCCCGTGCGAATCGACCCCGGCCATATGGAGCAAGTGCTCACGAATCTGGTGGTGAATGCCCGGGACGCCATGCCCGGAGGCGGCCGGCTTGTCATCGAAACCCGGAACATTTCCATGGACGAGAAAGAGTCCGGTCAGCACCCCGAAACCGTACCCGGGAAACAGGTGCTGCTTTCGGTGACCGACACAGGCTCCGGTATGGACGAGGAAACGCTCGCCCGGGCATTCGAGCCGTTTTTCACAACAAAACCGCACGGACATGGAACCGGACTCGGGCTTTCCACCTGTTACGGTATTGTCAAGCAGAACCAGGGCAATATCTGGATCGAAAGCACGCCCGGGAGAAAAACCGCCGTATATGTCTGCCTGCCGGCAATGGAAGGGAGTCCCATTCACCTTTCCGCACCCGCCGTCGTGGAAGCCCTTCCCGTCGGCACGGAAACCGTGCTGGTGGCGGAAGACGATCCAAGTATCCGCCTCCTTGTGGTGCGCCTGCTTACCGGCGCCGGATACCGGGTCCATGCCGCATCCAACGGTACGGATGCTCTGGCTCTGGCGAAAGGCCTCTCCGAACCGCTGGACCTTCTCATCACCGACGTCATCATGCCGCTGATGGGAGGTCCCGTCCTCGCGGAACAATTCGCCTCCCTGTATCCGCAAACACGGGTACTCTTCATGTCGGGGTACACGGACGGTTCCATCGTCCACCAGGGCGTTCTCAATCCCGGAATCATGTTGATCCAGAAGCCCTTCTCCACCGCGGCATTCATGCACAAAGTGCGGAATGTACTGGATGGAGCCTGGGAGTGACTCTGAAATCGTAACAACCCGGGAAAACAGGCGCTCGGAAAAAAACTGTCCGCATGGTAATGGGGATGACCACCCCGGAAAGCCGGTCTGAATGAGGGTACGCGGGATAAAAGCATGATGAAATGCGGATGAACGAATTGAGCGCCCCCCTCTTCTTTCATCTTATGCTTATCCCATGCATCCCGAGGTCCCCGACCGAATCGGCACGATTCGGTCGGGGTGGTCCCACACATCCCCATTCAGACCGGCATTAGCGGCTTTCTTCACGGTTTGACGCAACTTTCGTATCAGACCCGTTTGCCAAGGGCGGCGGCATACACCATAAACCTCGATTCGCCATCCAATCCAAGCACCCGGTTGATCTCGCCATCGTCAAATGCGGCCACGGCACAAACTCCGCACCCCACAGTCTCCGCAGCGAGGTAAAGATTCTGGCAGATATGGCCCGCATCGAGCAGAAGATACCGGTATCCGCGCTGGCCGTACCGCCATGTCATCCGAACAGCATCCGCCGCCCACAGGAAGACAGCGGCGCTTTCGCCGACAAAGGCCTGGTCCAGACATCCATGTGCCACCGCATCCCGTATCGTCGCCGAGCGGTCTATCTCCAGCAGCCGGTGTTCGAGCGCGAGATACCGGTAAAGCCCCGGAGCCAGTCCATCCACCAGATTGGCCAGAATGAAGGTCTCGAAGCAGTGCCGCGCCCCGGCGGAGGGTACGGTGCGCAGGGTGGCCCCGGGGAGTTTCCGCTCCACTCCCTGGGTGCACCAGAGCAGAAACGAAAGCTCCTCCAACCGGAGATGCGACCGGGAATAGCGGCGAACGCTCCGCCGCCGGGCAATGGCGTCGCCAACGGGGACCGGCTCAATCCCGGCTTCCCCCGCTCCGGGCAGTTCGATGGAGGGAGCGTCCCGGTCATACTCCATTTCCAAAGGCGGCTGGGGAAGCCCCCGCGCCTGTTCGGACGGCTCCATGCGCGAGTATGCGGTTTCCCGGAAAAACCGGGGTCCGATTCTTTCCGTCATGCTCTACTCCTTTTGCAACCAAATGTGCCACAGATGCGTCCTCTAAGTATACAATATAGAAAAATATCTTGCGTATTTGCCTGAAAAACCTTTCTTAATACTTCAGTTACCGATCAACGGGCGCCCGTTGCAAGTGAAACAGCCGGGCCGCAAACTGCATTACGATAGAATCGCCGACGGGAAACGGCTTCAGTGTACCGGCAATCGATTGTTCATATCGTACGCCGCGGAAAGGATGTTTATGATGAGACGACTGGTGACGGCGACCTGTATCGCCATGTTTTTTGGTCTGGCCGCCACGGCGTTTTCCGCCGAACCGGACGATTCCGGACCAGCCCCGGTAAAACCTTACCGGAAGGAGATGCTGCCGGAGAAAACCGGGGAAAATCGCGAAGAACTGCGTGTCATACCCGAGTCTGAGATAAAGAAACTGCCTAAAGAAATCCCGACCGTCCCACCGGTCACGACTGACCGTTCTCAGGACTCCATGCCCACGGTCAAACCGGACCCCTCGGTTGATTATCAGATTCTGGTCATGAAGCCGGATTCGCGAGTGGACTACAAAATCCAGATCACCCCACGTACGGGGCGGGGCAAAGCGTGGCATACCCCGAAGCAGATGCCGGAAAAAGAGCCGGATACTCCGCCCGGCACCGGGGAAGACACCGACCGGTAACCTGCCGATCATACGAAACATGAATACGGGCCGCCAACTGAGCGGCCCGTATTTTTTGGATTTCCCTGAAGCGCACGCACAGACATATCCGAACGCCGCTGTATCATCTCCGCACTGCGATCATGGTTCCGTCAAAGCGCCCAAAAGCAATCCGCTGGAAAAGATGCATCCCGGGCGACAAATGATATTGTCCGTTGTTCCCGCACTTCTCCTTTCGGAGAAGTCACCCTCAGAACGTGAACTGGTAGGCGACCTTGGTCACACCGGTCTGGTATGACGTATGATAGTCCCGCAACCCGTCAAAGAGTTGATTATACACGATATAGACATCGCTGCCGATTTTCGGAATGTAGTGGATTCGGAAGTTGAGGTTGGCGATCCTGGACTGGTTATTCCACTGGATGAAGGCATTGGAGGTAAGGCGTGTCGAAATGTTCGAATTCAGACGGAGACTGTACTCCTTCGTATCGAAGGAATGGCCGCTGATATCGAGCCGGTTGTATGTTATGCCGGAATCGAAGGAAAAATGGCTGTTCAGCTTGTATCCCAGTTCGGTTCGGTACATTTCACGGGTTCCGTTGTAGAAATCGCCCCACTGGGTATTCAGATCAAAGGAAACCTTTCGGCTCCGGTTGGTTTCGAAATTCGCCTCGTAGTAGGTCCACTCATGGATTCCCCGGGGAATAACCACCCCCTTGCTTTTATAAATAAGAAAGTCTCTCTCCAGATACTCATACGTCGTTCCGACATTGAAGGTGACCTCGTCCTCCCGGCTGGTCAGGATGCCGAACGGGCGAAACTTGAGATACCGGGATATGAGCCGGCTGGACATGTCCGTGTAGTAGTTCAGGTCGAGCGGAGTGAACAGCAGCTTGCGAACCCCCGGGATGCCCGGCCGCGGAGTGACATAGAACTGTGCCATGGTCTGACGGACTCCGGGACGGTCCACAAAGCCCATGAGGGGCGTGTAGTTCTCTCCCCGTGCATGGTGCAGGAGAAAAACATTGATGACATCATTGGGATACCGGGCGAGAAGCCTGCCCGCAAACGTTCCGTGGTTGGTATCAGGGGTGTTGTAGCCCGCGAAATATCCGCTGACCTCGAAATTGCGGTTCCGCATGAAACGGTTGGTGTTGTAGGAGAAGTCCACACCCAGAACCTGTTCGTTCCGATCGTCGTTGAGGTAATTGGTGGCGATCAGGCCGATGTAGGAACGTTCCAGAATATCGCGTTTCACGCGGACAACGGAATAGTTGGTGGTGGGCTGATCGTGCTTCCCGTCGGTCTGCATATTGATAACCCCCAGGCTGTAGCGTCCCGCTTTGCCAGTGACTTTCGCCCCGCCCAGGATGGGGATTTGTTTTTGACCGTCCGGGGTGAGTCCGATCCGGCGTGAGTAGAAAGGGTTGGTCGTCGAGGAAGCGAACTCGAAAATTTCCGCACCCTCCAGGAAAAAATCCCGTTTTTCCGGATAGCGTATATCGAACCGGGTCAGGTTGATGACGTTCTGGTCCGCCTCGACCTGGGCAAAATCGGTGAAGGTGGTGACATCAAGCGTCAGATCGGAAGTCAGCGGATACTTCAGATCCAGCCCCGACTTGTATTCGCTGTCGCCGGAGTATCTTCCGCCGCTGGTACCGGGTGCGCCGACCCCGGGCTTCCACTCGCTGGATGCTCCGGCCAGGACAAAGGGTTTCAGTTCAAGCCGGCTGCCGCGCTGGATATTTTCCAGCCCGGTCAGGGTTCCGGCGGCGGCAAGCTGAAACAGGTTGTCGTTTCTGCGCCAGCCGGTCCAGAGGCTCTCCTCCCGCTTCCCCATCATCTCGCGCTTGAAATTGATGCCCCAGGTCTGCACGGAGGTTTCCGGAAAACGGAGGGTACGGAAGGGAATGACGAGTTCCGCCGTCCAGCCTTCCGGGCCGACTTTCGCCGCGACATCCCATATGCCGTTCCAATCCTTGTTGACGTTGCCCACGTTCCCGCTTGCCGAGCTGAGCTTCCCGTCCAGGCGGGCTCCATTGGCGTTGATGGCGAAGTAGAACCCGTTGCGCCGATCATTGAATGTGTCGATGATGAACTCAAAATGGTCATCATTTCCTACCGCGCCGTCATACTTGAGCTCGTTGCGTATGATCGTCGCCGGGTCGGATTCGCGGCAGATAACCCCGATATACAGGTTGTCGTCGTCATAGGCAATGCGCACCACGGTTTCCTCGGTGGCGGGGGCGCCCTCGACGGGTTCCGCCTGCACGAAACCGGTGGCGGGAACCGCGGTCTTCCAGACCGGCTCGCGCATGTTGCCATCCATGATGATGGGCTCGAAGGTCCTTACCGCGACCATGGTTTTGGGAGGATAGGCGAACTCGCCCTGGGCCGAAGCCTGTGCGCAGAAAGCGGAAGCGGTTGCAAGAATGCAGATGGGGCCTGTTTTCAACGGTCCTCCCGAATGGTTATGGTTCCACTGTATCGTTCGTTTTCGGATTTACAGCACAGGCGAGGGTATGTATATTATTTGTCCGGATAGGAGCCTGCCCGGTGAATCACGGAATATACAACAAACGTCGGAGGAATAAGAAGAAAAACACCGGCTGGATCAATTGCGGTACAACGCTGAACAGCGGAACCAATGCGGAAAGAGACTGTTTTGCTTGATAGCCACAATGAAAACGGGGGCAGGACCGTTCGGATAAATTGCATCCGGGTACAGCCTCTTCGGCCGTGCGCCAGCGGAAGACAGTCGAAGGGAAAAAAGACGGCGGAAATCTGTCTTCTTACTCGGCCGCCGGGACTACAATGCGTCTTCACCTCAACGCGTCGCCCGTTCCCTTCTCCCGGATTCTGAGCCCGACCCCGGTTTCGCATGGTTTGCGGAGGATTCCATGAAAGTTCTCGCGGTCCATACTTCACACATCGGAGACATGGTCTCCGGAACCGGGGTGATGCGGTTCCTCCGGGAGCGGTTCGGACTACTCCACGTGCTCACCGACCTCCGCTGGGCGCCGGTGCTGGAGGGAGAGCCCGGACTCGTGGTGCATACTCCCGAATCGGCCCGGGAGGAACGATTCGAACTCCTCCTCGACTTCTCCTCCACAAAAAAAAGCCTGCGGGAGGTCTGCCGCATCCGGGCGGACCGGAAGGTCTGCCTCTGCGACTCAACACTCAAGCGGCTCAGTGCGATACCCTTTTACCAGATCCGGCTCCATCGCGGCGACCGTCACATCGTCCGCACCTATTCCCCTTTCCTCCGGTATTTCGGTGAGGAACGGGAATTTCTCCCCCTCCTCACCGATAACCGGAATGAACGAGCGCTTCGTTTCCTCGCGGAATTGCGGGCCGAAGGATATGCCTCTGTTGCGGGAATTCATTTCGATGCGGCATCGGAGCGGCGATTCCTGCCGGAGGAACTGGTGACGGAAACGGTCAGGCATCTGCAGTCGAGGGGAGCCGCCGCATTGCTGCTGGGAACGGACCGGGAACGCGCCCTTCGACTTTCCGCTGCATCGGGAGGGTACGCAAGGTATGCAACGTTCATCCTGTCCGAACTGAAAACCGTGCTGGCCGGACTGGACTGCTTCATCGGAACCGACAGCGGGCTCCTGCACATCGCCGCCGCCCTCGGGACACCGACGGCGGGCATCTACGGCCCCAACATCCCTGCGGTATCCGGGCCGCTCGCGCCCGGAATACACTTTTTGGAAATACCCCTGGACTGCCGCCCCTGCAACCAGAACCGGAAATGCCCCAGGAATGTTTCTTGTCTTCGGGATATTCCGGGGGCTGCAATCACCCGGGCCATAGACAGTATTCTCGACTCCCGCCACTGATCTACCATCCCCACCTCACTGTCCGGAGATCGGGCACTCGCGGGAACGGCTGTGTTACGGTTTCGGACGCAGCGGGTCATTCCCCGTACCGTATGTCCTCGATCTTCGCCTTGAAGTACACAAAATCCTCATCCGGAAGATTCCATTCCGCGGTTCCTTCCACCGGAATGCGCACACCGTCACGATCTCCCCAGTTCCAGACCCGGAGAGTCCAGGGACGACGGATGAGCGAGCCATTCTCGTCGCGATACCGCTCCGTGGTGACCATGCTTTCGACCGCGCCATTTTCGGCGAAATGGAATACCAGCGATGCGGAAATCCCGCTGTCCCGGACTATCGCCCGGGCCGAGGTATCGTCGGCCGCCTCCCAGGACAGATGCTCACCGGGAAGGAGCGCCTCCGGAAACCAGACCGCTTCCGAAAGCCAGCGCAGGAGTGAAGAGACATCCATCTCCGGCCCGGAAACATCGGCCAGGGTAAAGGCAGACCAGAGGCGGATGAGCATGTTTCCCGTTCCGTGATCGTACCGGTCGCGGGCATCGATCCAGAGAAATGGGGAGACTTTTGCCCGGGCGCTCCAGACAAAACCCGGGCGGTTAACGGCAAACTGCTGCTCCGCGGCGACCGGTATCCAGGGCTGACCGGTGTCCAGGCATATCTCGCCGCGCTGGGTGAGCCGAACCCGTGACACAGGCCGGGGGCCAAGCGGCATCGCATATTCGAGATACCGCCGCACCGGTTCGGGGAGATACTCCGGAACGGCTCCCATGACTCGCGGACCGGGTTGGTCCGCAAACATGCGGTGAATATCTTCCGCCACCTTTCTGCGGAACCGGCGTTTTCCTGCCGCGACTGTCAGCACAGGAGCGATGACGAGCATGGCAAGCGCGGCGAGAACGGGTTTGAGAGCTTTCGGCACCGCCGCCTCCTTTTTACAGATGATAATGGGTTTTTCCGGATAGGGTGTCTTGCCGCCCGGGACGGCGGGAAGTCCCCGTCGGAACGTGTCCGTATCGAATACCGGCAGGCTGTCGAGGGGAACAGGTGGGTTCGTGTTGCTCACGGACCCCTTCCACACGCCCCCACTCATGAGGCATGACGGGGAACCCCGTGCGCTGACGCGCCACCTTGCCCTGAAGGGGACAGGGAAAGGCATCCCGGCCAGGCCGCGCGTCTTCGCGACTCGCACCGCATGCGCGGAACCGGAGCGGTCTCAGACGGGAGGCGCGGGTTCGTGCGCCTTACGGCCGTAAACTCGTTCATATGCGCGGCAGAAGGGACAGACACCGCCTTCAATCTTCTTCACGAACCAGAACGCCAGGCCGCGCTGTCGTTCACGGGCGTGGGAACACAGGGTGCATTCGAGGCATTTACGGGCCATGGCGCGGTCACGATCCGTGATGACGGATTCGGTCATGGTATGATCTCCGGAACGGGGGTGGGCGGAATGCTGAACGGCCTGCTTCTGGCAATATACCCGATTTCGGTGCAAAAGGCCGGAAGATTTGTGTGTTCCCGCCGTCATCATTCCGGGCATGTCATAAATACGCACCAGCAATCCGGCTAAACGCTGCATCCTTCCTGATGACGACCTTGTATGCGCCCCAATCATACGCGCATGCTCAAGCCACTCGCCTTATTCCTCGTCGAATGCATCGAGAAGCGGGTCCAGCATACGATTGTACCGGCGGTACAGGGCGACATTCTCGGTGCGTACTTTCACCAGTGTGGAGAACTCCTCAAAAACCTGCCGGTCCTCTTCCGATTCGGGCTGATAGTTTGTTTCGATACTCAGCCTGGAGGGGTTATGCGCGTCATGACGGGCAACCACCAGCGCGGTGAGCAGGTCCAGGAACTCACGGTCTCCCATGCCGAGCCGTTTGAGGAGGGACGGCAGGGATTCCCCGGTTTCGGGGAGATCGTCCGAGTCCTCGTTCCAGGTTATCTCAAGAACCGGTCCGGAGGGGAGTCCGGTACTCCCCCAGGCGTGGTACGGATTTGCTTCCATGAGGGTGACTGTAAAAAGCGAATCCGGCGAGATGACACTCCAGGCGAACGGCGATTCACGGTCGAAACCGCTGAACCGGCGATCGAGGTAAAATCTCCGGACCCCCGCAATCACTGCGTCCACCCTCAACTGGGCGTCAGAGCGGTCAATCCCCCGCTCGACAAGCCGCCGCTCTTCCTCCCGGTCTCCCCGGAGTTTCGCCTGACCGATCTCCGAAGCCTCTATCCCGAACCCGAACACCGCGCAGGGCCGCAGGGAAAGTTCCGTGGCAAGCCGGGAGACAATCGAACTGTACTCGGCCAGAGGCGGGAGCACCGCCTGCACGGAATGCGCTTCTATCCACTCCCGGGGATCGACCTTTCTGGATTTGATGTCTTCCAGGAGAGCAATCCGGGCCGCGCGGGCCTCATCAAGGCGCCGCTCCGTCCCCACCGGCAGCCGGGACTGCCGCACCTGGGCCGCGAGCGTCCGCAGAACCGGAATGAGCTTGACCACCTGCGCCTCGGAAACCGGTTTACGGGCGCGGTTTGTCTGTGCCGACGCCGGAACGGCTGTTCCCGCCGTCAGGATGAGCGCCAAGGTATAAGCAATGATACGCATACCGAGCATGGGATACTCCGGGGTGAAGGTATAATTTATTCCGGCTGTCGGTTTGGATCGGGATTACGTTCCGGGTTGTTGTGGCATCCGGCCTGAACCGCAAGACACCCGTTCAAAACGAGTTGCATATCTTTCGTTTCCCCTTGCCAAACCAAAAGGGAGCCAAAATATACACCTGGGGTTTCTCCACCGGCCCAATCCGATATCCATGTATTGTATGACGTCCGGAGGAGGGAATCAGTTTATCCGAAAAAAACCGGTTCCCCCTGATGTCGCGGGATGGGTCCGTGCGAAACGCTTCTCTGCGGGTATGCGAATCTCTGCACGAACGGCCGGGCATACCACCCGGCCGTTCGTATCCATGAGTCGTTGCTCCGTTATTCCAGTCCCCTGAGCGTATACGCCGCTCCCCGCACATTGGTGCGAATCCTGTATACTTTATCGTTGCAGAGCACATAGAGGGTTTTGCCGTCGGGATCGCCGAAGCAGCAGTTCACCGGCATGAGCGGGAAATGAATCATCCCGAGGAGCTCGCCCCGGGGGTTGAATATCTGGAGTCCGATGATGGAGGTGATATAGACGTTGCCACGCTCGTCCACGGTCATGCCGTCCACCTGGGGATTGACTGATTCCTGCTCCCGCATTTCCGGGGTGACCAGGAGCTTTCCGAACTTGCGGGGATTGGAAAGCGTACCGTCCGGAGCGACATCATAGGCCAGCATGTAGTCTTCGGGGGTGCTGTTGACATAGAGGGTCTTGCAGTCCGGGCTGAGAATGAGCCCGTTGGGCTTGATGAGGGTGCCCGGTTCGACCACCCGGATCACCGTGCCGTCCGGACGGACGTACATCACGCTCGGACCTGGCTGCTCGTGAGGCTCCGGCACAATCCGGGGGTCGGAGAAATACACGCCACCCTTGTCATCCACACACAGGTCGTTGGGGCCGTCCAGACGTTTGCCATCGCACCGGTCCGCAATGACCCGGGTTACCCGGCCCTTCGTATCCACCTCGACCACCTTGTGACCATACATGTCGCAAACCGCCATGCGGCCGTTCCCCAGCGGAAAGGTACCGTTATACTCGATTCCTTTGGAGATGGCCCGGTACCTGCCATCCGGGTCCATTTCGACGAGCATGCTGCCCTTGACATCACCGGTCCACTTGTTGTCATATCCCATGCTGGAAAAATACAACTTGCCATTGATCCAGGAGGGGCCTTCGCAATAGGCCAGTTTGGGGCTTTGCACCGAGCCATCGGCCACCAGCTCGATTTTCGCGTCCTCGGGAATGATCTCGTGGAATGCATCGAGTCCGGCCCGGCGTTTCTCCTCGTAATCCGGACGGACCGGCCAGAAGATGTCGAGGGCATCGCACCCCCTGGAACTGTTGGTGCCGCCATGGACCATGCCCGCCGGGAGATAGAGAACATCGCCGGCCTGCATGGGAGCGGTCCCGTCGAGGATTATCTCCTCGACAGCGCCCCGGAACACCATCATGAGCTGCTCTTCGGGGTGATTGTGGTGGGCGAAAAAAGAGCCGGGGTCCATGCGGATGAAGCTGAGCTGCACTCCGCGCCCGGAAACGAGCCGGGAAATGGCCCCGGGAACAAGTTCCGTGAACTGAATGTCGTGAAGGTTGTATACCACTCCCGGCTTGTGGGAGGGGGCAACGCCGAAACCGGGGTCGGGAACCTCCGGGGGAAGATCCTGCGCCCCTGCCTTCCGGAGAAAGTCCATTCGGACCGGGGAATAGACTTCCATGATTTCCGCGCCTTCGGAACCCGCCTTGAGCGCGTTATCCGCGCCTTTTTCCAGATAGATGAGATCGTTCTGCTCACGGCGTCCGGAGATGGGGGTCATCCGCTCATACTCCACCGCCCGCATGGGAACCATGACTCCGCCCGCAAGCTGCTCCACCGAACCGCGCATGACGATCATGAACCGCTCGGAGGGGAGCGTTTCCCGGGGTATTTCCGCACCGGGGGCAAGAGTGGTCCGGCAGACCAGGGCGCCCGTTCCCCAGTACATGCGGGCCTTCACCCCGGGAGCGAGTTCTGTTTCGGGAAGAGCGGCCGTCCCGGTCACCACGCCGGGATCGAGACTCGGGACGATCCCGCTTTCGGGGATGTCTGTCCGGGTACGCTGCTCAATGCCGTGCTCCCTGATTACCGCGCGGTTGGTTTTGGTCCAGGCGGGCTCCCGGGAGCAGCCGGACAGTACGGTGAGACATGTCGCCGCGACAAGAAAGCCCGTGAGAAGATTTCGTCCGTACATCTGCACGCTCCTCTTTGTTGTTGGGAAAAGCAGGTACGAAATATGATAAAAAAGCGTGATTTCCTCGTTGAAAAAATAGTATAATGCAAACGACGCGGACAGTTTTTTTCACGAACCCATGAAAAAAACATTCCGGACAGCCAACGTTGATACCACCGTGCTCCCTGGCCGACGGCGAATCAGGGGTATCCAAAGCCCGCCGGGGATGCCGCCGCGTCAACCCATACGCATGAACTGTTACGAAACGAAATACAGGTGAAACGGATGCTCTACTGTCCGATAGTCGTGCGCTTCAAAAAAAAGGAGGGTTGTACATGCGGAACGGTACGTTTAAGGTTTTCCTGCTGACAATACTGACCGGATGCATGGCCGCTTCGGCATGTGCCCAAACGGTCAAGACTTTCTATCCGGCAGAAGCGCGATCTAAACTCTACTCGTCGGGTATCATGGTGGGCAAGACCTTTTTTGTCGCTGGAGCGGGGTCGGCGCTGCCCGGCGGCGGCCAGCCGGAAACCTTTCCGGACCAGGTACGGCAGTGTCTGGCAAATATCCGCCGCACGCTCAACATGGCCGGACTTGATTACGAGCATGTGGTGAAGGCATGGGTAATGCTGGACGACCTGAATAATTATCAGGCCATGAACGACGTTTTCCGCGAGATATTCCCAAATGTTCCTCCGGCCCGGACCACGTTGGGCATCAACACCATTCCCCAGGGAAACCATATCGAGATCACCGTGATCGCCCACGCCGACATCAGCGAAAAGAAAGCGGTCGGCGCACCGGAAAGCCTGCCATACAGCCGGGGCATCCTGGCCGGGAACACCCTCTACATCTCAGGCCGTGGCGATCAACGCCCGGACGGCAGTCATCCCGCTACCTTCGAGGAGCAGGTTCGCCAGTGCCTGAAAAACGTGGGTGCAGTCCTCTCCGAGGCCGGGCTGGACCATCGTCATGTGGTCTGGACCAACGTTTATCTGGACGATTACAAAAAGCTCAAGGCATTCAACAAAATCTATCGGGAATTCTTCAAGAAAGGCCAGGAGCCCGCGCGGGCCAATGTGACCATAAACGCGATACCCAACGGCTCCCATGTGGAAGTGACCTGCATCGCCACCACCGACCTCGCTTCCCGGAAAGTGGTAAAAAAAGGCGGGAAAAAACCCGGCCCGAAGGAACTCTACGACGCCGCGAGTCCGGCGGTCTGGGCGGGCGACATGCTCTATGTATCCGCCCAGTACGGCGGCAAGGGATCGCTCGAAGAGCAGACCGACAGGGTGATGAAAAGCCACGCCGACATACTGAAAAACGCCGGACTCGGCATGCAGGACATCGTCTCCGCCAATGTGTTTCTTCGGGACATCAACGATTACGGATCACTGAATCAGGTGTACCCGAACTATTTCACCGAGGGGCGTCCCGGCGTCCGGACCTGCTTCATGCCCTTCGGAGGAAACGAACCGAATGATACACTCGTGCGGGCATACTTCTTCGCCGCGAGGACCAGGAGCGAATAATCCGCATCTCTGCCAGACCGGGGAGGACGGGAGAGGCTGCGGCCAGGAGACACATCACAAAAGCGGGAGGCGCAACGGCGTACCGGATCGCTGGTAATATGAAAAGCGCCGAAGCCGGTCCGGCGGCGGATTCTGCCCCATACCCATCCGGGGAGAAGTTCGGCGGCTCCCGCGCGTATGCACACCTGACTAAATACGACTCAATCGGGATAGCAGGACAGAGAATCAGTCACCACTTGTTTATCGGAAAGGACGGATTACCCCATGCGGTTCGGAAATTTCAATGCAATGCGGCGCAAGCTGTTCACCCGCGGAGCTTCCTTCCTCGGCGCGGCTGCGGCCGGGACGGTCCTCGGGTCCACGGCGCATGCCCAAACTTCCAGGCTCCCCCTGCCCTCCGGCGGCAGCTACTCCAAATACAACGATAAGCTCCCCAAACTTTTCACCGCGGTGCTCCAGGACGTCATGGACGGTATGGGCGTGCGCGAGCAGTGCATGGACCCCAAGGTTCGTCCACTGTTACCCGGCATGCGGACCTGGGGCGAGGCGGTGACCATCTACCTGGAGGAAGTCAGCGAAGTTCCCAAGGAGCCCTTCCAGATGGAAATGGAGCTCATTGACGACACAAAGCCCGGCCAGATCATCATTGCCCAGTGCAAAGCCCCGAAGCTCTCCGCCTTCTGGGGCGGCCTCCTCTCCAATGCCGCGGTGGGCCATAAGGTTGCGGGTGTCATTTGCGACGGCGGAGTGCGGGATTACGAGGAAATTGTGGAGCTGAACTTCCCGGTGTTCAGCGCGGGGCTCACCCCCTATGATTCGCTGGGACGGATGGACGGCAAGCGGCGGAATACCCCCATTATCTGCGGCGGCGTGAAGGTTTCCCCCGGCGACCTGGTATTCGCCGATGTAAACGGGGTCGTGGTGGTCCCGAAAGGCATTGCCGACAAGGTTATCGCCCTGGCCTGGGAGAAGGTTCAGGGGGAAGACACCGTACGGCAGGAACTGCGGAACGGCGCGGGAGTAGTGAAGACGTTCAAGAAGTACGGCATCCTGTAACCGAAGGACCAAACCGCCCTGCGGCGGTCGGATCAGGCTGTCTTCCGACCGCCGCGGATGGTTCTCACCTCCGCAAAGCTGAACGCCACAGATTCGGGGAGAACTGTTCATGAAACGAAGAAGTCTTCTGACCAGAGCGGCCGGAGCCGCCGTAATCTCCCAAGTCACGGCGGCTTCCGGACAGAAAAACTCCGCCGGAAGATCCACGCCCGCTCCATCGCGGGGAAACGCCTCGCTCCGGGTGGAAAACAACAAGGTGTTTGCTGAAACACCCACCCTGACCGCGGTGATTGACAAGGGATTCATTACCTCCCTGAAAAGCAAAGCCACCGGCGAGGAATTCATCACGCAACCCGATGCCGATGGTTCCGCGGCGCTTCAGCTCCTGTATCCGGCGAACGAAACGGTCGCCATCGATGAAAAGAAATTCGGTAGCATCCAGGCTCGTCAGCTATCCCCGAGACGGGCGGAAATCGTCTTTCACAGTTGGGACGGCGACGGTGTCATTTCCATTTCGGTCGACCCGGAGAACGGCGACCTCCTGATCGAACCTTCCGCCTACTCATCCCGTCCGGGAGTTCGCGCCTGCCGCTGGTCCCTGGCCGGCCTCAATCCTGAACTGAGTATGGTCGCGCCCATTTTCCAGGGGATTTCCATGAAGCTCGACGATCCCCTGATCAAAAACACCCGGTGGGACTGGCCCACATGGTGGGAAGCCGGGCTGGCCATTCTCCATTCACGGAATGGAGGCTTCTGGGTTCACACCCGCGACGACCGCTACCGCTACAAGGCCCTGAAAATCGGTACCGATGACACTCCGAACATCATCGGTCTGGACAGCGAGGCCTACGGACCCATAGACGCCAACCTGAGCGCCGGGGGGTTATGCTGGCGGATTAACGTGTATCAGGGCGGCTGGCGCGTTCCCGCAGAGCAGTACCGGATGTGGTACTGGCGGGCGTACAACCTGGAAGCCGAGGAGCGGCGGCGCCAACCCTGGATTGACGATCTCCGGTTCGCGGTGAGTTGGTGCCCCGCGGACACCGCCATTCTCGATGCGCTGGCGAAACGTATTTCCCCGGAAAAAGTATTACTCCATTTCCCGTACTGGCGGGAGGACGAGTATGACGAGAACTACCCCCGCTATGTCGCCAGCGCCAAAGGGAAGGCGTTTATCGCGAAATGCCGGGAAATGGGTTTCCGGGTCATGCCGCACTGCAATTCCATCGACATGGACCCCTCCCACCCGGCGTACCAGTTGATTCGTGACTTTCAATACCGAAATCTGGAAAAGAAGCAGCTTCTCGGCTGGAGCTGGTACAAGGGACGCGGCATCGGGGTTCCCGAATCCAACGGGAACCGAACCGGAAACCGGGATAAAAAAGTCATGGTGAAGGTCCATCCCGGGCTGGGCATGTGGCGCTCCATTCTGGGCGAGAACATCCTCGACGCAGTGCGGGATCTTTCGCTGGAAAGCGTGTTCATCGATGTGACCCTCCATTCAGCCAACCTCTACAACTGCTTCGCGGAAGGCGCCACGTCCTCCGAAGGCATGAAAAGGCTCATCGAGCATGTGGCCACATTGGGGAATGGTTTGGCGGTCGGCGGTGAAGGACTCAACGAGATCACCGCACAGGGACTCTCATTCGGCCAGGTACACCTTTTCAACGGCTGGATGGAAGTGGTGGAAGGGCTGGAACGCACCGGCGGATGCGATCTGAACAATGTCCTCTTCGGGAAGCTGTGCCGGACGTTCGGGTACTCCGGGCTGGGCGGACGCAATGAAAATGAGACGCTTCGGATGCAGATTCACCTCGACCACGGGGCCATACCAACGGTCACCATCCGGTCGGCGAACGAAATCACCAATCCTAATCCGGCGGTAAAACGACTGCTGGATGTGGCGAACAGTTAATCGAGCCGGGCATGTTGCACGCCTTGGAAAGGGGGAGTTGTATGCGCAGCAGTTCAGGACGGCGCGGATTTCTGGCGGCGGGACTCGGGGCTCTGGGGGGAGTAGCGGGGCTATCCTGTGCGTCGGGCGGAAAACCGGGAAAAAAGCGGATCATGGTGGGCGGATTCGCCCATGAGACGAACACGTTCAATCCCCGAAAAACCACGCTGGAGATTTTCAGGCACGGCATGAAGGAGGGTCCGGAGGTGCTCCGGCGGGGCGGCGGCATGGTGCACGGCACGGTCGGGGACAGCATCGGCGGATTCATGGATGTCATGGAAATGTTCGATGTGGAACTCATCGGCTCCATCCGGTGCGGCGGCGGCCAGGGAATCGTCACCGCCGAAGCCTTCGACTATATCACCGGGACCATGCTCGACACCCTTGACAAGAATCCGGTTGACGCCGTATACCTCCACCTCCACGGCGGAGGCGTGGCTGAAGGCCACCCGGATATGGAAGGCGACACCCTGGCTCTCATCCGGAAAAAGGTCGGGCCGGACATCCCGGTCATGTTCACCATGGACCTCCACTGCAAGCCCACCCAACAGATGGTCGACGTGGCCGACGCGGTCAGCGTCTACCGTACCTATCCCCACGTGGACGCCTTCGAATGCGGCAAGGAAATCGCCGCGATCATGCTTGGAGCGCTCTCCGGAAAAATCAAGCCGGTCATGGCGGTCCGTAAGCTCCAGCTCATGATCGGTCCGCCGCTGAATGTGGTCACCAGCGATCTCCCCATCCGCTTGGTCTACGACAAGGCCAAGGAGATGGAACGCACCGTTCCCGGCGTGCTCACCGTTTGCCCCGGCCATGGTTTCATGCAGCAGGATGTTCCCTCACAGGGCGCGGGCGTCCTCGTGACCACCGACCGTGACCGGGAACTGGCCCAAAAGCTCGCCGACGAACTGGGCGACCTCATGTTCTCCTATCGCAAGGATTACTGGGTCCACCTGCCCTACCCGGACGAAACCATCCGCATGGCGCTGGACCTGAACCGTAAAACCGGCAAACCGGTGGCCATCGCCGACGGCGGCGACAACATGGGAGCGGGAACCCCGGGCGACGGTACCGCGCTCCTGGCCCAGATTCTCAAGCAGGGGGTGAAAAACGCCCTGGTTCAGATATGGGATCCCGAATCGGCCCAAAAGGCCGCCGGAGCGGGCGAAGGATCTATGGTCACCCTGGAGGTGGGCGGCAAATCCGATCCCCTGTACGGCCCCCCGGTCAGCATTACCGGGAAGGTCGCCACGATCTCCGACTTCTCCGGCCAGGACAAACCCGCGGTCCGCATCGAGACAAACGGAATCACTCTCGTGATCAACACCGCCCAGATCGGCCCCAATGACCAGAAAAACCTCCGGGCCATGAACATCGATCCCGCAAAATACACCATGGTGGTTTGCAAGGGAGGATTCGCCTTCCGCCCGCAGTACCCGGAATCCATCTACGCTTATATTCTGAGCAATACCCCGGGATTCGCCTCGGTGGACCTGAAATCCTTCACCTGGACCCAAATTCCCCGGCCGATCTACCCACTGGACGATATTTGAGCACGGCAGCGCACCGAAAGTGAAAGCCACCCGCGACATCCGCGGGCGGCTTTCATGCATCAGGGAGAAAACTCCCGTATTCCAACGGTTACCCTTCGATCTCCACGAGTTCGATGTCGAAGGTGAGATCTTCGCCAGCCAGCGGGTGGTTGGCATCCAGCGTAACCTGGCCATCAGCGATGTCGGTGACGGTCATAATGAACACCTGGCCGTCGGTGTTGCTGACCATTTCATATTGCTGTCCCACTTCCGGATCAATACCTTCCGGGAACTGGTCGCGGCTCACCTGGGTAATCAACTCGTCGCGGTGGGGACCGTAGGCCTCGTCCACGGGAATGGTCACCGTTTTCTTATCGCCGGGCGTCATATCGACCACGGCTTCCTCGAATCCGGGAATGACCTGTCCTTCGCCGAGGGTGAATTCCAGTGGTTCGGAGCTAGTGGAAGAGTCGAACTCGGTGCCATCGGTGAGCCGACCGGTATAGTGAACTTTTACGGTATCGCCGTTCTTCGCCTTGGCCATGATGTATTTCCTTTGTGAGAGGTTGTGGTCGGGAGAATGGTTGGGGTGGTTCCGGCGTTCCGGACCGGAAGAGAATGTGGCTGCCCGCTTTTCTGAACAGATAATATCACGCATACCAGAGAGCACAGTCACCTCAACGCAAGGGACACGGTGAGCAGGTCACCTTTTTTGCGGGTTGGGCTCATGTATTTGAGGTGATATATCGGCATCCGCTCGCCGGGCGCAGAGTTGGGATTCTTTTGGTTTCAGGTCATGCGCCGGTCGAATGCGTGCTTCTCTCAATTCCCCGTACAAAGCAGCGGAGCACCGGAGGTGTGAGAATTGCGGAAATATCTTATGTATCTTTTTAATATAGACATCAGACGCTTCGAACGCAAGCCCAGCCGGAGCGAGGATTTGTGCGTATGTTGCATACCAGCTCAGAACGGCTGATTCTTTTCCCCTTATCGGGTTAACTCAGCCTGTGGTTCCATGCACTCCCTCCGTACCCATTGTCGTAAAGATAAGCATATAGTAGTGAACGGAAGTTTTGTGATTCAGGCCTGAAAAAGCTAACTCACCCCTCGTTCCCCTCTCTCGCAAGAGAGGGGATGACTCGTTATCGGCCGTCTCGGTGCTTCCTGTGGATCACTTCCCCCTCTCTCTGGAGAGAGGGGGCCAGGGGGTGAGTTACCGGCCAAAACCTCCACTAATTATATTTAGTACTCATGCGTGCCTGCGGTTTTCTCTTATCTTTACGACAATGCCCTCCGTACCCAAACCGTACCGTATCCGGCACGAATGGGGGCCTTTTCTCCCGCACGACGGGAGAGGGAGCAGGGAGGGTGAGGGCCGGGGTGGACGGAATGGATTCTTTCTGCACGATTCGATCCACTGCAGTATTATTCCCGCATCTTTGCCGCTGAGCGGCCCCGTTTACTCCGTCTTGACGTATACCGTGGCAACCACCCTTCCGTTAATGAAAACATCTTCCCTTTCCTCGATCAGTATCCCTTCCTTGTCGTAACGGCGGATATCGGCGTAAACGCCGAAATACGCCTGCGCCGTCATGCTCTGGGTCCTGGTGGTGAGCGTGAAACTCATGGAGTTTTCGGAAACGGTATGAGGGAAATCGCCTCTGACGGTCACCGGCCACTCATCATACTCGGTATCGGTCAGCGGCGTCATCTTCGGCGTGTGATAGGTCGTCACGGTGGTCGAACTGTCGCTGTTTACGACAGTATGCTCCGTTTGGTCCAAAACGCCGCTCATGCTGATGGTTACGGTGACCGGAGTATCCTTGACCACTTCCAGTGAGTAGAAGTTGGTGGTATCCTCAATATAGTTATACCCCACTTCGCCGGTCACGGAGATCGTGCCGGTGACCGTCATGGCGTTTTCACCGAAATTGCCGGTGGTCCGGTAATTTATCGTTTGGACAACCGTCCGCTCTTCGGTCACCGTGAACTCAACCGCCTTTCCCTTCACATCGCCGTTGGACACCACGAGCGGGCCGGTTTTCGCTCCCTCGGGGACAATGGCGGTGATCCGCGTGTCACTCCAGGCAGTCGTATCGAACTCTGCTTCGACCCCGTTGAAGGTGATCTTCGTGGTTTTGGGAATCGTTCCGAAGCCGCTGCCGGTAATGGCGACCCTGGTCCCGACGCCTCCACGGGCGGGAGTGAGCGTGTCCACCTTGACTGGACGGGTGTCAATTTTGAAAGTAACCGCCTGTTCCTCCGTCAGGGTGCCGTTCTGCATCGCGCGGATAATGAGCGAGTATTCCGCGCCAGACGCGGTGTTCCAGCGGAATTCGTCAACCGGGATGTCCGGAAAAGAAACCGTCCGCACCGCATTGGCGGGGACGCTTACCTGCACATTGTCTGAATAGTACGCCCCAGTTTGGGTGAGGCAGACGACATCAACCCATACGCTGACATCCGCGGATGCGCTCCGTGAGGAATTTGCTATTTCGATGTCTCCGGACTTTCTCAGTACGGTTACCGTCCCCGGGAGGGTTTCGACCAGCTTTTGGGTGCGCCCGTCCAGGAATCCGTACCCGTCCTTGTTCGCATAATCCCACCGGAACCAGTAGATGTTCGAAGTAGCGTCATCCGGGGTGGGCGGCCGGATGAACTGTACGGCGTTGTTCAGGATATTGACCGTAATCGCGGGACGCGAGGCGTCCAGCTTTTTCGGGATCGAGAGACTGACCATATTCGAACCCAATCCCATGCCACCGGACAGTTCGTCCCAGGTGCGCGCGGTGTATCCGATCGAGCCGCCGGACATGCTCGCCGGGTCGTGAACATAGAAGGTGTTGCCGCTGTATCCCACGACCACGACCGCGTGTTCTTTCGCGGTGCTGTGCACCGCCACCGGCACTCCGCGCACGCCGATTTCGCGTTTCAGGTGGTCCTTCAGGAGCCCGTAGTTCACAAAATCCCAGGCGCTCCGCTCGGGCGCGACGCCGGCCCGGCTTTTGACAATACCCGTGATGGCCGAACTCATCCGAAACTTGTAGGAACTGATGCCGCTCTCGTCCACCCCCATGGCCCCGATGATGCCGGGGATCTCGTCCCGTTTTTCGAAGCTGGCCGCCTGGGTCAGCATCTGGAGCGATGCCGCCCAGCAGTAATTCGATTCGCCCTGGCTATAATAGGGAATCTGGAGCGGTCCCGCTGAAGCGGGCGGCGTTTCTTTGACCAGCCAGGAAAGGAAGGGAATGGAGAAGTGCTCCGCGGCCATCACCGCGAACGGCTTGCCTTCAACGACCCGTATGGCGCAGGGGACAAGTTGCATCGAACCGTCCGTCTCGTCAATGTACCCGCCGAAGACCCGAGCGGAGTCTGCAATGGTCATGTTCACGGGCAGGGGCGCCAGAATTTCCACGGGATGGGCAAACTCGGCGATATCGCCAGTGCACCGGAGCACGACGCGCCCGAACTCATCATCCGGTTCAAAGTAGGATTCCGGTGTGAGTTCGCTGATGGTGAAACCCGCATCCCGCGTCACCGCTCCAGCGGGGAAAACCACGCTCACCCCTCCGCTCAGGGTGACCGCGCCGCCTCCGGAACCGACGGTCAGGCTTTTCGTTTCCCGGACATTCTGGCCCGGATCGTCCTCGCCCGGACCGGAAGGGTTGGAGCCGCCGCCGGAGCAGCCAAGCAGCAGAATACTTGCGCAAATGACCGGAAAAAGCATATGGAGTGGTCTGTATTTTCTCACTTTCTCCCCCTTGAAAACGTGTTCACGTTCGGTGTCGTGCCGGTGAGCAATCCCCGAAGCGATGGTGTGCGAAAGAGCCGAATCCGAAGCATGTATTCCCGTAATCGAAACCATGCCCGGCCGCTCGCCATTTGTTTCCAGTCACCTGATTCCGTTTCCTGACTCCTCCCGATACCCATAATAATCAATGTGCGTATTCCTTGCTGGCCGGTCCATATTGAAAGAGCGGGCCCCGTTTTCAAAAGAAAGTGTTCATTGCTCACAGCGAATGCCCGGAGAGTATGCTATATTATCGGAAAAATACCGGCCGGGGACAAGCTTTTCCGCCCCGACTTGCTCTCCTTACATCCGGTGGACCGCCGGCAATCAGGAAAACGAATGCGGAAAAAAAGAAGCGACACCTGGTACGAAGGTTACTTCGGTCCCGACTATCTGTATATCGACCTGCATACCGCCACGGAACAGGAAGTGGAGTTTCTCCGGAAAATCCTCAGGATAGGGAGAGGCTCATGGCTTCTTGATGTAGGATGCGGATACGGCCGTCATCTCGTTCCGCTTCTGGAGGAGGGAGTGAACGCATACGGCTGCGACCGTTCGTCGTTCATGATAGCCGAGGCGGCGAAACGCATCCGGGCCGCCGGTGAGCGGGCGGCAAAGGATGGCCGCCCGACAAAGCGGTTCGGAGAGAACCGGCTGGTGCGGTGCGACAACCGCGCGCTTCCATTTAACGGCGGCTTTGACTGCGCGGTCAACCTGTTCAACTCGTTCGGGTATTTCGAGGAAGAGCGCGACAATTTCCGAATGCTCGCCGAAATCGCCGGAGCGCTCAAGTCGGGCGGATTGTTTCTCCTTGACCTGGTTAACCGGGATTTTGTGCTCCGCCATCTCCCCCGTAAAGACTGGTTCGAAAACAATGGCGCGCTCGTACTGGAAAAAAAGTGGTTCGACCCGATACGGAATCGATCGGAAATTGATGTGCATGTTGTTGACAAGAACGGAAAAAGAGAGTATCATCATTCAATCCGTCTCTATTCCTATACCGAGATATCCATGCTGCTGGAGGCGGCGGGATTCAAGGTCGTGGCGGTATTCGGCGGGTTCGGCGGAGAAACATTCGATCTGTCCCGAGACCGCATGATCATCCTGTCCCAAGCCGTGCACTGGGAGGAAGCATGAGGGTAACATTCTGGGGAACGCGCGGTTCCATCCCCGCACCCATGAATGCCGAGGAGTTCAGGCGCAAGGCGCGGCGGCTGATTGCGGGCGCAGCATCGGTGGATCTTGCCGACCCTGGAGCACTGAACGATTACATGGACGGCGCGGGTTGTGACGCCGCGACCTTCGGCGGCAACACTCCCTGCGTGGAAGTCACCGGAGAGAACTCCCGCCTGATCCTCGACTGCGGTTCGGGACTTCGTGAACTCGGGAGCCGAATCATGGAGGATGATTCCGCTCCCCGTCGCATTGACATTCTCCAGACCCATACCCACTGGGACCACATCATGGGATTCCCCTTTTTCGGCCCGGCGCTCTCCGGTGGATACGACATTCACATTCACGGAGTCCATCCCGGACTTCGCGGTCGGTTTGCATCCCAGATGGACCGGGTGCATTTTCCCATCACCCTGGAAGACCTGCGCTCCGATGTGACTTTCCATCAACTCCGGAGCGGCGAAGAAATCATGCTCGGCCCCTTTCGGATTGGCAACCGGGGCCTCCACCATCCGGGCGGCTCCCATGCGTACCGGGTGACCCTCGGCGGGCGGAGCATGGTGTTTGCCACCGACGGCGAATATCCAGACCGGAGCGATTCTGCCCTCGCCCCCTATGCCGAATTCTGCCGCGACGCCGATCTCCTGGTGTTTGACGCCATGTACGCCACGCTGGAGGAAACCATCGAACGCCAGCACTACGGACACTCCACCGCGGTGATCGGCGTGGATATCGCCCTCCGCGCCGGAGTGAAAAACCTCGCTCTCTTCCATCACGCGCCCGAAAGTGATGACCGGCGGATCGTCCAGTCTCTTGACCGCGCCCGGGAGTACCACGCATCCATCCGGGAACGCTTTTCCGGGCATGGTCTCCGTATCCTTGCCGCATACGACGGCCAGGCGGTGGAGGTCTGACCATTCGGTCACGGGTTCAGTACGTTTGATGGGGCGCAAGAAGGGAGGGTAAGGGAGTGAGTTACCGGCCGGAGCCTCGACTGATTATCCTGTAGTACTCATGCGTGATAGTGGTTTTCCCTTATGTTTACGACAATGCCCCTCGTTCCCCTTTCTCCATAGAGAGGGGATGACTCGATGGGAGACTATGAGTTACACAATACGCCAAAGGTGTGATGCACGTACACAAATCACCTGCACCCTTTCTCCCATTTTAAAATAACTTGGGTAATGACAAGCTCGGGGAGAGGGGAAACCAGGGGGGCGAGTTACTCTTGGGGGGAGGCCCGGAGCCACTGAATACTACTATCCGCTCATGTATGCCCGGGGCTTTTGTCCGGTTTTTGTTCAAAACAACCCATAAGATGAAGACATTTTCCCTGATGAGAATGGTACTATTCTACTTCTTGCCCCCGTTTGAACCGTTATTGCCGTTGCCCTGGTTCTTCGGCTTGTTGAAAATATAGTCTCGGCCGAACCGATTCTTGGCATTATTGTTCTGGGCGCGATTGTTGCCGATGGTATCCTCTTCGTTTTCTTCGGTCTTCCCCATTTTTCGTCCGCGTTCAAGCGCATTCTGGATACCGGCGCCCTCGTTCCGAACCGGTCCGTTTTTCCATCCGGACTTTTGCGCATTCTCCGATTCGGCAACATTTCCCCGGGTTTCACTCTGGCCTGACGAGCCGACCTTGTTTCCGGATACTCCTCCCTTACCGAATATGGGAGCGTTGTCGCTGATACCGTCACCGTCTTCGTCCACAAACCGCATCGCCCGATTCCGGTGTTTTAGTCCGACGGTCTGGCCATTGCCTGCTTTGGGCGCTACATCGTTAAAACCGTCCTTGTCTTCGTCCACGAACCGGTCCCCCTGCTTCACGGAGGTCCGGGCTGTCCCACTCTGCGCCAGGACGGGAACCGGGACCGCAACCTGTGCCGCCCACAAAAGCGCAGCCAAGCCGAGTACGGCTGGAATGGTTCCGGATTTCATAACATCCTCCAGTGTAGCGAATCTGCCGGTTTCCTTGATACCACCATACGTTAACGCAATATCTGCGCCATATCCGCGACCAATCATTCATGTTATTGCCGGACTGACACTTGCACACACACCGAACACAAAAATAGCTTCCCTTATTCCCGATTTGTTTCGACCATTTCGTCGGGCCCACAGAGAAATCATCTGCATCTCATTGATATACAGTCAGTTAAACCCTAACGTCAGCCGTCGGCCGCTCGACCACCCTGTCGAACGCATACCTATGGACGGAATGCAGGCGCCTCATCTTGCTTCGGGACCGAAACGACCGCAGCCTGAAAACGGACGGGATGCAGACGGAGGCAACCCGCGTCAAAGGTGAACTGCCGCAGACGCAGTCCGCAGCTTTTTCCTCCCGTTAAAGATTTCCCGGTCCTGCCCCTTCTTTCGTGCGAATTGCACCGCCGCTCACGGAAGTGGCAACAGTTCTTGGCCGGACTGCAACCGATACGCAGATGTGGCGAGACGGGAGCGAACAGCAGTTTTAGATTGACTTTGATAGCGCGATGCATTATGAATGCATTCCCTTCGCAGGTACGACGGAGGAATGCGGACACACATCACATGGAGTAATATATGTCGGTATCTGTCTTGGGAAAAGCGCGGGGTGCGGGATTGGCGCTGTTTTTTTCCGCTGCTTTTCTGGGATTTTCAGAACCGGGAAGAGCGGCCGATGAGTTTATTTACGGTCCCCGGCTGGAAATCGGGGGCGGTGTGGGGTATCTTGCCGAGCAGTCCAACCCCGGATGGGGAGCGGATGCTTTCTATCAGATGATTATTTCCGGATCTTACAGAATATACCGGGGGCTCTACCTCCAGGGCGGGTTTGACTACAGCCGCGGCATTGAAAACCCGGAGGTGAAGTCGATTACCCTGGGAGACTATCAGGTCCCCCTGAATGAGCGTTCGATCAGGAATTCCTCTTCCGCGGGAATCAAATACGAAGTGCCCGCTTTCGGCTTTCTCAAACGCATGGCCGGACTCTATTCGGTGTACGGTGCGACGGGAATGATGTGGGCTGATTATCATGTCGCCAGCACAACCTGGAGCAGCCCGACCGAGTTCAACAGAGACAAAGTGCAGCGGGCGTTCCGCACCGTGGATCTGAGCGGCCCCTACTTCACCCTCGCCGGCCGTTGGCGTATCGACAATACCAATCCGGAACAGGAGAATTCCTGGATCGGCGCATACGGGATAGACTTCGGCGCCCGGTATACCCGGTATTCGGACAAGTCCCTCAAGTATTCCTCCCTGGGCGAACTCTCCTCCGGCTTCTCCGGGACTCAGATCTTCCTGATGGGATTTGTCAAGTTCGAGCTCTTTGAATGAAATCAGAAATCATTATCCGCCAAACATGCGGATGCGGAGATGCTGCCCATCCCTGATGGAAAAAGGGTGTAGACTCAATTGAACCGATGCTTTGGGCGGAGTTTGGAAAAAGAGTTCTCGCCAACGGGAGGGGACCTCACCCCTTGATCCCATTGTCGTAAAGATAAGGGGAAATAACCGGCGCACATGAGTACTAAAGATACGCAGTGGAGGCTTTGGCCGGTAACTCACCCCCTGGCCCCCTCT
>JAWLHT010000022.1:0-28579 GCA_041690195.1 Candidatus Latescibacterota bacterium
CGCACCACCCCCCAAGTCATTCCCCGCACGGTAACATCGGCGAACCCGGCCTCCCGCAGCTCCCGGCAGAGCGTCTCCGACGGGGGGAATTCCTCTATGGAATGGTTGAGATAGCGATATTCGCGGAATTTCCACGACACGAGCCCGCCGAGCAACGGCATGATCCGGCGGGTATAGAGATGGTAGAAGGGCCGGACGAGCGGGCTTTGGGGCACGGTGAGTTCGAGGATGAGCGCGGTCCCGCCGGGACGGAGCACGCGGCGGATTTCCCGGAAGAGCTCATGGCGGCGCGGCGCGAGGTTGCGGACCCCGAAGGAAATGGTGACCGCGTCGAAAGAGGCGTCCGGGAACGGCAGCGCGAGGGCGTCGCCCCGGACCAGCGACACGCGCCCGTCCAGCCCCAGCCGGCGGACCTTTTCCCGGCCGAGGGCAAGCATCCCGGGCGAGACGTCCACGCCCGCCGCGAACCCGATGCGGGGACGCTCCCGCAGGAGCATCCGGAGCTGGTCGCCGGTCCCGCAGGCGAGGTCGAGAACGCGGAGCCCCGCTTCCGCCGGAATCCTCCTGGCCAGGGCGCGCCGCCAGCGCTGGTCCTGCCCGAAGGAGATCAGGCGGTTCAGGATGTCGTAGCTCCCGGCCAGGCGATCGAAGAGCACGGCAAGCGATGGCGCGGGGACTACCGGCATGGTTCGTTCATTCCTCCGTATTCCGTGAAAAAAACTAACTCACCCCCTGGCCCCATTGTCGTAAAGACAAGGAAAAGCTACTGGCACGCATGAGTACTAAAGATAATCAGTAGAGGTGCTGGCCGGTAACTCACCCCCTTAATCCCCCTCTCTCCAGAGAGAGGGGGAATCGAGTCATAGGGAGTATCGAGACAACTGATAACGAGTCATCCCCTCTATAGGATAGAGAGGGGACCGAGGGGTGAGTTAGGTTTTTTACCTCGCAAGAATACCTATGCGCCTCCGCGCTCACTTCTTCCCCAGCGCCCGACGGACGATGTACCGCCGGATGTTCTCCGACCAGGGCAGCGCATCGTCGCCGCCGAGAGAATCGAGCTTCACCGGCCCCCCGGTGATTCGGGAGAGATTGGTGGCCACCAGGGCGCGGTGCTGCTCCAGTATGGCTTCATAGGGACGCGGAATTTTCCGTTCCGTAAAGAAGTTATACAGGGCGTAGAACATGTACTTCATCACCGAGGTATCGGTCATGCCCGCCTCGAACATCTGGTACTTCTTCGCCGTATAGATGCCGATATGGTAGCTCCCCGGATGGATGCCGATGTGGTTCATGCCGATGATGGGCGGCTGGCCGTCCCGGGATTTGTAGGTGAACACCGTCAGCGCCGCGCCCATTTCGCGCACCCGGTCCTGACGCGCCTCCAGCGACATGACATAGTCGCCGGTAAAATACGCGCTCTCGATTCCGCCTCCCAGCGCGGCATGGGCGTAGTTGATGACATGCGGGAAATGCCAGGTGAAATGCGGCTCCGGACAATAGGCCTCGTACTCCCGCAGCGGCCCGTTCTCCTGCACGAACGCCTGCATTTCGGCCACCACCGGCTGGAACTCCAGCGACGATGCGCTCATGACCGGGGCGTCGTGCGCCTTCGCCAGACGGATGACCTCCTCGGCGTCGGCAATGCTCGCCGTAAACGGCCGGTTGATGAACACCGGCTTGCCCGCCTCCAGCGCGGGACGGGCGAACTCCGCCACCCGCCGGTAGTCGCCGTGCTCGATATGGATGCCGTCCGACTCCCGGATGAGCTTCTCCAGGTCGGCATAGGGCGTGCCGTAGCCTCGCTTGCTCATCGACTCCGCCACCCCGGGCGCATCGTCCCACACCCCCGAGGAAACCACCTTTACCTTCCCGGTGAAATCAGCCGGGGGCTTCATCAGGTTCAGCAAAAAACTGTGCGACCCGAGACCCACCTGCCCGATCCGCATGGTGTTCATGTTCTGCGCGAAGGCCGGGGCCTTCCCGGCGGCCAGTATTCCGGCCATCCCGGCCAGCGGTGCATGTTTCAGAAACGTACGGCGCGATTGCATGGATTATTCCCCCCCTCGAATGGATGAAAACGCGCGGATTCATGGAGGTAATGTAATGGGCGGGAGGGAAAATGGAAAGGGAAAAGAGGGGGGCAAGAAAGCGCTTGCGTTGTACCCACTTTACGTTCATCTCAGCAGCCGAATGAGAACGATAAACGCCGAAGCGGATACAATATTCTTGACCCCCCCTCTTTTTATACCTATATTTTGACCAATATACAGACCATAAAAAAGGAGCATACATATGAAGCCCATATCTGTCACCGATGATATCGTACCCATTGCCGAATTCAAGACGGGTATTTCCCAGTGGTTCAAAAAGCTCCGTGAACGCGGACATCCCCTGATCATCACGCAGAACGGAAAACCGGCCGGAGTCCTGCTCTCACCCCGGGATTATGATGAACTGGTCTACCGGAAGTCACTTCTCGACTCGCTGGAAAGAGGTATTGCAGATGCAGAAAACGGGAGAGTGTATCGAACCGAAGAGGTGAGAGCGGCATTGCGTTCAGGCCGTAACGGAGAGTGATCCATGGAAATCCTCTGGACTCAGGAGACTCTCGTTCACCTGGCCGAAATTGAAAAGTTCATTTCTCAGGATAGCCCGGAGCGTGCAGAGCGGTTTGTCGACGCCCTTCTGGACCATGTGGAATCAATGCTGCCGGATAACCCCCGAATTGGAAGAGTGATCCCCGAAGCCTCTAATCCTGATATCCGGGAACTGCTCCATAAAAATTACCGGATCATTTACCGTCTGACCCACACCCACATCGAAATCCTCACCGTCTTCGAAGGACACCGGCTCCCGCGCCCCGGCGATAGGGGGATGTAACAGTCACTGCGGTGCCGTCGCATCCCCCCTTGCTCACAATCAAGCCGCTCGCTTCCCTACCGCACCGCCCCCCGCAGTTTCCGGGTCACGTCGTTCATGCCCGCCATGTTCTGCATGCTGATTCCGGTGGCGTAGTAGATAATCGCAAACTTGTCCTTCATCGAAAAGTACGCGTTGGCGAAGATGCTGCCCGAGAACCCGTTCATGGCATAGAGCGGTTCGCCGTCCACGTCGTTGATGATCCAGGTCAGGCCGAGGTCTTTCACCGGGAAGGAGCGGGAGGGAACGTTGCTGAGTCCCTGGGGGTGGAGCAGGAGGTCCACGGTTTCGGGTTTGAGGACCTGACGGCCCTTGAATGGCCCCCGGTTCATATACATGGTGAGAAAGTTGGCGAAGTCGCGTGTGGTGGTGCGGAGCATCCCTTCCGGGTATCCCGGCAGGCCGAAGGGCCGGACGGTACGGTAGGACAGGGTGTCGGCGGGAGCGATGATATAGGTGTAGATGACCCGGGTGGTGTCGAGATCGCTGAGATGCCAGCCGGTATCGCGCATCTCCAGTGGGGTGAAGATGTTCTCCTTGCAGAATTCGGCAAAATCCTGCCCGGTGATCCGCTCGACCAGGTATCCGATCAGGGAGTAGGCGATGTTGGAATACTCGTGTTTCGTTCCGGGCTCGCTCGTGCTGAAAAGCTCCGCGGCGTAGTACTTGCCGCCAGGGGTGAACACGTTCGGCACGAACTCACTCAACGGGATGGGAGAATCACCCCGGACTCCCATGTGAAAGAGGCTGCCGAACTTGTTCGAGGCCGGGCCAACATCTGCGAACCCGGACCGGTGGGTCAGGAGCATGCGAAAGGTGATGGGCGTGTCCGGGAAATTGGGGTTACGCACCTTGAACGGCAGATATCCGTTGACATCGTCGTCCAGTTGGAACAATCCCTTTTCATGGACCAGCATCAGGGCCGTGGCGGTCATGGTTTTGGAGAGGGAGGCGAGATGAAAGATGGTGTCGCGGGTCAGGGGCTTCTTTTCCTCCAGATTGGAATAGCCGTAATATCCCTCCCAGGTGATGGCGCCGTCTTTGATCAGGCAGGCGCCCATTCCGACATGTTTGTTTTTCGAGACGACGGTCTGGAAATACGTATCGAGGTCGTTACCGGCCGTCTGCCCGAAAGCGGACCCCACAGCCGGAAAGAATGCTGCTGCTTGAAGCAGAATCACGGTGAACGCGATCCCGGGTTTCATGACAAGCCCCCTTCATTCTGTGCTTCATTCATGGTGACATCCGCTGTCCTGCATCATGGACAGTTCATTTCCGCTCACAATACATACGACACCATAAACGCACGGGAACTTTCAAAAAAAAAATTGATGCGGATATATCCGACGCGGCGCGGGTTCGCGGAACCTGATTCGAATCCCTTCGGGCAACCGGAGACCAAACCTGAACCTCGACAAACCCGTAGGGGCGACTCATGAGTCGCCCCTACAATTCATTACCTGAATGCGTTCATCTTCAGCGTTCACCCCTTTTCTCTCCGATTTCCGCAAGCGTTGCGTCATGACCATTCCGAACTTAAGGGGCGAAACGGGAGCCGCGCCCCCCTCACGCTCCCGTGTACTCCGGTTCTTCCCGGGGCTTTTCCAGCGGGCAGGCGGTGGAACTCCATGCGTCGGTGCCGCCGAGAATCACGGTTACATTCTCCCAGCCGAACTGCTGGAGGATGCTGGCGCCGATGGTGGAGCGGACTCCACTGCTGCAGAGGACATTTATTTCCCGGTCACAGGGGATCTCGTGCAGATGGAGGGGGAGTTGGGTGATGGGGACATTCTTCGCTTCGGGTACACGGCCGACCGTGTCCAGCTCCCGCTCGGTGCGGACGTCAAGGATGAACGGCTGCTCGCCCTGGTCCAGACGGTGGCAGAGTTCCTCGGAGGAAATCAGCCCGCTGGAGCGCACGACGTAGCCCGCGCGGAGCCAGGAGAGCATTCCCCCGGAGAGGAAGCCTCCGATGTTGTCGAACCCGGTACGGACCAGAGAGCGGATGGTTTCCTCATGGTCGTTCTCCTCGTCCACGAGGAGAATTGGGAGGTGATAGGGCAGGAACCAGCCGGAATATTTGGCAACAGCGTCGCGGCCGATGGAGAGCGCCTTGGGGATGTGTGCGGGTGCGAAGGAGGTCTCCGAGCGGGTGTCGAGGACCGTGCCTTCCCCGGCCCGATCTCCGAACTCTCCGGGAGAAAGCGGCGGGGGCGAGGGCAGGCCGTGCAGCGGCGCAGGCCCCTGGACATTCAGTTCCTCCATGCGCTCGAAATAGGGCGGCCTCTCATGGGCGCGGGCTGTCTTTTCGATGAAGAGGCTCCGCTCGAAGTAGCTGAGCGCTGGATTGAGCCGTCGCTCCAGTCCAAGGGTAGTCCAGGAGCGCGGGCTGATGGAGCCTCCGCCGCAGACCGACCCGGCGCCGTGGGCCGGGCAGAGAATAACGCCGTCCCCCAGCGGCAGGAAGCGGTGGAAAATGGTCTCCCAGAGCAGACCCGCCATCTCCTCCATACGGCCTTCCCCCATGAGGTCCACCCGGCCGGTATCGCCGGAGAAGAGGGCATCGCCGGAGAACAGCATCCAGGGCGTGCCGGAGGGATCGTGCAGGACATAGCTCATGTGCCCCGGCGTGTGCCCGGGAGAGTGCAGGGCCTCCAGACGGAGACCGCCGACCTCCCAAGACTGGCCGTCCCGCGCCGGGGAGCCGTACCGGTAATCCCACTGGGAATCGGCGTGCCAGATTTCCGCTCCCGTGCGTTCCCCCAATTCGCGTGAACCGATAAGGTAATCCTCGTTGCGGTGGGTTTCCAGAACTGCGGTGATGCGGTAGCCCTGACGGGTGGCGGTGTCGATGTATATGTCGCAGTCGCGCCGGGGATCGATGACCACCGCCTCGCGCCCGTCGCCGACGAGGTACGAGTAGTGTGCAAGTCCCGGCGATTCGATCCGTTCAAATAACATGGTCTGCTCCTTTTCTGTCGGGCCCTGCCGGTACGGGCGTGTCATCCCGCCGCGGCGTGCTCCGTCTCGGGTTCGGTCTGCCAGCGGTCCATTCCGGTGACCGTCGGGTTGCGCGGATAGGCGGTCCATTCGGTGAAAGACCCATCATACATGCGGACACGGGGATATTTCAGGATATCCCGAAGCACGAGGAATATCGGAGCCGCCTCTCGAACCGTCCCCCCGGAGCAAATGACAGTATTTCGCGGATCGATTCCCCGGCTCTCCACGGCCGCCCGAAGTTCGTCTTCGGGGCGGAGCCGCCAGGGATTGTCCGGGTCGGCGAATTCACTCCAGGGCAGGTTGATCGCGCCGGGGATGTGCCCCGCCTTGATCCAGGGCCCCTGCCCTTCGTACTGCTCCCGCGGTCGGGCGTCGATGAGATCCACATTCCCGGCCCCGGAAATCGTCCGAAAATCCTCGTACTCGATAAAAAGCTCACTCCGGAGCCGTCCCGGAAAGCCGGAACGCCCGACTTCCGGGAATTCCTGGGCGAGCGGCTTCCGTTCCGCCTTCCACTGCCCGATACCGCCGTCCAGAATGTACACCTTTCCGTGCCCGTACCGGAGCAATGAGTAGGCTATCGTATACGCTTCGAGCCCGTCGCCCCGTCCCGATACCATACCGCGGCCGGAGTAAACCACCACCGGGGCTTCCGGGCTGAGCCCAAGCTCCCGGATAATCTCCCGCGCCGATTCCAGAGGCTGATAACCGCCCGGAATACCCGCGCGGGGGATAGCGAAGACCTGTTCGCTCAAATGGAGCGCGCCCGGAATATGTTCCTGGACATAGTCGAGAATATCCGGCTGGGTGTCCAGAATGATCAGATCCCGGTCACTCAGATGATCTTCCGTCCATTCTGTGGAAACCCACTGCACTTCGCCTTCGCCGACCGGATAAATTTTTTCCATGGTTCACCTCTCAGCCGTTACGTGTTCCCCAGTGATGCCCGTGTCCTGGCCGAAACAGCCCCGCAGCCGTTTCTTCCCCGTGATAAGCGGGCCCGCAATTCCTCTGTTGCCGCCCTTCGGTCCATTCATTTCCATACCAGGCGCCGTCCAGCGCTCAGGCCGGAGCGGTGTAGCGTTCCTCGATGAGCTTCCGGACCTGAGTCCGGCTGTCTTCGGCGGATATCCCGGACGCCTGTTCGATACGGGCTGTCTCATCCGCCAGTTCAGGGTCCCGGATGGTTTCACGAAACCACTTCGAGTAGTCTCCCCGGCGGAGATGGTACATCCAGGTCTTCTCGTCCACCCCCTCGGCCAACTGGACGAAGCGGACGAGATTGTCCGCCCGGAGACGGAGCGTTCCTTCCGGCCCCCGGAACCAGAAGCTTTCCTCGCGGTCGAGTTCTCCCCGGGCGTACTTTACCCGGTGACGGCCGTATTCCTGGCTGGGAAGATAGCTTTTGAAGCGCTCGGGAGGCTTGTCCCCGGAAATATCCCAGGCCAGGACCTCGTTCGTTTCCAACGGCGATTCGTCCATATCCGGCGCTGTTCGACCGGTCTCCCTGCAGAATTCCCGAACAACCTCCGCCGGTTCATCCCCAACCACGAGCAACAGACCGACTGTCTGGAGAATAACCCGGGATACATGCTCCGGATGCACCGTGATGTACAGCATTCCCCCGAGATGTTCCGGAAGGGTAAGCAGGCCCGGAGCCCAGGATGAAGGGAACAGGTGGTGGGCCTCGTCCAGCACGATCCAATGCGGATGCCCGAGTCCGGTCCGAAGGTCGAGAATGGAATTGAGCATCTCCCGGAAAAACGGCGGCCGGTCCTCGATGGATACCCCCACCATGCTCACCGAGCAGTTCGACCCGGGCATTCTCAGGAGCGCTGTAACCTCGTCCGTATTGGGATGATGGTCCGCTCCGCCTAGGGGCACGGCCTGCCGGAAATCGTGGTAGTCCCCCTCGGGATCGAAGATGCAGAACTGGTACGCCTCTCCGGCCAGATGCTCCAGGAAGGCGATGGCCAGGGTTGATTTTCCGCTGCCCGAGGCGCCGGCCAGGAGAATATTCGGACCGTACGGTATTACTCGATACTCCGTCCCGTCGCGCCGGACGCCGAAAGGTATATCGTGACGGTCCATGCGGAATCCGATATCTTCCAGGTCTGAATCGATGATGCGCCCGATATACTCGGCCACCCCGGCGCCATGGTCGGCATCCGTAACCAGATCAACGCGTTCATGGAGCGCGGGAATTGAATTGGCGACAGCCGCCGAGCTTTCGCACAGCGACAGGAATGCCTCATCATTTTCGGCGTCACCGATTCCCGCAACATTATGACCGGAGATGAGCATTTCATCCAGTGCGAGGCGGAGACCCACGGTCTTGTTGATCCCCGAGGGCAGGACCATAACCGCATCCTTGTTGAAGATGATCTCCAGTTCGAGCCCCATATCCCGGATGGTTTCCAGTACGGTCACCTCATGCGGACGCCAGGTGGCCACGATGATCCGCCCCACCGAGATGGGATCGACTCCGCGCCTGCGGAGTTCCTCCACGAATTCTTCCGAAGGCGGCTCGGCCAGATAGCGGCTCACCCGGTCTTGCGGGTGATACAGCAACGCCCCGTTTTCCAGTACGGCGTAGTCGAACAGATCCATACGGTCGAACACACGCTCCAGATCGTCAAGTTCCCGCCCGGAGACCAGAATGACCTTCCGTCCGGTGGACCGGAGACGTTCAAGGGCGCGAACGGTATCTTCGTCCACCCGGCCGTCCCGGGCCAGCGTGCCGTCATAATCCGTAGCCAAAACATAGTAGCGCATATATGACCTCGGAAGTACTGTCCGTGCAAGATTGGGGACAACCAGGAATCCGGAGCCCATACCACTCTGGGCTGCAGGAAAGCCCGAATGCCACCGGTTACACTCTGGTGGCTATGTATCCTTGTTCCCTTCCGTTACGTTTACGACCAGCCGTTCACCGTCGACGCCCACGGGTAATCAGACCGACCACGAGAACGAACACCACAGATCCGATAATCGCCCAGACCACGGGAAAAACTTCCCCGCCCAGAGTGACCGTGTAGTAGAGCGGAAGATCAGCCGTCTGGGCGAACCATTGTCCGAGAATGGCCCCGATGAACCCGATTGCGGTCGAAGCCAGACATCCTCCCATGGAATAACCGGTGATGGATTGCGCAACTGCCCCGCAAAGCGCGGCGATAATCCAGAGAAGGAGAAACTGCAAAATCGACATACTCATCCCTCCCGCTTACTGGCCGGATTCACCCATCGTGAGAACATTCCCGTCATTTCTCCAAGACATAAGCGAGTATTTGTTAATACCTTACCGATACGATCCGACACACAGTTTGTCCGACTTCGCCTTTTCCCGGCATGGACGGACGCTCCCGCATTCCTTTCCGGGTTGGCACGGCCCGGGGTAACGGAGCCGGCATCCGGAAGAACCCCCTTCATGCATGGCCAAAAGACTGATCCGGCATTCAGTTGGCAGGCACGGTAACGATATACCCGGGGTCCGTTTCACATCGGCCTTGCCACTCCGCGTGACGGATTGAGCGACTTCGAAATGCCGGAATCGGAGATTTCGGGCGTCCCCCTGCAGTGTGCTTCTGAAGATGAATCGAAAATGACGGGCTACACATACGGCGCATATAACTATATAGCTCTATATATTTTTGTTGTCAAGCATAGATCCATTTTTCCCCACCGGGAATGCGGGCGGTTCTAAAACGGCATCCATCCTTTTACGGCACATCTTTTGCATCATATAAACTGCCGAAGCAGACGGGTTCAATGCTCTGGACCGTCAACCGTGTATCCCTGAACGAATTGCGAATGACGGCTTCGGAAGGGTACAGATAGACTATGCGTTTCGCCTTCTCCAGAGCCGGCGGGAACGTACTTTTTGTCCAATGTGGGGCCGGAAAGCAATGTCCGGCCACCCCGGCGGGATTGCCTGCCATTCGTCGACCACCGCGACAGAGGAGATCCAGATGACCCTGCGCAGGAAAGCGCTCTCCATTACTGCCGCCGCGCTTGTCGCGCTCACCGCCATTGCATTTCTTTCCGCGCACATGGTTTTGCACCAGGGATTCGCCCGGATCGAGCAAGACAGTGCGCGCCGGAATGCCGTTCGGGTGATCAACGCGCTCGGACGGGAGATTCACGGAATAGAGGTCAAAGCCCACGACTGGGCGGCCTGGGACGACACCTACGAGTTCATCGTGGACAGGAACACCCGGTACGCCGAATCAAATCTCATTCCGGACAGCTTCGCCGCGCTCGAGGTCAATTTCATCATATATCTGGATGCAGACGGAAAAACCGTTTATGCGCGGGGATTTGACCTCGAAAGCGGAAATGAACTCCCCCTGCCCGGCCGTCTGACCGAACTGCTCGCACGTGGAGACAGCCTCACCATCCACACCGATCCGTCCCGCGGCCTTTCCGGGATCGTCATGCTCCCCGATTCGCCCCTGATGATAACCTCGCGTCCCATTGTCACGAGCGAAGAGAAGGGTCCCATCCGCGGCACGCTTCTTTTCGGCCGCTATCTCGACCGTGCAGAACTCGAACGACTTCAGGAAATTACCCAGCTTTCCCTGGAGATGCGGAACTGGGATGACGACAGCATGCCCGGGGACTATCGCCAAGCCGCATCCCTGCTTTCGCCGGAACACCCCATTCATATTCAGCCGCTGGATACCGCCACAATCGCCGGATACAGCATCATCAGGGACATTTCCGGAACACCGTCGCTGGTGCTCCGGATGTCCATGCCACGAGACATCATGGCACAGGAACGACGTTCCCGGTGGTATCTTCTTGCTGCCATCCTTGCGATTGGATTTTCGTTCACCGCAATATCCCTGTTCTCACTGGAACGACTGGTTCTGCGCAGGCTGGCAAAGCTGGGCCGGGACTTTTCTGCAATCGGTTTGCGAGGGGATTTCTCCGGAAGAATCATTGAAGAAGGGCGTGACGAACTGTCCGAAGTCGCCGCGGCAGGGAACCGCATGCTTGTCGCGCTCGGAGAATCCCACGACCGGATCGGTCATCGCAATCGCGAAATGCGCACCATTATGGATACCATTCCCATTGGCCTGATCACTCTCCATGAAGATTTTCGGGTCGGCGGCGAGTATTCGCGGTCCGCAGGAGAGTTGTTCGGTCCATCTGCGCTTCAGGGAAAAGATTTTACTTCCCTGCTCGGCTTGTCCGGACCCGACCGTGAAGTCCTCCGTGACTATCTGGAACTTGTCCGGGAGGGGACCATTCCCAAGGAAGACCTGGCTGGACTCAACCCATTCCGCGAATTGATTTTCCGGAATCCGGAAGAAGAGTCCTCCCGATGGCTCAGGATTGGGTACTATCCCATCCACCGTGATGATTCCCCGGAAGCATCGGTTCTGGTTGAAGTCGAGGATATAACCGGAGAAAAGGAACTGGCCGATCAGGTAACGCAAACGCAGGCCGACGCGGCGCAGACTCTGGCGGTTGCCGAGAATCCCGATCTTTTCCGGGAATTCCTTTCCCAGGCATCGAAAATCACGGCGCACCTGCAGGAGGGATTCCGGGCTGTTCGCACGGGAACGTACCCCAGCTATCTTCTGGATGAACTGCTCAGGAATGCGCACACCCTTCGGGGTACAGCCAGCGCCTTCGGAACCGCGGAGCTTGCTGAAATCTCCAGGGAACTGGAAGATTGCATATCCGGAATCAAACACGGCGACACGATTTCCGGTGATGACAAGGACACCATGGAACACCTGGAAGAACACCTCGTTGACAGTCTTGAGAAAGTACGGCAAAAAGCGGCGAACATTCTCGGGAACGACCTGGAAGATGACGACGATATCTGGCTGCGGATTCCGCTCCGGGAAATCGAGTCGGCGCGTCTCGCGGCTTCTTCGCTGTGTGGGGGGGAAGGGAAAGACTCCGCGGCTGACCTCCGGAGCCTGCTGCGGTCACTTCGCTTTATTCCGGCCCGTCGCGGTCTGGCCCGGGCGCTCCGGATCATCGAAGACCTCATTCGCCGGACAGGAAGGCCGGTTGACTTCGCGTTCGAAGGCGGGGACGTTCTTATCGACTGCGAAACCGCACGAGAGCTGAACACCCCGCTCGTCCACCTCTTCCGCAATTCGATCGCCCACGGTATAGAACTCCCGGAAGAGAGAGAGAAACTGGGTAAACCCCGCTGGGGCAGAATACAGATGACCGTCCGCTCCGAAGGAGAGCAGGTGATTCTTGAGTTCTCCGATGACGGACGGGGACTGGATCCGGTCCGGATTCGGGACGCCGCGGTGAGAACAGGCCTCACGACAGCGGAAAATGCCGTCTCGCTGGACACGATGAAATGTGAGGAACTGATCTTTCTTCCAGGATTTTCCACGGCGGAAGAGATCGGCCCCCTCTCCGGGCGGGGAATCGGGCTTGACGCTGTGGTTGAAAGCGTGCGAAAACTTGGCGGCGACGTTTCGCTGGACTCCAGGGTTTCCCCGGGGCTGGGCTTTGTCATCCTCGTCCCCCAGCCGGAGTGAATCCCCGGAGCTGCAACGGGAAGGACGTTCCATTCCGACGGCAGCAAAGTCATTATTTCCGGAACCGTATGATTTGACTTTCATGTGAAGAGAGTTAATGATATTTTATGGTGTCATTGATGGATCAACGAACAGGCGGCGCGATGCCGTCCTGACATAGAGAAAGCAGAAGGGTATGGGATGGATACGGACAAACCGAAAACCCGGACCGAAAACGATACGGCAACCCCGTTGAGGACAGAGCAACCAGCCGCGCCAACCGGGGGAAGAATCTCTTCCGCGAACTGGAAGCCCAGAACCGTACTTATCGTAGACGATATATCCGTGATGCGGCTCCGCCTCCGCCCTCAGCTCGAAGAAGCCGGATACCGGGTGCTGGAGGCTGAGGACGGCGAACGCGCCCTGGACATCGTCAGGAGTGAAACGGAGAAGCCCGAGGGGGCAATTGATCTTATTGTCACCGATTTGACCATGCCTGTAATGGATGGACTCGAATTTATTCGCCGTCTCCGCCTCGAATCCCGCTTTGCCGCCATTCCAGTTATCGTCTGCACCGCACGGGGCGAAATTGCGATTGTCCGCAAAGCAAAACAGCTCGGGGTGCAGGGATTTCTGGTGAAGCCCATCACCAAACCCACGCTTCTGGCGGCCATTCGACGGGAACTGCGCTGACCGGGCCTGGCCTCGCGTGACCACCATTGAAATGTCTCTCCGGGTACACGGGGAGGCATTTCTCGTTCTCCAACCCATTCTCCATTTCCGGCAATACCGGGCACGCTTCCGAGGAAGAGAGAACGATACGGAGGAATTTACGAAATATAACGCCCTGCCCCGAATCGGGGCAGGGCGTTATATTTGGGGAGACTGATGTAATCAGATCAGGACGTCGTGTATGGACGGCAGCGGGTCAGTGCCGTGCAGGAACTTCTCGCCTTTCTCCCTTGACCTTGTCATTACCCAAGTTTTGGGGGAGGGAGACAGGATTTTCCGGAGCGCAGGGAAACCGTCGGAATTTGCATGAAAACGGGGTCGTTTTCGTGTGCCTCGAGTTCCCCCTCTCTCTGGAGAGGCGGGGTCCCCGGCCCTGTGGAACAGGGATGGGGTGCAAGAAGGGGGAGTAAGAGGGTGAGTTACCGACCGGAGCCGCCGCGCTTCACCAAAATATAACTCACCCCTCGGTCCCCTCTCTCCAGAGAGAGGGGATGACTCATTGTGAGACTTTGAGTTATACGATACACAAAGGCGCATAGCAATCCGAACCAAGTCCGAATGCTCTTTCTTCCATCTTCAGAAACTTGGGTAATGGCAAGCTCCCTTGACACGGGAGATGCCGCCGAATTCTACAAGAGGTCAGAACCGCCGGATGCAACGGAAAAGCTCCATCGGATACCCGAACAATCTGATCAGGCGATGCGTTTTTTCGATTCCGCTTCGGCAGCCCGGCGGGACAGCACAATCATGGCAACCGAGGATACCGCTAAGATGGTCAGGCTCAGAATCTGGTTCTGGGAAAGTCCGTGCGACTGCATTCCTTCCTCGTAGTACCGGAAAAAGTCCAGAATGAAACGGTCTGCGGCATAGAGCATGAAAAAGAGAATCGCACTGAAGCCGTTGAACCTTTTGTGACGTTCCAGGAGGAGGATGAGCCCCAACACCACGAGCGCGGCCGCGGCACTGTACAACTGGGTGGGATGTATCGGAATTCCGGGGTAGTAGGACCCCGCGGCGCAATACTCCGGGAAGATCACCCCGGTTATCGCGTGGGTCGGATGCCCGAAACAGCACCCGTTGAGGAAACAGCCGATCCGTGTAAACGCCTCCCCCAGCGGAATGGCGGGTGCGAGGATATCCAGATACTTCGGTATGTTCAGCTTGTGTACGCGAAAATAGGCAATGGTCACCACAGTTGCGGCGATCAGCCCCCCATAGTATATGAGCCCGCTGATCCCCACCTGCCCGTCGGCCCCGACCGGCCAGAACATATTCCGCAGTTCAATGAGAATTCGTCCGAGCAGCGAATACGTCTCTCCCGCGCGGAATTCATCGTAGTGGGTGACGACATAGTACACTCTCGCCCCGATAAGCGAGGAAAGCACGATCCACACGGAAAGGTTATAGACGTGATCCGGGTCTTCTCCCAGCCGCTTGGCACGGCGTGAAGAAAGGAGAATCCCCCCGAGAAACCCCAGAGCGAGCATGAGCCCGTAACTGCGTATCTCCAGCGGACCCAGCGAAAGAATTGTCGGAAACATAATCCCCCTTATATGGGCGCCCTACGAAAAAATATTCAAACCGAACGATATCCGGGGACAGCGTCTTAACCGTACCGCCAACGCCACCCGGATTCAGGCTTGCCGGAACGTGAACGGGCATGACCGTCACGTATTATTACCGGCTGGCACCACACGACGATTCCGCTCAGAAGTCGTGACGGTTGACACTGAAGTTCAGGAGCAATCCAACCATCATTGCGTTGGCCAGCACCGAAGATCCGCCATAGGACAGAAAAGGCAGCGATTTCCCGGTGACCGGCATAAGACCGAGCACCATTCCCACGTTGATATAGACGTGAAAGAGGAATACGCCGCAGATACCGACCACGGCCAGAGACATGAACTGATTACGGATGGAGGTGGCCACCATGATCCCGCGATAGATGATGTACAGGAACAAACAAATGACCGCTACCGTCCCGATAAACCCGAGTTCCTCTCCGACAATGGAAAAGATAAAGTCGGTATGCGCCTTGGGCAGAAAGCCCATCTCGGTATACGTCCCTTTTCCGACCCCTTTACCCAGAATGCCGCCGGAGCCTACCGCCACCTTGGAGTTGAGAATCTGGTACCCCGCGCCGAGCGGATCGGCTTCGGGATTGATAAAGGTTGTGATGCGCTCCTGCTGATAGGATTTTAAACGACCGAACGCGATAGGAGTTGCGATTCCCGCCAAGATATTGGTCCCAAGAATCGCGCCCATGGCAGGGAGAGAATAACGGGAGTAATAGAGCACTCCCAGGATGAGAAACATGAAGCAAACCCAGGTGAACCAGTTGAACCAGGGCAGAAACGGCGCCGCGAAAACAGCGGAGAGGATCGGCGCTACCAGGAAGAACAGCCGGCGGCTGTCCAGACCGGCCCAGTAGATCATGGGAAACAGGAGTGCGCAAAAAATCATGGAGGTCCCGAGATCCGGCTGTTTGAGCACCAAAAGCAGCGGGAAAAGGATAAACAACCCGGGGACGATTACCTTGACATAGCTTGTGGGGCGGTTCTTCTTGAAAGACATGTATCTGGCCAGCGCCAGTATGATGGCAACCTTCATGAATTCCGAGGGCTGCACCCGAACCGGCCCGAGCGCCAGCCAGCGTTCGGAACCGCCTCCGGTGGTACCGACAATCTCCACCAGAAGCAGGAGCACAAACATCACTCCGTAGAAAACGTACGAGAGAGCGTATATATATTTTACCGGAACGAGAATGATGCCCATTGCCACTGTAATCGAAATGACCATCCAGAGCGCCTGCTTCACCCAGTAGTCCGAGGAAGCCATGTTCTCGCCCTGGCTCGCGCTGTGCACCATGAGCACGCCGATCAGCATCAGGAAGATAACCGCCCAGACCAGCCCGCGCTCCATGTTTCGGTCGAATATTCTCGCCAAAATCATTGGACAACCGCCACTGTGGATGTATCGGGATAATATTTGAAATACTCCTCAAAGAGCCGCTTCACCACATCGATGGCGGCCCGTGCATTCTTTTTCTCCGTGTTTTCCACCACGCACGCCACTGCAATGGAGGGATTCCCGTAGGGAGCGAATGCCACGAGCAGCTTGTGCGCCTCGCCATGGGGATTCTGGGCGGTACCGGTTTTTGCGGCGATGAGATGACCGGGAATTTGCATTGACCGGGCCGTTCCTTCAGTGGTCACCTTGAGCATGCCCCGCTTGACCACTTCGAAAGACGCCGGGGAGATGTCGGTCACCCGCTCCACCGGAGACAGGTGATCCTTGACCAGATGGGGGGTTGCCTTGATTCCCTCTGTGGCGATGATCCCCACATACCGGGCGAGCTGGAGAATGGTTGCATCATTCTCTCCCTGCCCGATGGCGAGGTTGAGCATCATACCGGGAGAGTAATAGCGATGGGTGTTCTTGTAATACTCCGTGGTGGGAAGCCGGCCCGCCACCTCTCCGATGAGATCAATGCCGGTCGGCTGGCCGAATCCGAGGGCCAGCCCCGCTTTCTGCCAGTTTTCCAGACCGACCGACCGCCCCAGTTGATAAAAGTACACATTGCAGGACTGGGCGAGGGCGCCGGTCAAGTCCAGGGAGCCGTGTCCGTCGCTCTTCCAGCATCTGAACGGACGACCGCCGAAATAGTACGCTCCGCCGCAGGAATTGAACCTTGAACTCTCGGTGAATCCGCTTTCCAGACCGGCGAGGGCGGTGAGCATCTTGAAGGTGGAGCCGGGGGGGTAAGTCGCCTGAATGGCACGGTTGAACAGCGGCTTTTGCGGGTTCCGGAACAGGGAGTCGAACTGGGCGGTAGTCATGACATGAGTGAACACATTCGGATCGAAAGAGGGCTTGGAGACCAGCGCAAGCACCTCCCCATTCCGGGGATCAAGCGCTACGAGGGCTGCGCAGACCGTATCGCCGAGCGCTTCTTCCACCGCCGCCTGGAGGCGCAGGTCTATGGTAAGCTGGAGACTATTGCCGGGCTCCGGGGGATCGGATTTGATGTCTTCGGGATTCTGCGCCTCCATGACCCGGTTCAGATAGTTCTTCATCTGGAATTTGGCGCCGTTTTTCCCCTTGAGCCAATGCTCGTACAACCGTTCCAGGCCGCCGCGCCCCGTATACTGGCCGTAATAATACCCGCGCTCCCGTCCGTACTGCCCGAACTCTTCCTGGGTCAGCTCGCCCATGTATCCGACGACATGGCTTCCGGTCCGCCCGTTGGGGTAGCTCCGGCGTTGCTCGATGACACTGCCGATGCCGGGAAGCTCGCTGCGATGTTCCTCCACAATGGAAAACAGCCGGAAATCCGCATCCTTGAAAAGCTTCACCGGGCTGCGGTTCCGCTTCCGGATTTCCCGAACCCGCTCCGAAAGTTCATCCGCGGGCATGCCCACAATGGAGGCAAGCCTGGTTGCGCTCTGTTCCGCCTGAACACCGTCGTGAGGATCTACGGTTATGGAATAGCTGAGCCCGTTTTCCGCGAGAATCTCTCCATTCCGGTCCAGTATCGAACCCCGGGGAGCCTCGATGATTACCCGTTTCAGACGGGTGAGTTCAGCGATAAGCAGATAATCGCGCCCGTGGAGGATCTGAAGCTGAAACAGCCGCAGAACCAGCACCAGCAGGAGCGCGCCAGAAAAGCAGAGCAGAGCCCAGGCGCGCCGCTGCCTATCGCCGGATTCCGATGAGTTCCCGAATGGCAACCCGCAACCCTCCCCCCACGGACCATTCGTAGGCCGCAATTAACAAGAACGCCAGCCCCGCGGTGTAAACGGCGCCAAGCAGGCTTCCCATGATGAAAAGCCGCATATAGAGCGATACATTGAGCCCGGTATAGAAAGCCAGATATACCAGGTCGTGCACGAGGCAGGCCAGGAAAGTGACCAGCGTCTTCACGCCATAGTTCTCCACCGTGAGCGTTTCCCGCAGAATTCCGATCATGAACCCGAGGAGCGACATGGTGAAGGCGTTGTATCCGAGGTACTCAGGCGAGTACACATCCTGCAGGAAACCGGTGAGAAATCCGTAGAGGGTGCATTCCGCGGTGGATGCGCCACCGGCAATAAAAATGAGCACCAGCATGCCGAGGTCGGGACGCACATTCCACAGGTCCAGTCTCCCGAAGAAGGTGGACTGTACCAGAAGCGCCAGCGCGATAAGCAGCACATTTCTCAGAATGGTCATGGCATCCCGTTACTGGTATTGATTGGATCTCGTGAAATACCCGGCGCCGTACCCATCATCCCATATGCCGGGGCGCTCCGACCCCTGGAGCAGAAACACCTCGTGCACCCTCGAAAAATCAACCGCCGGGCTCACATGATAGCTGGCGTAGATCTCCACTTCCCGGATGGGAAGTTTGACTACCGTTCCAACCAGAATCCCGGCGGGGAACACATCCCCCAGGCCGGAGGTATAGACCTTGTCCCCCGCCTTGACCTCGTTGATGAGCGGCAGGCCGAATATCCGGAGAAATCTCCCGCCGTCCCAACTCACGATTCCGTAGGCCTCGTGCTCCACCACCATACCCGAAACCCGTGAATTGACATCGGTGATGAGCTGAATGCTCGAAGTCGACGGATACACCTCGTGAACCCGCCCTACCAGCCCGTCGGCGGTGGCGCAGGCCATGTTTTTCCTGACCCCGTCGCGGCTGCCGGCATCAATGACGATGGAATTGACCACGCGGTCGGCGTCATGACCAATGACCCGAGCCGCAATGAGAGGAAAAGAATTCCGCTCCTTGAGCCCGAGCATCTTTCGGAGACGCTTGTTTTCAAGCTCCGTCAGCCGGTTCAGGTTGACCTGATAGGAGAGTTCGAGATTCTCGAGCCGCAAACGGCGGTTGTCCCGCCAGAGATCCAGCATGGATATCCCCCAGGAGAGGGTAAACCGCCCCGTATTGAATATGGAGGTGGTCACCATGCGGGCGAATCGGGTCTTGGCACTCTCCCCCATGAGCATCATGGATACAGACAGGAAGAGGGCGGCGACCAGCGCCGCCGACCGCCTGTGCTCCATAATGAACTGAAGGATGCGCCGCATGGATCAGTACAGGACCTTTCGATACAGGGGAACGTTCTCGAGAATCTTCCCGCAACCTCTGGCCACACAGGTGAGGGGGTCTTCCGCCACGTGCACGGGCAAGCTGGTTTCTTCCCGGAGACGCTTGTCAAGGCCCCGCAGCAGGGCGCCGCCTCCGGTGAGAATGATGCCGCGATCGAGAATATCGGCCGCCACCTCGGGAGGAGTCCGCTCCAGGGAAAGCATAACCGCGTCGGTGATGGCGTTCAGGGGGTCGGCAATGGCTTCACGAATTTCTACGGAGCTGATGGTGATGGTACGGGGAATGGCCGCCACGAGGTCACGGCCGCGTATCTGGGTTTCCATCTCCTGTTCGAGCTTGCAGGCGCTTCCGATCTCTTTCTTGATCTGTTCCGCGGTGCGCTCGCCCACCAGAAGATTGTAGTTTTTTTTGAGGTACTGCACGATGGCCTCATCGAGCTTGTCGCCGCCGATGCGGATCGAAGTGGCGCCATTGACAATGCCGGAGAGCGCGATGACCGCGATTTCGGAGGTTCCGCCGCCCACGTCGATCACCATGGTTCCCATGGGTTCATGAACATTGATCCCGACTCCGATGGCTCCGGCCATGGGCTCGGTGACCAGATGCACCTCCCGGGCGTTCACCCGTTCCGCAGAGAGCCGGACCGCGCGCTTTTCCACCTCGGTGATGCCGGAAGGGACCCCGATGACGATGCGCGGACGAACCAGAAACCGGTTCTTGATGACCCGTTTGAGGAAAATCCGCAGCATCTCCTCGGTGAGCTCGAAATCCGCGATAACTCCCTCGCGGAGAGGACGGACGGTGAAAATCTCGCCCGGAGTGCGGCCGACCATTTCCTTGGCCTCGTGCCCGACCGCGAGCACACGCCGGGTCTTGGCCTCGATGGCGACGACGGAGGGCTCGTTGACCACGATGCCCTCGTCGCGGACATATATCAAGATATTGGCGGTCCCCAGATCGATCCCGATGTCACTGGACATCAAGCTGCTCATGAAACCCATACGCTTCTCCGTACTTCCTGCACGTTAATGCATAAAATGCCGCATGCCGGTAAACACCATGGCAACCCCGAGCTCGTCGGCCGCGGCGATTACATCCTCATCCCTCACTGACCCGCCGGGCTGAACGATGGCGCGGACACCCACCGCCGCCGCCTCCCGGACCGTATCGTCAAACGGGAAAAAGGCGTCGGAAGCCATGACCGCCTCGCCCAGACGGGCTTCGATCCAGCTTTCCCGGTCCCCTCCCGGTGTGTTCTCATCAAACGCAATGCCCAGATTCTCCCGGGCTTTCGTCGCCGCCAGCTTCCGCAGGCTGTCCACCCGGTTCGGCTGGCCCGCGCCCATGCCCAGGACATGATAGCATCCCGGCGCATATTCGCCACAGAGCACGATCGCGTTGGACTTCGTGTTCTTGCAGGCAATCATGGAGAACCGGGCGAGATCTTTCCGGGAATCCGGGAAGTCCCGACGGGTCACCACTTTCCAGTGCTCCCAAACATCGACATCCGGCGTCTGACGGAGCATGCCGCCGAGCACCTGGCGATAAACCGGGGTATCGGGAGAACCGACACTGGCCACATCGAGTTTGACCAGCATGATATTCTTTTTCTTGCCGAGAATCTCCCGAGCTTCCTCGCTGAAATCCGGCGCGACAATGCTCTCCACCATCTTGCCCCGGAGGAAATCCGCCGCCTCGGCGTCAAAGGGCTTCGTGCAGGCGATCACCGAGCCGAACGCGCTCACCCGGTCACCATCCCATGCCGCGCGGAGCGCCTCGGCGATGCTCCGCCCGGTGGCCAGTCCGCAGGGATTGGAATGCTTGATCACCGATACCGCCGGTTGTGGCGCGAAGTCCTTCACCGACACGATGGCGGCGGTCATGTCCAGGTAATTGTTATAGGAAAGCTGTTTGCCCCAGATCTGCTCCGCCGTGCCCAAATTGGGATAGGAGAGCGTTTCATCGCGGAAAAATTCCGCCTTCTGGTGCCAGTTCTCGCCGTACCGGAGCGTCGTTCCCTTCGTGTACTTGAGCCGGAGAACCTCCTCGCCCAGGAATCGCTCCGAAAGGAATCGGTCAATGGCGGCGTCATAATCGGCGGTGTGCCGGAATACCTTCGCCGCGAGACGCTTCCGGGTCTCTTCCGTCAGCGCGCCGGATGCGCGGAGTTCGGCGGCCACCAGCCCGTAATCGGCGGGGTCGGTAACCGCGCCGACATACTTCCAGTTCTTGGCGGCGCTCCGGAGCATGGTGGGTCCGCCGATATCGATATTCTCTATGGCGTCGTCAATGGTGACCCCCTCACGCGCCACCGTTTGCTCGAAGGGGTACAAATTCACCACCACAAGATCAATGAAGCCGATGCCGTTCTCACTGAGCTGACGCAGATGCTCATCGGAGTCACGCACCGCCAAAAGGCCGCCGTGGACCTTGGGATGCAGAGTCTTGACCCGGCCGCCGAGAATTTCCGGGAACCCGGTCAACTCGTCAACGGAGGTCACCGCGATCCCCGCCTCGCGCAGGGATCGCGCCGTGCCGCCGGTGGAAACGATCTTGACGCCCATTCCCGCGATATCACGGGCGAACTCGACTACTCCGGTCTTATCCGAAACGCTGATGAGAGCGGTTTTGACCTGCATGATCATGCTCCTTTCATTCCGTTCCGACGCCGCTTTCCGGAAAGCGCTTTCCCGAAAGCCGCTCCGGCGCTCTGCACAACCCCGCCCATCCCTTCCTTCCGACATGGCGCCGGTGAAAGCGGACGGGGGAAAACGCCCCAAACCATCGGCCCGGGGTAACCACCCCCGAGCGAAAGATTTCGCCGGAATGCAGCCCGTTCATGCGAGCTTGAACTCCGGGGTTTCTACTCCGGTTCCGGAGAAAATATACTACCCTGTCTTATTCCTGTCACCACCCGCAACCGCTCCACGCCAGCCCACCATCAGAAAATGACAAGCCGACGGCATCCGGACCGGCCATGCCAACGGCATGCCCGCCCAGTTATCCCGGGTCAGATCACCGAATCAGGAGATCTCTGGCTTCGCGGTATTTTTCCAGGGTCTTCCGTACGATTTCTTCCGGAAGCGCCGGAGCGGGAGGAGTCTTGTCCCAGTCGAGCGTTTCCAGGTAATCACGGACGAACTGTTTGTCGAAGGAAGGCTGGGAGCCTCCCGGCCGGTACTCCGCGCTCGGCCAGAAACGCGACGAGTCGGGCGAAAGTATTTCATCGATCAGAATGGTGCGGCCGTCAACCCGTCCAAACTCGAATTTGGTGTCCGCAATGATGATACCGCGGGTCTCGGCATACGCCCGGGCCTTCTCGTACACGGCCAGGGAAAGATCCCGGATTTCCGCCGCCCGGTCCGGGCCGATCATGCCGACAATTTCATCAAAGCTGACATTCTCGTCATGCCCGCTCTCGGCCTTGGTGGACGGAGTAAAAATATTCTCCGGGAGACGCTGAGCCTCGATCAGCCCCGACGGCAGCTCGATCCCACACACCGTACCCTGCTTCCGATACTCTTTCCAGCCGCTTCCGGTGATATATCCGCGCACAATGCATTCCACATCGAGGCGCTCAGCTTTCCGGACGATCATGGAACGGCCATCCAACTGGTCCCCATACTTCCGGAGCTCCTCGGGATATTCATCCAAGGAGGCGGTAATCAGATGATTGGGCACGATGTCTCGAACATAGTCGAACCAGAAAAGGGACATCTCGGTAAGGATTTTTCCCTTCCCCGGAATTCCGTTGGGCATGACACAGTCGAAGGCGCTGATGCGGTCGGTGGCGACAATGAGGAGACGATCCCCGAGGTCGTACACATCGCGCACCTTGCCACGAGCGTACAGGGGAACATCGGGCATATTGGTAACAGTCAGGACGGCATCCATGTTTCCCTCCCGGGCCGGACTTGACACAGCCAATGATATGTCAGGTGTAATCGATTCTCGCGCAAGCGTATTTGGCGTGGCTTAAAAATAGCTTCTTCGCAGGTATAACGCAAACCATATCTTCTGTGTAATATCACATTTTTTTTGGTATATCAAAGTGCTTTTTCACGATTCTTTCGTATTTTTATCATTTTCCCACAATCCATTTTTCATGATATTCCCACATTCCATCCCGTGTTACGGCACAGTGGGTTAGAGGGGACCGCACGTGGACGCCGCCCTTCCTCCGGACTGGTCGCATACTTTTCCGAGCGGCGGAGCCCGGTCACCCGGACAAACCGCTCCACTCCTTTATAGTACAGAGGCGAATATCCGACTCGGAGAAACGGCTCCGGATGGCCTCACAACCCGGGTCACGAGAAAAACATATCCAGTGAGCAGACAGGGGATTACAATCGGCACGAATCGCCCGGAACGAGCGCAGGGACTGTTCGCGAACCGCCCCTGCGCACCAGCTTGTCCGCGATTTCATATCAGACCCCGCAAAAACGGCAGGCACGGCCCCGCGGGACCGTGCCTGCCGTCACAGCGCTGGAAATATCGGATATACCGGGTCATTTTCGTACAGCCAGCACCCTCCGGAGCGCATCCAGCCCGAGCATGTAAGAATCCGGCCCGAACCCGCTGATCTGGCCCACACACACCGGAGCGGTGAAGGAATGCCGGCGGAACTCTTCGCGGCGATGAATGTTGGAGAGATGGACTTCCACGAAAGGCAGCTCCACCGCGGCAATGGCATCTCGAATGGCAACGCTGGTATGGGTGTAGGCGGCGGGGTTGATGACCACGCCCGCATACTTCCCCCGGGCGCCGTGGATGGCGTCCACGATCGCCCCCTCGTGGCTGGACTGGAACGTCTCGACCGCAAGCCCGACCGAGTCGCCGTAACGAACGAGTTCCCGGTTGATCTCGTCGAGAGTCGTCCTGCCGTACACCGTCTGCTCCCGCGTCCCCAGGAGATTGAGGTTGGGGCCGTGTATGACTAGCACCGTGGTCATGGGACCTCCGTTAATGAGGAATCCGGGAACCGGAATTTCTGGATCTTTGGCACTGTTTCAAATAAACAGCTTTGATACCGAAGTCCCCATGTGGATGGCGGCGATGGCCTCGCTGAAGAGCCTCGCCACGCTGAGCACGGTGAATTTGGGATAGTCGGCGCACCGGTGCTGGTTGATGGTATTGGTGGTTATAAATTCGCTCATTTCGGAATTCTGGATGCGCTCGCAGGCGTCACCGGTAAGAACGCCGTGGGTGCATCCGGAGATGAGGTTGTGTGCTCCGTGCTCCCGCAACGCGCGGCAGGCCGCGATCATGGAGCCGCCCGTGCTCACCTCGTCATCGATAATCACGCAGTCGCGGTCCCGGACATCGCCGATCACCCGGAGCACGGCGGCCTGCTCGTTGTCCGAGTACCTGCGCTTGTCCATGACCACCATGGGCACATCCAGCCTGCGGGCATAGCTTTCGGCCCGCTTGGCCGAGCCGACGTCCGGCGCCGCAATGACGAAGTCCTTCATCTTTTTTTCCTGGAGATAGTTGCACATGGTGTGCTTGATCTGGAGCTGATCCACCGGAATACGGGAGAATCCCACGATCTGGGGCGCGTGAAGATCCATGGTGAGTATGCGGTTGGCTCCGGCGGTCATGAGCAGGTCGGCCACCAGACGGGCCGTGATTGAAATGCGGGGCTCGTCTTTTTTGTCGGAGCGGACATAGGGATAGTACGGCATGACTGCGGTGATCCGCGAGGCGGAAGCGTACTTGAGAGCATCGATGATGATGAGGAGTTCCATGAGCGCTTCGTTCGTATCCGGGAATCCCGACTGGATGACGAACACATCGTCCTCCCGTACGCTCTCCTCGAGCCGCAGCTTAATGTTGCAGTTGGAGAACTTCTTGTACGTCATCCTCCCCAGCTCAATGGAGAGCGCGTCGCAGATCTCCCGGGCCAGTCCCTGGTTGGTCTGGCCCGCAAATATTTTCAGACGCCGTTTCACACCCGGCTCCTTTCCGTTATGTATTCTTACCCGAAATGTATGTAAAAAATATGAAATTTCCGTGTTAATTTCAATCGGTATTGCGGGACGAGGCATTTCTCTTCCCGCCGGGAGCGCAGACCGGCATTATCCGGGAGGCGAATGCCCCCCGGAGCGCACCCCCCGTTCCGAAAAGATCCGTCGCGACATCAGGAGTGTGAGCGTCATGGAACTCCCCTGACGCGTTCGGCAGAAAGAGCGACTCCTCGCCTGATTTCTCTCTCCCGGGATAGGGGAAAAACAAGGTACACGAAAACAACCCGTTTTCATGCTGACTTCGCGTTATTCCCCGGCTATCGGAACAGTTCAACCGCTCGACGCATAAAAAAATATTTCTTAAACGTTTCTACCCGCCCGCGTGTCGAACTGACAGAAGCCCGGGAGCGCCCGATTGGCTTGTCTCCCAACTACCGGGACAAGACACACTTACTCTCCGGGACGAAGAAATAAAACGGCCCCGCATACACCTCCATCATTATGGAAAGGCTGACCATGAAAACCACCGTCAGAACCCTGTTCGCCGCGATCGCCGCGGTCGTCATGATTGCGTCCACCGCGGCACTCGCCCAGAATCCGCCCGCCGGCCAGCGCAACTGGAATCCCGAAAGAATGATCGAGCAGCGGGTATCCATGCTCGACCGTCAGCTCAATCTCACCCCGGAGCAGGAAAAGAAGATCACCGAAATCCTGAAAAATTCCTACCAGTCTCCTTCCCGGGAATCCGGAAACACGTCCTCCCGCCGCGCTCGCCTCAATCAGGATCGCGCCGCGAACAATACCGGCCAGAGGGAGAAGGTTGACGCCGAAATCAAGAAGGTGCTCACCGCCGAACAGGCCAAAAAATACGATACCCTGCCGCAGGGACGCCAGCGAGGCGGCATGGGGATGAGCGTTGAGAACCGTGTCGAACAGTACGCGACCCGGCTCAAACTCACCGATGATCAGAAGAAGAAGCTCCAGAGCATCATCGAGCGCCAGGACGAGGAGCGGCGCGCCTCGTTTGAGAAGATGCGGGAAAGCCGGGGAAGCGGGAGCAGTGACGCCCAGCGTGAGGCGATGACGAAGACGATGCAGGCGCAGAACGAGAAGTTTGCGAAGGAGATCGACTCGATTCTCACCGCCGAGCAGAAAAAGGAACACGCGGCCATGCAGAAGGAACTCATGGAGCGCTTTCGGAATATGGGTCGGAACGGCCAGGGCGGCCAACGTCGGGGCGGACAGAACGGCCAGCAGTAGTCACACTCCCGGCAGCCCCAGCCGAATCGGGCATGACATGCAGCACCTCCTGTCCGGTCCCGTCACGCTCCTGGTTCCCCCCTTGCGGCGAACGGGACCGGATAGAAGCAATCCAGCCCGGCTTCCAGTCAATGCAAAGTGACGTTGGCCGGGCGATTCTTCTCCCAACAGAATTCAGGTTATTCGCGGACAGCACAATGCATCGGCGCCAGCCCCGTTTACCAGAAAAACCGAACCGGCAGATAATATGTTATCTTTTTCCATTGACGACGGAGCGGCTTCTGCTCATATTTACCCGTAAGCAGGGCATCTGGAGTTCATGCCGTCGGAACGGATCATGCGCGCCCCCCGGAGCCGCGCGGGCGGAAGCCATTCAGTCCCGGAGCAGTAGGGACTTCCGTTTCCTCCGGAGATGGTTTATTCGGTTAAACCTTTCGCTTCTGCTGATTGTCGAATAATTGTACACCCCATCATGTTTCTCAACGGTATCGTGGGACGGGATTCCGCATGAATATTCAGATAACCGGTTTGAAAAAAACCTACCCCGGAGGAAAGCAGGCCCTCAAGGGAGTGAACCTGGAGATCGGCAGGGGCATGTTCGGGCTCCTGGGCCCCAACGGCGCGGGGAAAACCACGCTCATGCGCATCCTGGTCACCCTGCTGGAGCCTTCCGAAGGGCGCATCACCTTCGACGGCATGGATCTGCGGAAGGACCGGGCGCGCATACGATCCATGCTGGGCTATCTTCCCCAGGAGTTCCGGATGTTTCCGCGGCTGAAAACGTGGGAATACCTGGACTACGCCGCTTCACTGGCAGGAATAAGACAGCCGAAAGATCGCCGGGAAAAGGTGGACCGCATGCTGGAGTCGGTGGGGCTCTTCGACGCCCGGGACCGCATGGCCGACAAACTCTCCGGCGGAATGAAGCGGCGGCTTGGCATCGCCCAGGCGCTGGTGGGCGACCCCCGGGTGCTGGTGGTGGACGAGCCGACCATCGGTCTCGACCCCGAGGAACGGCTCCGGTTCCGCAACCTGCTGGCCGACCTGAGCCGGGGAGACCGCATCATCATTCTTTCCACCCACATCGTGGGGGATATTTCCAGCACCTGCACGGACATGGCCATGCTCCACGAGGGCGGGCTGGTGTACCAGGGGTCGCCGGAGACGCTCGTGGAGCGGGCACGCGGGCACGCGTGGTCCATTGAGACGGACGATGCCGGGCTGTTCTCCCTCAAGGAGCGTTACCCGGTGGTGGCAACCGTTCCGACCGCCCGCGGATGGGAGGTTCAGGTGGTCAGCGGTCGTCCCGAGGGGTATGACGCCCGGCCGGTCGAGCCGAACTTGGAACACGCCTACATCCATTTCCTGGAGCAAAGCGGCCTTTCCGAGACCGCTCTCCACGCGACGGAGGGATTCCTATGATCTCGCGGCATGTCATTTACACCGTGGCGAAATTCGAAGCCCGGACCCTCCTGCGCAGCTGGTTTTTCCGGGTGTTCTCCGTGCTCGTCCTGGGCCTGATCACCCTGCTCAACGTGGGCCTGTACACCACTCCCTTCGCCCAGTGGATGCACCGGGGAATGAGCGCGTCAATCCCGTATACCAATGTCCTGCTCCTCAATCTGGCGCAAGCCATCATCGCGGTCTTTATGGCCTCCGAGTTTCTCAAGTCGGACCGCAAGCTGGACACCGCCGAGTCGGTTTACACCCGTTCCATGACCAATACCGACTATATCCTGGGCAAGACATTCGGGGTGCTCGCGGTTTTCATGATTCTGAACCTGGCCACGCTCGGAATATCCCTGGTTTTCGATCTCTTTTTCACGGAAGTCCCGTTCGAGCCGAAGCTCTACCTGTTCTACCCCCTGCTCCTCAGTCTGCCCGCCCTGCTCTTCATGCTCGGGCTTTCCTTCCTGGCCATGGTGGTCGTGCGGAATCAGGCCATTACCTTTCTCCTGCTCCTGGGGTATATCGCCGCGGCGCTGTTCTTTCTTGGCGGACGGGTGCACGGGATATTCGATTTCCTCGGCCTGCATGTTCCGCTCATGTATTCCGATTTCACCGGATTCGGCAACTTCCGTCCCATCCTGCTCCAGCGCGGGATGTAT
>JAWLHT010000023.1:0-6529 GCA_041690195.1 Candidatus Latescibacterota bacterium
CCTTCCCCCTGGCAGGGGGCAGGAAAAGACATCTCTCACGCACGCAAGTCTTGCTTGTGCTGCTTCGGTTCGTTGCTGACTCAACCCGATAACCGTAAACAGTTATGCAGGACGGCAGGAAAATCATGTTCTCGGGCCACGGCTTGAAACCACCGGAGGAGTTATGAAGGCACTGATCCTGGTCGATATTCAAAATGATTTTCTTCCCGGCGGAGCACTCCCGGTACCGGAGGGTGACCAGGTAGCGCCCGTGGCGAATGGTATCATGCCCTGTTTTGAACATGTCTACGCCACCCAGGACTGGCACCTCGCGAACCACGGCAGCTTCGCGTCCAATCATCACGGACGGAAACCGGGGGACATCATTATCCTTGCAGGACTGGAACAGGTATTATGGCCTGACCACTGCGTTCAGAATACCTGGGGAGCCGACTTTGCTCCCGTACTGGACACCAGCCGGTTCGAACAGGTTTTCCGAAAAGGGATTGATCCGGATATTGACAGCTACAGCACATTTTTCGATAACGCCCATCGTCGCTCCACCGGACTCGCGGAGTACCTGCATTCCCGTGAAATCGGTGAAATATTCATTATGGGCCTCGCCACAGACTACTGCGTCCTTTACTCCGTCCTCGACGCCCGGGAATTGGGACTGGAAACCCGGGTGATCACCGACGGATGCCGGGGCATCGAACTCCACGAGGGTGACATTGACCGGGCGTTCGATCGCATGCGAACGGCCGGCGCGGTTCTCATCACCTCATCCGAAATAACCTGTATGCCGCACTAACCCGCCGGGATTCTGTTCCCGGTCGTCCCAGCCCAAGCGCTCACAGAACCCCTTTTCCTGCCGAACCCATCGCATGCTCTCCGTCCTACGGTTTCTCCCGTTTGCATCCCGGATATCCTGTTGTATATTATCCGTACCATACGTGGAGTTCACCTTTTCAGGGGGAGAACCGAAGCCTGTGACCAGCAGACAGAACCGCCGCAGCTTTCTCAATACCGGACTTGCCGCAACCGCCGGAACCGTTCTGGGAGCGTGCGCGTCCCATGCCGCCCGTCCGGGCGCGGCGCCTTCGGCACGCCCGTTCGTCACCGAAGTTCCGGGAAAAACCCTCATCGGCTGCTACTCCTCAGTCGACCAGATCCTCAACCAGCCCAGGGTGATCGATGCCCTTCAGGAAAAGCTCGGGGTGAACATGCTCATCGTCCACCACGGCATCACCATGCCGGACTGGCTGAAGGGGATGAACCCGCTGGGGTCCTCCCGCTTCATGCATGTTCCGCATGTGGACGACGATTCCCCATTGGTTCGCGCCATTGAAGAAACCCACCGCCGAGGCATGGATTTCTGGCTCTACTTCACCGGCCATCACTACCGCGAGGAGAGCCGCGGCATAATGGGCGAAACATTCGAGGGTATCAAATTCATCGACCTTCCCCTCATCAAGTACGCTCCGGCGCACTCCGAGTACACCGCCTGCTTCGCCAAGCCGGCGGTGCGAAACTGGGAGACCGCGGTATTCGGATACGCCGCAGGGCACTACGACGTTGACAGTATGTATGTCACTCACCACCGGTACGCGACACCGTCCTTCTGGTCCAACCTCTTCGGATGCGCCTGCCCGGACTGCCGCAGTGCCGCCGGGGAAATGGGATACGACTTCGGGAAGATGCGTGGCTCCATGCGCTCCCTTCTCCGTCGCCTGGAACGGCTGGACCGAAGAACCGTGGAGCGGTTCGCCCGCTTTCGCCCTACGTTCACTGACTTTCTCTCTCTGCTCGGAGAGGATGACGGAGTAATGGACTGGTTGTATTTCCGGGCCAAGGTGGTCGGAAATTCGCTTCGGGACATCCATGATGCGGTGCACGCCTCGTCCGGACACCGCAGCGGGTTTGTGCCCGACACCCACGGCGCGACCATGTCCCTCTGGGTCGGACATAACTGGGAGGATTTCGCCGAAGGCGCGGCGGACGGGTTGCTGCCGCTCTCCTGGGCGATGTGGCAGTATGTGAGCGTCATCGCGGCCTGGGCGAACCAACTCTGCCAGTGGGCTCCCGGCCTGGACGAGGCGGTCGCCCTGAAGCTGGTGACATCCTTCTTCGGGTGGGAGGACATCGGCCTTCCCGACCGTCGGATAGCCGACCTGATGGTCGAGGAGGGGGAGCCGAAGGACGGAACCTACAATCCCCGGCTGAAAGCGTTCTACGACAGTCTCGGCCCGGAACGGCTGGTGAAACTCATGACCCACGAATGGACCCGCATGGCGGCGCTGAATCGGGGGCGGATTCCCGCCTATCCGGTCATCAAGGGATACGAGTGGCCGAAAAAGGTCTGCCGGGAACTCATGGACCGCACGAAAGACCTGGGGCTTTCCGGGTACATCATCCAGCGCACCGACGTGCTCCTCGAACCCGCGAAGGGTTGAACTGTTTCGGCCGATGCCCGGCTTACAGGAAGGAATACTGTCCTAAGCCCAAAAAAAGATGGGCTTAACCACAATCAGGCATTGGCGGCGACGGAATGGTGAATTCCACCAACACCATCCGGTTGACGATCCAACTGTACCGTTGTATGCGAACACCGGCCCGTTCCGGGTAGTACCCGGTGGCAGCGGCCGGAGAAATCTGGAGTGATGCATGCCGCAGCCCAGACGCCGGGACACCTCCCGGCGCAAGCCGGGGAAACGGACCGGTGCCGGAGCGTTCTTCGGGAAACTCATTCTTGCGCTCGTTCTCGCTCCCGTCCTGTATTTCGGTTTTTATCTGATCTACCCCAACGTCTCGGCCCTGCGTGAAAGGAACCCCGGCAAGACCGCGTTCATGCGGTACCGGGAACGTGAATGGGAACGGGAGGGAGCGGACCGAAAACTCGTTCACACCTGGGTCCCCATCGAGAAAGTCTCTCCGTATGTGGCGAAGGCGGTGATCATCTCCGAGGACGACAAGTTCTGGTCCCACGAGGGATTCGATATCGAGGCGCTGGAGGATGCGGCACGGAAAAACCTGGAGCGCAGGGAATTCGCCTTCGGGGCGAGCACCATCAGCCAGCAACTTGCCAAAAACCTCTATCTCACCCCCCGGAAGAGCATCCTCCGCAAGGTGACGGAAGCCATCATCACCTGGCGTCTGGAACGAACCCTCTCCAAGCGCCGCATTCTCGAACTCTACCTGAATGTCGCCGAATGGGGTGAGGGCATTTTCGGCATCGAGGCCGCCGCACGGCATTATTACAACAAGTCCGCCGCATCGCTCACCGCCCGTCAGGCCGCCCGTCTCGCCGCAGTGCTCCCCAACCCCCGGCGATGGAACCCCACCGGCGGTTCCCGCCTCGTGGAACGCCGCGCGAACCGTATTTATACCATCATGGCGCGTCGTGGCCAGATTGACCGGGAATATGACAACATCATGCGGGACCGTCCGAAGGGGACAACCCCGGCTCCCGCTCCGGCCGACAGTTTGACACCCGCACCCGGAGACAGCGTTGGAATTCCGCCGGTTTCCCCGTCCGATACCACATCCATTTCCCAGCCCGATTCCGGAGCAGCCTTACCGTCCCCGCCCGCCCCGCGGGAATTCCCGGAAGCGGACAGCATACCATCTTCCGTTCCCTGAAACGAAACACCGGCTCAACCGTCCAGCATTCAGGAAGCCGGCCGCCCGGCGGTCAGATCCGGCGACGGGCGCCCGGGATACACGAACGGGGCGTTCCGCTTTCCCGGGCAATTTCTTCGTTTCGGCCATTCGCTTCCGGGATGGCGGCCCCGCCCCACTTTTTGCGTTTACACACCGGCCGTTATGGTATATATTGTAGCGGTAAAGCCGCCGGGAAAGCACAAGCGGCATGGCAGAATCGGAAATCTCCAAAGGAAAGCACTGTGGAAAAGAGCCTCCGCGACCCGATCCAGATCATCAAGTCGGATACCACCATCCCCTGCACGCGCCCATGGACCAGTCTGGAGGAACGCTCCCTGGCCGGGGACTATCGCATCTGCTGCTTCATCAACGCCGATTTGGGGACACTGGGGAAAACGGAGGACCGCGATATTCTCGAACTCTGGCAGGGAAAGCCGCTGCACCGGATACGGGAATCCTTCGCGGAGGGGATGTTCCAGCGTTTCTGCCCGCCGGATTGCCCGGTGCTGCTCCAGAAAAGCGAAATTCAGCCGGATTATACCGATTTCAACGACTACGATCCCGGGGAATACGCTACGTTCAGCGCCGAGTTCCGTGAAAACCGGGAGCGGGTCGTTTCCGCCATCCTCCGCCGCGAAAAGACTGTTGACACCTTCCCGCTCCGACTGAAGCTCCACCCCACCAACATCTGCAACCTGCGGTGCCGCATGTGCATGCAGGACAAGGACGCCCGCGCCGACATCGGAGAGGGATACCACCGCAACCTGCACCGTCTCATGCCCTATCTGGAGGAACTGATCGTCTTCGGCGGAGAACCCTTCGCCTGCCCGGTCACAAAGGGCATCATTTTCGGGGACGAGATGCGGCAGCATCCGCATATTCACTACTCGGCCATCTCCAACGGCTGCCTCCTGGATGAAGCGATACAGGAAAAGCTGAAACGGCTCCGTCTCGGCTGGTTCTCCTTCTCGCTCGACTCATGCGTGGAAAAGACCTACGAACAGATACGGATCAACGCCAAGTACTCCCGGACATTTCCCAATATCGAGAGCTTCGTCCGCAAGCGCGACCGGGGCGAAATCCGCATCCGGTCCATCGAGGCCAACTTCGTCATTCAAAAGCTCAACTACACCGAAATTTCCCGGTTTGTGGAGTTCGCCCACGACCTCGGAATCAATTCCGGATTCGGGCTAATCACCGGTTTCAACGAACTGCACGACCGTATCGACGAGGTACGGGCCAGCCTGGAGGAAGGGATATCCAAAGCCCAGTCGCTGGGAGAACAGGCAGTGGCCCGGCAGCTTTCCCTCCTGCACCGTCAGCTCCCCCGCTATGGCGCCAAGGTCCGCCGCCTCCGCCTCTACTACCGTCTCATGGACCTTGTGGACAAGGACCGGCTGATGTTCTTCCTCCGCCGTCACAACCGTTTGCGGGAATTCCTGAAAAAAGTCGCCGGCGTTTCCTGAGCGCTGTCTTCCCGCCGGTTCATTACAGGAGATGCATGCACTTCGTTTTCCCCTGCTAACCAGCATGCATCTCCTCCCGCAAACAAGGACGCGGCCTCCGGGCAATTCCGGCCGGCCGCGTTCAGTTCCTCCACAAAATCACCTGCCACCGCGATGGTTACAGCATTACCGTCCGCTCTGTCGGACGGGGGACCTTGACCACGAGGACCCGGAGAACCCCGTCGCTCTCGTTGTACCAGCAGTGGGGAATCCCGGCGGGGCTGTCGATGAGGGTGTCCGGCGCCACTTCCTTGCGTTCATCTCCCACTTCGACCACACCCCGTCCTTCGAGCACATAGAAGAATACATCCACCGGCGTGATATGCCGTTTCAGGCGTTCGCCGGGCTGTAATGTCAGATGCACCGCGATGGCGTGCTCGGTGTCGTACAGCTTCTTCGTTTCAACTCCGTGCGGGTTGGGTCCCGACTGCGTTTCACGGACCGTCAATATTTTCATACAACCTCCTTGCCGTTTTTCGTAATGCGGATATGCGGATATATGGTTGAATCAGCGCGTTCGTGTACTGGAATCGCGGTACAGACGGTGAAGCACTTTTTTTCCCATTTTTCCAACGGTTCCGCGGCGTGAACGTGGAAACGAGGGCGCTTTCCATCATCAGCGACAATACTCCCCTACCCTTCGTAACACCTCCTTTTCAAGGGAGGAAAGAACACGGGCGCGGAGTGGATTGTCACGTATCTCCCTGTCTTGGAATGTAAAAACGCTTACTTTTTCAGGCGTTCCGGAGACAGTTCATCGTTGATTGTTCCTTTCGATCAGAAACTCGTGCGAGAACGGTTTATCCCAAACGCTTGTTGAATCGGAGCACCGCCGCGGAAAGAAGCGCCGCCGCCAGCCCCGCAAGCGCGGCCGCCTGTGGCCAGAGATCGGTGATTCCCGAACCCTTGAGGAACAATTCCCGGACAATGGTGAGAAAGTACCGGAGCGGATCGATGTAGGTCAGATACTGGATCGCTTTCGGCATGTTTTCGAGCGGAAGGAAGAACCCGCTCATGAGTATGTAAAAAATCATGATGAACCAGGACAGGAAAAGCGCCTGCTGCTGGGTGTGGGAAACGGTGGAGACAAGGATACCCACCCCGAGGGTGCAGGAGATGAAGAGTAGCCCCATCCCGAAAAAGAGCGGGAGCGAACCGGCGATGGGAATATTGTAAACGAGCCTGGCCAGCCCGAGGGCGAGCGCCAGTTCCACCATGCCGATGATGGCGAAGGGAATGGTTTTTCCCAGGATGAGTTCCATACGGGACATGGGGGTGACCATGAGCTGCTCCAGCGTCCCCATTTCCCGCTCCCTGACGATGGCCAGAGCGGTGAGGAGCATGGTGATGATGGTGAGCAGCAGAACAATGATTCCCGGCACCAT
>JAWLHT010000023.1:6539-28335 GCA_041690195.1 Candidatus Latescibacterota bacterium
CGACTTCAATTCCGGGTTGTACCACACCCGGCTTTCCAGGTCCACTGCCGTGAAGGTGACCGGAAGGTTCCCTCCCGGAGCAAGACCGCTCATCCAGGACTGGACGATCCGCCGGACGTATCCGGTCCCGGTGAGGGCGATATTGGTGTTCTGGGCATCGGCCCGCACCTGGATTGACGGCCGCATTCCGCGGACCACGTCTTCGGAGAATCCCCGGGGTATGGTGACCGAAATAATCGCTTCGTTCCGGTCGAGATAGCGGTCCGCCGCGCCGGAGCGGGTCTCGCGGTACCGGACATCGAGATAGCGGGTGTTTTCCAGACGGCTCACCAGGCTTCGGCTGAGACGGGAGTTGTCAAGGTCGGTGATGACGGAAGGAACGTTGACAACATCCCCCGAGACCGCGAAGCCGAGCACGAGAAGCTGAATGAGCGGCATCCCCAGAGAAATACCGATCATGGCACGGGTCCGCCGCAGTTGGATGAATTCTTTCCGGATAATGTATTTGAGCGCTTTCATTAGCGGACCCTCGTTCTGAACCGGAGTGAAGCGATTACGATGAGCAGAGTCCCGAACGCCGCGAGAAAAAGGGTCTCCTCCCGCAGTTCTCCGAACCCGCTAGACTTGAGCAGGATGCCCCGGATAATCCGGAGATAGTATTTGGCCGGAACAATGTTGGAAATGAACCGGATGGGCGCGGGCATGCTGAAGATGGGGAAAATGAACCCCGAAAGCATGATGGAGGGCATGATGGTGGCGACCAGCGCCGCCATCATCGCCACCTGCTGTGTTTTCGCCACACTGGAGATGAAGAGCCCGATACCCAGCGCGCAATAGATGTACACCACGCTCAGCCCAAGCAGGAGCGGAAGGTTTCCCCGGAGGGGAATGTCGAACACCAGCTTGGAAAAAGCCAGGATGAACACCGAGTCCACGAGCGCCAGCACAACATAGGGCACGACCTTTCCGAAAACGATTTCGAAGGATCGCACCGGCGAAACCACGAGCACGTCGAGGGTGCCGGTCTCTTTTTCCCGGGCCAGCGTAATTGAGGTGAGCAGGGCGCAGACCATCATGAGGATGACCGCGACCAATCCCGGGATGATGAAGTTGGAACTCTTCAGGTCGGGGTTGAAGAGAAATTGCTCCCGCACCTGCACCGGAACGAGCCGGGCTGCGCCGGGCGAATCCAGCGAGTACGATGCAGCTATAGCCCCGGCATAATTGATGACCGCCTGCCCGTATGTCGGATCGGAGCCGTCCACCAGGATCTGAACCGGGGTCTCCGGCCGCACTCCGAAATCATCACCGAAGCCTTTCGGGATAACGATGGCGGCGCGGACCGACCGGGTTCGGAACAGTTCTCCCACCCGGTCAGTGCTTTCGATGTACTCGGCGACAGTAAAATAGCGCGATCCGGTGAAAGCCCGGATAAACTCTCGGGAACGGGGGGAATGGTCCCGGTCGTTCACCGCGACGGGAATGTTGGTGATATCCATGTTCAGCGCGTACCCGTAGAGGAGCACCATCATCACCGGCATGATGAAGAGGACGCCCAGTGTGCGGGGATCGCGGAGGATGTGGTACACCTCCTTGCGGATGATTGCGGCCAGCCGCCTGATCATGAGCGTCCCCCCACGAGATGGATGAACACGTCCTCGATAGCAGGCAGCCGGTACTCGCCCTTGAGTTCGGTCGGGCTGCCCATGGCCAGGATTTTCCCGGCATGCATGATGGAGATGCGGCCGCAGTATTCGGCTTCATCCATGTAGTGGGTGGTGACAAACACGGTCACCTTCTGCTCGGCAAGGTCATAGATGGTATCCCAGAAAGCTCTCCGGCTGATGGGGTCCACTCCCCCGGTGGGCTCGTCCAGAAAAATAATGCGCGGCCCATGCTGGATGGCGCAGGCCAGGCTCGACCGCTGTTTCCAGCCCAGAGGCAGGGAGGCGGTGAGCCGGTTCCGGATATCCCCGAGGCCGAGACGGTCGTAAAGCCGTTCGCGGGATTCCTTCGCCGCCTTCGGAGACATGCCGTACACCCCGGCGTAGAAGGCGAGGTTCTCCTCTATGGTCATATCCTCGTAGAGACTGAAGCGCTGGGACATGTAGCCGATATTACGGCGGATGGACTCCTGCCGGCGGATGATGTCGAACCCGGCCACCGTGCCCGAACCTCCCGAGGGGAGCAGGATGCCGGTGAGCATGCGGATGGTGGTGGACTTCCCCGCGCCGTTCGCGCCGAGAAAGCCGAACACCTCGCCCGTTTCAATCGAGAAGGTGACACTGTCCACCGCGGTGAAATCACCGAACCGCTTGCTCAGGTCATGCACTTCGATGGCGTGTTCAGCGGGCATCGGTCATGTCCTCCACGAAAATGTCCTCCATGGAAGGCTGCACCTCCCTTATGGATATCTCCTCGAATCCCCGTTCCTCCAGGAACGCCCGGATGGCCGGGGCGGCGGCGACGGCATCCCGCACGTTCATGTGGAGACGGTCGCCGAAAGTGCGGACGCTGACGACCGCTTCGGGGAAATCCGTGCGACGGGTGCGCCGAACGATGTCTCCGGCGCGGACCTCGAGAATGGCATAGGGATAATCGCCGGAGAAATCGGCGGGCTGGCCTTCCCGGATGAGCGTTCCATTCAGAATGAACCCCACCCGGTCGCAGCGAGCCGCCTCGTCCATGTACGGCGTGGAAACCACGATGGTAGTCCCCTCCCCCTTGATCCGGGCCAGGATGCTCCAGAACTCGCGGCGGGACACCGGGTCGACTCCGGTGGTGGGCTCGTCGAGAATGAGCACCCGGGGGGTGTGGATAAGCGTGCAGGAGAGCGCGAGCTTCTGCTTCATTCCGCCGGAGAGCGCGCCCGCCCGTCGTCCGACGAAAGGCCCCAGCCGGGAGAAATCCAGCAAGTCTCCGATGCGGCGTTTCCGCTCCCCGCGCGGAACGCCGAAAAGCTCGGCGAAGAAGACGAGGTTCTCCATGACGCTCAGATCGGGATACAGGCTGAACCGCTGGGGCATGTAGCCGATGACGCGCTTCACTTTCCCGCTCCGGCGCAGGGTATCGTTCCCGTCCACCATTACCGTTCCGGAGTCCTGAATGAGGAGACAGGCGGCGATGCGCATGAACGTGGTCTTTCCCGAACCGTCGGGACCGATCAGCCCATACATGGACCCCGCCTCCGCTTGGAAGGAAAGTCCCTCCAGCGCCAAGATACTCCCGAACTTTTTCCGTAGCCCCTCAACAGAAACCTCGGCCATGTCACAATCCCTCGATGTAGGCTTCGGCGGGCATGCCAATCTTGAACACGCTCTCCGGATTGGGCAGCGTGATCCTGACCGCGTAAACCAGATCGGCCCGGGACTCGCGGGTCTGGACGTTCTTGGGGGTGAACTCCGCTTTGGGGGAAATCCAGGTGACCTTTCCCTCGAAGCTCCGGTCCGGGAAGGAGTCCACGGTCACCCGGACGGTCTCCCCGAGCGATACCCGTCCGAGATCCCGCCCGTCGAGGTATACGGTGAGCCAGACCGATGACAGGTCGGCGATGGCGCCGATCGGGGTTCCGAAATTCACGGTCTCCCCCTGTTCGACGTACTGCTCAATAACCACTCCGCCGATGGGGCTTTCGATTGTACCGTTCCCGATCTGGTGATCGAGCACCTTGAGGTTTTCCTCGATCTTTTCCCGGCTGGCCTGGAGTCCGGCCAACCGGGCGCGCGCCGCGGCGAGCTGCTTTTCCGCACTCCGGACCCGGGATTCGGCGAGTTCCGCTTCCGTTTCCGCACGGTCCAGGCGATCTTTCGTGGCGGCGCCCTGTTCGAAGAGATTCGCGATGCGATTGCGGGTCACCCGGGCGTTTTCGGCGGCGATCCGGGCCTGGCGCACCGCCTCTTCGGCCGCAGCGATTTCCTGCCGGATGACGCTTCGCGTGGCCTCGATCTCCGCAATTCCCGCGGCGGCAGCCTGCCGCTGAAGCCGGAGGTCCTCCACATCAACTTTCGCCAGGACCTCACCCGGTTCAACCGTGGAACCCTCGTCGAAGTTAACCTCGATCAGTTCCCCGCGAGTTTGGGCGCTGACCGTAACCTCCGTGGCTTCAATGGTGCCGGATCCCGCAAAGGAGGGGTCCTCTTTTTCCGCGCATGCGACGACCAGGCCAAGCGCAAACATGGCGGCGAGCGGCAGCATTCCCTTCATCGATTTCCTCCCGTGTATCGAATTCCCAGAACGTATTCCACCCGCGCCTTGCTGATCTGCAGGGCGCTCCTGGCCGCCGCGACGTCATACCGCGCCCGTTCCGCGAGCGCAAAGGCGGTCTCATAATCCCGCTCGGTCGCCATCCCCTCCCGGAGCGACACTTTCACCAGTTCCAGGTGACGCTCGGCGTATTCACCGGATTCCCGGGCCAGCATCTCCCGTTTCAGCGCCTCCTCGTATCCGGCGAGCGCGTCCGAGACCTGCTGAATCACCGTGCGGCGGAACTCCTCGCGGTTTTCTTCGGTCTTGTTACGGATAATTTCCGCCTTCTCCACTTCCCGGCTCACCCTCCCCCAGTCCCATACATTCCAGTTCAGCACGATTCCGGCGGAAAACCAGTGCATCCAGTCATTGGCGGGAAGATCCAGCCCCGGCCTCCCGTAATTGAAGGCGCCGGTGAGCCCTACCTGGGGCCGACGGTCGGCACGGGCGCTTGCGATGCCCTCCTCCGCGGCCTGAAGAGCCGATTCGAAGGCCTGGAATTCGGGACGGAGCCGAAGCGCAACCCGAACCGGGGTCGAATCCGGAACCGCCGATTCCAGCGGCCGCCACTGTACGCTCACCCCGGCGTCGGGCGGAAGACCGGCCACCGTACGGAACGATGCCACGGCTCGATCCAGGTCCGCCTGACGGGCGACAAGACCCATTTCGGCCTGGGACACCCGCAACCGGGACAGGACGACATCATTCTCGAGGGCCATCCCCTGCTCACGGAGCGAGATGACACTCTCCAGGTGGCTTCGGGCCTCCCGGACGTTCTGCTCCGCGGCATTCACGTTGTCCTGGGCAGCCGCCACGGTATAAAACGCCGATTTCGCCTGAAATTCCGCACCGAGTTCGGCGGCCTCGGCCTGGTGAAGGTTCATTTCGGCCCGGCTCTTACCGGCATCCCGGAGCGCATTGAGCCGTCCGCCATCATAGATGAGCTGATTCACCCCCACTTTTAAACTGTAACTGTCATTGTCGCCGAACCGGACCGTCCGCCCCGGCAAGCCGATGGACATCACCTCGCTGACATAGTTCGCACCCGCGCCGGCGGAAACGGTCGGCCGCCATCCAGCACCCGCCGAACGGGCGTCCAGTACCGCCGAACGGGCGTCGTACCGGTCGAGCGCCACTGCGCTGGAGGTTTTCAGCACCGCTTCCACCGTGCGGTCCAGCGTCCATTCCTCCGAACAGGCGCGCCCCCCCTGCAGTACCAGGAAGAGCGGCGTAAGCAGCAGGATCTTCCTCCACATAAACTCACTCCGATCTCTTGCGAAGGCCGTTCATGAGCAGGTCGATAATGTGTTCCACCCGCTCCTCCACAAACCGGTCAATATCGATTCCCGGCTCGATGATTTTGACGATGGGCTTGCCGACGAAGACGAACACGTCCATGCTGATGATGTTCACGGTGGTCTGGAGCGGATCCACGTCCCGGACTTCTCCCCGGTTCACCGCCGCCCTGAGCGATTCGACCAGCTTCAGCCGGATTCCGTTGAAGGCGGGCATGATCTCGCTCATGGCGGGCGGGGGAGAAAAATCGTAGGCAAGGAGCTCCCGGACAATGAGCTTGGCCATGGCCGGACGGCGGATCAGGTACGCGGTGTGGGCCCGGACAAAGGCTTCGATCATGGGCAGCCCGGATTCCACTCCTTCCACCGCGTCCCTGATGTTTCCCATCATGTCGGTGAACCATTTCCGGATCGCCGCCTGGTAGAGGTCCTCCTTGGAACCGAAATAGTAGAAGATCATCGCCTTGTTGGCTTCGGCTTCCCGGGCGATATCGGTGGTACTGACCGCGTCCTTTCCCCGCTCCCCGAAGAGATGCGCTGCGGCGTCGAGGATGCGGACGCGGGTTTCTTTGTCGTCCATAAAGTATATTCCATATATTTACCAACTGGTTTAACCGACCGGTTGGTTGGTAATATACCTTGAGCCGAACGGAGTGTCAAGTTGATATCTGACGAATTGTTGCAAACACTAAAAGCGCAGGTAACCACCCAGCAAGCGTTGTATATTGGAAGACCAGCTTCCCGGATTCGTTCATTATTTGTTGACCGGAAGACTGTCCGGTCTATTATTATGAAAGATGTTTCCGTCGCCATTAGACAAGAGCGGTCTGCATGGAAATGTTTGGTTTATCAGCAGAATGAGGCTTGGTTACCCTGTTCAAATCCGCAGTTTGCGCCTGAACCGAAAACGCCGGGAAACTTCCGGCCGTGTGCTGCAAAACGTTCATTCTCTCTCACCCCGAAAGGCATCACCCATGACAGCCCGTCGTCGCGCCATCGCGATTTGCGCCCTTACTCTCGCCGGGATCATGAGCACGGCGTGTTTTTCACGCATTCTTTCCACGGACGACCACTCCGCCGCGCCCGTGATAAAAGAACCGGTGATGTTCAACACGCCCGAAGCCGACCATATTCTCACCGCCCTGCAGGTGTTTCCGCCGGACAATCCCTGGAACGAGGACATCTCCGGGCTCCCGGTCCGGGAGAATTCGGAGGAGATCATCGCCACCATCGGTCCGGAGAAAGGTCTGGCGTTCAACCTCGACATGTCCTTCATTCTTGTCCCGGGCGATCAGCCGAAAGTGGAAGCCGAAATTCTGAGCTATCCCGATGAGTCCAACCCGGGGCCATACCCCATTCCCGACAACGCTCCCATCGAAAACTGGCCATTGGACGGCCGCACTCTCGCGGATGCCCAATCGGGCGGGGAGAACGCCGACCGTCACCTTCTCGTCGTGGACCCGGTTAACCGAATGCTCTACGAATTTTATCAGGGGCGAAAAACCGCTGAAGGCTGGCAATGCGCCTGCGCTGCAATATTCGATCTGAAGAGCAACAAACTCCGTCCCGACGGCTGGACCTCCTCCGATGCGGCCGGACTGCCGATATTCCCAGCGATCATCCGGTATGACGAGGTCGAGCGGGGAATGGTGAACCACGCCATGCGCTTCACCGTGCGGAACACCCGGCGGGCGTATGTCTATCCCGCCACCCACTACGCCAGTACGAAGACCGATCCGAACCTGCCCCGCATGGGCGAGCGGTTCCGTCTCCGTGCGGATTACGACATCTCCGGCTTCTCCCCCCATGTCCGGGCAATACTCAAGGGATTGAAAAAGTACGGCATGTTCGTGGCCGACAACGGCGGCGATTGGCGAATTTCGATCGCGCCCGATTCGCGCATAGTTGGACTGGACGAACTCAGCAAGCTCAAGGGATCGGACTTCGAGGTGGTGGAAACAACGGGGCCGGATGGGGGGCCGAGGGGGAAATGAAAAACCATGCCCGGTAGCATCACCACTGTCTCCCGGAATGATGCTGATATGGGGCGGCCGTAAGCCGCCCCTTTCCACATGCTCCGCATGATATGGTGAGGACGTGTCGGAGAAAAATTTGGGTATCGGGTTTGATCAGAAAACAGGGCCAAATCATGGCAAGCGCAGCCAAAACCCCCTTCCTCTACCCCATTCGTACCAGGGGCGGTATGAATGGGGCCCCGGGGCCTTGCGCCACCTTCCCCCTGGCAGGGGCAGAAAAAAAAAGCCCCACTCATGCGCGTGACTCTTGCGTGTGCTGCTTCGGTTCGTTGCTCACTCAACCCGATACCCGTATAGAGAAATGAGTGGGGAATCGGCGCGGCGTGATGTAAATTATATAATATGCATATTGAATAGCAGAATTTGAACGCTTCTTATGCCATATCCAGGCTTGCGGGGACTTGTTCCCCATTGCCTGTTTCCCGCGTTCGGACACTTGAGCAGGGAGGCAGCCATGAATCAGACACTGACCCATACCGGCATCCGTATGATGCGCCGGAGCCAGCCGCTCACCGAAGGCGCCGGAGTTCATCTGAAACGGGCATTCGGATATTATGAAGCGCCCGCCTTCGACCCGTTCCTGATGCTCGACGACTTCCGCTCGAATACCCCCGGGACTATGCCAAAGGGTTCCCCTTCCATCCCCATCGCGGTATTGAAACCATCACCTATATCCTGCACGGGAGCTTGGAGCACGAGGACAGCATGGGCAACCGGGGCGTGATCGAATCCGGGGGATTGGAATGGATGACCGCCGGGAGCGGCATCATCCATCAGGAAATCCCGAAGGGGGACGCCAGAGGCCGCATGGGGGGATTCCAGTTGTGGTCCAATCTCCCGGCCGACCGGAAAATGATGGAACCGCGGTACCGGGAGGTGAAATGCGCCGAGATTCCTGAAATCACCATGAACAACGGCATCTGGATCCGGGTCATCTGCGGCGAGATCGGGGGGGAGCGGGGCCCGGTCCGGGACATTGTCACTGATCCGGAATACCTGGACGTGACCATTCCTCCTGAAAAGGAATTCATTCATCCAACCAAACCCGGACATACCGTCTTCGCCTATGTCATCGAAGGCAGGGGCCGCTTTGGCCGGGGGACCGGTGAACTCGTTGAAAATCAGTCCGCGGCAAACGAAACGCTCATTCTGTTTGATGAGGGTGAGCGGGTCAGCATTTCGACCGGAGCCGAGCCGGTGCGTTTTCTCCTCGTGTCCGGGAAGCCTCTCGGGGAGCCCATCGCCTGGCGCGGGTCTGTGGTCATGAACACCGAGCGTGAACTGGAAGCCGCTTTTGAGGAACTGCGCAACGGCACATTCATCAAACACGGGAAAGCCGGATAACCGAGGGCACGCTCCCGGACTGGACGGGTATTTGAATCGTCAGGCGGGAAATTAATGAACACGGCGGAAAGACTGTCCGCCGTGTTCATTAATTGAGTGCGTTCATCCCGATCGGAGATTCGGACCCTTCTTTCCGGTTCCCCTGCTCGACGGGAAATTGAAAAGGAGACTGCCGCCTCCTATCCTCGGGCTGCGCTCAGCCGGTCACAACATCGCGTCGTCGATCCACCTCGCTTCGGCGGGCGGGGCCTTCCAGTCCACCGGCACCGTACCGACCTTCACCGGCGCGCCGCCGCGCTCCTGGTGTGAATAGAATCCAGCGAGGAATATCTCGGTTTTCTTGCGGATGACATCGAGGGACTGGTACTGGTCGCCCAGGAAAGTCCGTTGCATGGCGATGATCTGGTTCGACTGGTTGAAGAGCAGTTCTTCCCGCCAGTCCGGCGTGAACATGCGCACGGTGCTGAGAGTTTCATCCGCGCCCATGACCTCGATCGAGTAGAAATCACGTCCGGGAGTGCCGTGAATCACGCAGGGGAAGGCCGGCTGGCCTTCCCAGCCTTTGAAGATGTATGTTTCCTGCAGATAGGTGCTCTTCATGACGTCGTCGGTCAGAAGCGACACCTGCTCCACATCGTATCCCAGAAGACAGAGCGAAGCGAACTGCATATGGAAATGCGCCGGAAAATCTTTGGCCCAGACCGTGCCGTGGACACAGTTGATCCGTCCGACCTTGTGCATTCTTTCCTTCAGCGGGGCGATCTCATAAAAATGCTCCCCCATGTCGGTAGCGATGAGCGGAGTGTTGTGTTTTGCCGCGCAATCGAGCACTTCGTCGATGTCGCGGAGGGAATAGGCGAAGGGACGGCTCAGGTAGGTGGGGATACCCGCTTCGAGGTACGGCCTGGCCAGCTTGTGCTGCCAGGGGACCTCGTAGAAGCCCGCCTGGATGAGCGCGTCCACCTGGCCGACCATGCCGTCGTACCGGCTCACCACCTTTGCACCCATTCGCTCGGCGAATTCCCGTGCCGCCTTGGGGTCGCGGTCCCACACATGGGTGATTTCCATGTTCAGAAACGGCGTGCCGAAATTGGGGTTCCGGCTTTTGGCCGGTTTGGGAACCGTGGCGCCGATTATATCAGCCCAGGAATAGGACATGAAGGAAAACCGTCCCACTCCCATAACGCCGACCCTGATTCCCCCCTTCCCCGGCTTGACCGGAGCGGCTGAGGCTTTCCCCGAAGCCATGAGCGCCGATGCTCCGGCCAGCGTTCCCGCGGAAAGAAAGCTCCTCCGTGATTTCTCATCGCTCATAATCATTTTCCTCCCCGTACAACGGTTGGTGTATCAGGATGAATGAACCGAACGGACAACTCACAATTCCTTCTCGTCCGCATTCCACCGGTCCGGTTACATGACCGGGGCTGCACCGGCACTCCCCCGCCTGCCTTCCGCGGGATTTAATCCAGAGGCAACGATGTTCCCGCCCACCAACTGCGCATTCCCCGTTGGGCCAGACCTCCGGCTTTTTTTCCGCAGCAATTTTTGTACAACTTCCCGCTCCCGCATGGGCAGGAGGCGTTGGCGCGGACGCATGCTCCGCCCGGTTTGTTTTCCATCCGGAGCACGAAGAGCACAGCCGCGAAAAGCAGGACAGCAAAAAACTGCCGTCCCCCGTTGTTGAAAAAATGGCTGAGAAAGAAAACAGCATCCCGGGGAAAGGAGTCGGCCAGCGGAATACCATGCATATTGCGAAGGCAGGCGATGTCCACCGAATTGAGAATGGTAACCGGAATATCGGTCAGCACGAACAGCAGGAGAACGGGCAGAGAAGCCGCAAATGCGAGAATCCTCCTTCGGGCGGGCAGCGCCGGCCAGGCGAACAGGAGGGAAAGATAGATGATGGGGGTGACAAACTGAAAGCTGGCATGAATCGAACTGGACACGTCGTCCACGAGGGGGAGAGCGGTACCTTTAATCCGGCGGTGAACCGTTATCGTGTACGATATGACCTCTCCTCCGGCGCTGATGGAAACCAATTCGTTCTCCGGATAGGCCCGCTCGATGATGAACGCATACAGGGGAGTCAGGCGGCGGGTGATCTCTGGGGCAAAGGAAAAGAGCAGGACCGAAAGCGCTGCATAGGAGATCAGAAACACCGGGATCGTACGAAACAGAAAACGGCTGTGCTTGGCAAGGGAGCTATTCATCTTCCGTCCGGGGCAATTGATTCAGGCTGCGGGGTTGACCGGGCGATGGGCGAACATTCGGACCCACCATACAAAAAACAGCACGGCGGCGAAAATGATGAAGGTCTGCCCTATATAGACATGCATGATGTCAAACAGCGCCGGTTTGTACCGGAAGGTGTACCAGAGGAACAGCAGACGAAAGATGTTCAGGCTGAATATGAGCGCCGTTCCCGCCAGCATGCCGTATACCTTCCATTTTCTCCGCATGTAAAAGGCGGCGAGCGCGGCCGTGATCATGAACATGCCCTCGATTCCTTCGCACCCCCAGCCGATGGACAGGGACACGCCGCCCGACCTGAGAGAGGTCCCTTCGGCAGTGACTGCCTCCTGCGGCGTGACAGTGTTGATTACCGCGGCGCTGACGAGGGCATTCACCCGCTGCAATTCCTGGGGCACATGCAGCGGTCTGCTGAAATAATAGAGCGAACTGGCCGCAAGATACACTGAAACGAATACAAAAAGAAACGTGATTTCTTTCCGTTTGTTCTTCACTACCGCCCGTCGCGCCCCCGGCTTCTCCATTCCGTTCCATCTCCTGCTGGACAAAATCGCTGGTGAGTCCCGAACTGACCGGCCGGCGCGGTCTCCCGCACCGGTCCGTTTTTCTTTTTTAGCCCCGGCGACAGCGCATTGTCCACCGTCCGGTTCCTCGTCCTTACGCGTTTTCCCCGATGGGATACCGCAGGGGGCTCATCTTTCCCTTGTTCTTGATCATGCGGTCCAGGCTGAGAATGTTCATCATCATGTAGCGGGCCGGGTGAAAGTTGTCACGCCGGGTGACCGGGATACCCTCGCGCTGGGTGTCATTCCCGAAACGGTCTACCGCCTGTTTCCATACGCCGAAGGGAGTATCGTACACCTTGAGAGAATATGCCCTGGCGCGCTCGTACCACTCCCGGGCCCAATCCTCGCCGGTGAATTCCAGAATCTGCATGGTTGCCAGGAGAATTTCAGTATGGCTCCACATCGATTTGGTGCCGTAGAGCTTCAGCCGGGTACGGTCCGGACCATCGAAAACATAGGAATGGCCGTCGCCAAATCCTTCGAAGATGTAATCCCAGTTCATGGTAAGATAGCGCTTGACCAGTTCCTTGGAAGTGTCGAACATCTGCCGGTCACCCTGACGGACAGCTTCCATCATTACTATCCACTGGGTTTCCAAAGAATGCCCGGTGAACATGTAATCTTCCGCTCCGGGAACACGGCTGTAGTCGTGGAGAAGATACTCGTTGGTAATCCGGAGATAGGGGTGGGTGAAGGCGTTCATGATGTAGCCGACATGCTCTGCGGCCACCTCTTCCAGCTTGATGTTCCGCTTATGGCTCAGGAGCTGGGTGAGCATCCACACAATTACCATGGAATGCCCCTGGGAGCGGAAACCGGTGGTGTCGGTATCGGGAGGGAGGCCGCCGTTATTGCTCACCCCCTGGTACATGGGGTTGTCATAGGCTCGGAGCGTGGCCCAAAGCGTCTCCAGTATCAGCTTGTAATCTTCCTCGTTTCCGGTGGCCTTGAAATATTCTCCCAGTCCGGCGGCGATGAACAGCCAGCCGTAGACGTTCTTCCCGACCCCTTCCTTCACGCTGCCGTCACGATTCATCCGCTCATGCCAAGTCCCATCCCCGGCATACATATTCTTGACGATGAAGTCGTGAGCCTTCGTCGCGATATCGAGATGCTTCTGCTCTTTGCCGAAGTTGTTATAAAGAAAGGAATAGGTCCAGAGGCCGCGCCCCTGGTACCAACTGTATTTCTCCTCGTCCGCCACGGTGCCGTCTTCGTTGAGCAAACACATGAACCCGCCGTACTGCTGGTCCACCCCGCCCTTCTCCCAGAAGGGGAGATACTGGTTGAACAGACGGTTGTGATAGTCATCGCGAAGGTCCTGAAGCGTCATGCCGGCAATATACTCCGGAATATCACGCTCTTCAAGGATTCCGGTTATCCGTTCCTCGGTGGTTTCCTGCGGCTGCCTTCGTCCACATGATGCGGCAAGTGCGCCGGACAAGCTCCCCGCCGCCGCGGAACCGATAAATGCACGTCGTTTCATCGAATACTCCTTCTTTAATTGTGCCGTGCCGGATTACACTCTCCGCCCAACCGCCAGTTTCCCTTTTTTTTACGAGGACGTGCAATCGGGCAATCCGGCCGCAGAAGGCAACAGACAGGTTCCTCGCAGTATTCCATGGGTAAATGCGGGTGAACGGTGTAACGTGAAGGGTGAAAAGGGCAAAGGCACAGAGGCACAAATGGAAGACCGTAGGGTCGAGGCACGCCTCGACCGGTCTGAACCGTACGCTCCGGCTTTAGCGGCTGGTTCCCTTCTCCTGACTTATGACTCCTTCTTTCTTCACTCGTACCCACACAAATCAGCAAAGCGCAAAAACTTGCATCTTTTTGACTGATTTTTAGTATTAACAAGCGGTACCGTCATATCTTGCGCCGGGGCAAGACGGCTCAGGCGGATGGAACGTGTTCAGGGAGTGGACATGGCGAAACGCGAGAAAGCGGACTTCGAGACATTGCTCAAACGGCTCGAAGATATTGTGGCAAAAATGGACAGCGGAGGACTCAGTCTGGAAGAGTGCATGAAGCTCTATGAAGAGGGCGTTCGGAATTCGGATGCACTGACTGTCATGTTGAACGAGGCCAGGAATCGAATTTTGAAACTGGTTACCGACAAGAACGGAACCCCCTCTCTCGACCTTTTCGACCAGGAGAGCGCCCAATGACTCCTTCCGAGTACCTCGGCATTCAGAAAGAACGGGTTGACGCCTATATAAACGATTACCTGCTGCCTGAAACCGCCGAACCGTCGAGCATTCACAAGGCGATACGGTACAGTGTGTTCTCGGGGGGGAAACGCTTCCGGGCCGGGCTCTGCATTGCGGCTTGCGAGGCGTTCGGCGGCGATGCGGACCGGGCGCTTCCCATTGCTTCCGGCATTGAACTCATCCACACCTATTCCCTGATTCACGACGATCTGCCCTGTATGGATGACGATGACCTGCGCCGTGGCAAGCCTACCCTGCACAAGGCGTTCGGGGAGAATATAGCCGTGCTGGCCGGAGATGCCCTGAACGCGCTCGCGTTTGATCTCCTTTCCCGTGCGGAGGACTGCAGGGTTATCCGCATTTTGGCTAAGGCTATCGGCACTGAAGGCATGATCGGCGGTCAGGTCGCAGATGTGGAAGCGGTGGGCTGGGAAGAGGTTACCGCCGTTGACATAGAGTTCATCCACACCCACAAAACCGGAGCGCTCATCCGGGCCAGTCTCGAAATGGGCGCGGTCGCCGCCGGAGCCACGGACCGTGAGATCGGAATCATCGGAGAATTCGGCGCGAGAATCGGCCTGGCATTCCAGGTGGTGGACGACATCCTCGATATCATCAGTTCCGAGGAGGTGCTCGGGAAAGATATCGGCTCCGACGCGGACAAGGACAAGGCCACCTATCCTAAAGTGCATGGGCTGGAGCGTTCCAAAGAGATCGCCCGCGAACTGGTTGACGGGGGGCTATCCATCCTCGATACATTGGACCGGGATACCGCAATTCTCCGCTCTCTGGCGGAATTCGTGGTGAGCCGTGTCTATTGAATTCAAACCCAACGGACAGGAATGAAACGCATACTTGATTCCATTAATGGTCCACAGGATCTCCGGACACTTTCCATCGCCCAGATGGAATCGCTTTCCGATGAGATCCGGGGGATCATCTGCGAGGTGGTATCCGCGACCGGCGGGCACCTCGCGCCGAGTCTCGGCGTGGTGGAACTCACGATCGCCCTCCATGCCTCCCTGCAGTGTCCGGAAGACCGGATCGTCTGGGATGTGGGGCATCAGGCGTACGCCCACAAAATTCTTACCGGGCGCCGCGATGTTTTCCGTACGCTTCGTACCGAGGGAGGAATTTCCGGATTCCCGAAGATTACCGAGAGCCCGTACGATGCGTTCGGAACAGGGCACGCCTCAACCGCCATATCGGCAGCGCTCGGTCTGGCGGCGGCCCGGGACATCCGGGGCTCTCAGGAACGGATCGTGGCGGTGGTTGGTGACGGCGCCATGACCGGCGGGCTTTCTTTCGAAGGGCTCAACAACGCCGGAGCTTCCGGACGCGACATCCTGGTGATTCTCAACGACAACAAGATGTCCATATCTCCGAATGTTGGAGCGTTGTCAAAGTACATGACCGATGTCATCTCTGCGGAGAGTTATAACAAGCTCAAGAAGGACATTTGGAGTCTGACCGGGTATATTCCCGCCATCGGCAGTCCGGTGCGCACCATCCTGCGTCGGGTCGAACGGAGCCTGAAACATCTGGTGATACCCGGCGGGTGGTTCGAAAACCTGGGATTCCGGTATTTTGGACCGGTGGACGGCCATAACATTTCCCGTCTCCTCCAGGTGCTCGAGCATATCAAGCCCCTCCAGGGACCGCTGCTTTTGCACGTCTATACCACCAAGGGCAAGGGGTACTGTTTTGCGGAGCAGGATGCCACGCGGTTTCACGGGGTGAACGCCTTCGAAAGGGAAACCGGCCGTGCCAAGCAGAAGGACGAGCGTCGGAGCTATTCCGCGGTGTTCGGCGAGGCCGTGCTCGAACTGGCCCGAACCAATCCCGCAATATGCGCCGTGACTGCGGCCATGACCGATTCCACGGGGCTTCTTCCTTTTGCCAGGGAGTTTCCGCAACGGTTCTTTGACGTGGGTATTGCGGAGGGACATGCCGCGACTTTCGCCGCCGGTCTGGCCCGGGCGGGAATGAAACCATTCGTGGCGTTGTATTCATCGTTCATGCAGCGGGCCTATGACAATATCATCCACGACGCGGCGCTGCAGGAACTCCCGGTGGTGTTTTGCCTGGATCGCGCCGGTCTGGTGGGCGAGGACGGGCCGACCCATCACGGTGTTTTCGACCTCTCCTTCATGCGTCAGATCCCCAATATGACAGTAATGGCGCCGAAGGATGAGAACGAGTTGCGGGACATGCTCGCGTTCGCCGCTTCCCACAACCCGGGGCCTGTGTCCATCCGGTATCCTCGGGGATCGGGGACCGCCGCGGAACTGTTGCCCGGCTTCCGTCCCATCGAGTACGGCCGGGCGGAAATCCTCCGCGAGGGCGGCGACGCCGCTCTTTTGGCGGTGGGCGAGATGGTTCCCGCCGCGCTGGGGGCGGCAGAACTCCTGGAGGCGGAAGGCATCCGGGTGACCGTGGCCAACATGCGCTTTGTTCGTCCACTGGACACCGCCCTGCTGGACCGGGTGGGGGAGAGTGGCATGCCGGTGGTTACCCTGGAGGAAAACGTGCTTGCGGGCGGTTTCGGCTCGGCGGTCGCCGAGTATTTCATCGCTTCCCGCGGAGAAGTTCCCCGGATGGTGAGAATCGGGGTGCCGGACGAATTCGCCGGGCAGGCGCTTCGGGGCCGACTTCTGGAAATGTACGGTCTCGATGCCGCGTCCATCGCCGAGCGGGTCCGGGCTTTGGTTGGTAACGGTGAAGTACACACAATGTGAATCTCCGTATCGCGTTCGCTGATTTCGGTTTGAACCGGCGGAAATCCGGCTTTTACGGGAAGGATGGGCGACGGATGCAGGTGGCGGTTGTGGCCAATATTCACAAAGAGGGTATCCGGAATCTCCTTCCCCTTTTTGTGGAAATGCTGCGGGGCGAAGGAATCGAATCAGTCCTGGACCGTGAACTCGAACCGGTGCTGGACCGGAATTACTCCTATGCCCCGGTTCCGGAACTCTTCGACAGGAAGGATATGATCATTTCCTTCGGTGGCGATGGCACCATCCTGTACACCGCCCGGGTATCGGAAGGACTCGACGTTCCCATTCTCGGAGTGAATCTGGGTAAGGTGGGATTTCTTGCGGAGATCTCCCCGGAAGAGATTCATCAGATACCGGAACGGCTGCGGAAGGGTGAGTATGAGGTCATGGAGCGCATGGCTTTCACGGCGGAATGCTTTGGACAGCGGTACTTCGCCCTGAATGACGTGGTCATTGACCGGGGCCGGGATACGCGCATCCTCAATTTCACGGTGACTGTGGATCGAGAATACGCCGGAGAGTTTACCGCCGACGGTCTCATCATATCCACTCCCACCGGCTCGACGGCGCATGCCATGTCCGCCGGGGGGCCGCTGGTCATGCCCGAATGCCGGGTGGCTATCCTTGTCCCCATCTGCCCTCATTCCCTTACCATTCGTCCTATGATCATCGATGGCTCGAAGGAACTCCGGATCGGAGTTTCCGAGGGACTGGCCAGGATGGCGGTGGACGGTCAGAGCTTTGTAAGTGTTCCCGCGGGAAACGAGGTGACCATCCGGACGGCGAAACGACCGGTGCGCGTGGCCCGTTTCCGCGATAAAACGTATTTTGATATTCTGCACACCCGTCTGCGGTGGGGCGTCAGCCTCAAATTGAAAAATGCTTGAATCTCTGTCCATTCGGAATTTCGCAATCATCGATGAACTTACTGTGGAGTTTCCTCCTGGGCTGACGGTAATCACCGGCGAGACCGGAGCCGGAAAATCCATAATCGTCGATGCGCTCGAACTGGTTCTGGGGGCCCGGTCTTCCGCGGAGATGATCCGCTCCGGGGAGGATACGCTTTCCGTGACGGGAGTATTCGCCTTCGACACGTCTCCCGGCGCCGATGATTTTCCGTTCGAGGCTGAGGACGGGCTGTTTATCCTGCGACGGGAAATCCGCTCCGACGGCGCCGGACGGTGCTGGATCAATGATCGACCGGTGACGCTCAGGGTTCTCAAATCCCTCGGCGACCGTCTGGTGGATCTGCACGGTCAGCACGACCACCAGTCTCTGCTCGCCGTACCGGAACACATCCGGTTCCTGGACGGTTTTGCGCAGCTTCTTTCCATGGCTCGCGAGGTGGCAGGGTTGTACGGCGAATACACCGGGGCGCTGGAGGAGATCGAGGACATCCGCAAACGCATCGAGGACGGCAATCGAGACCGTGATCTGTACCGGTTCCAGATCGAGGAGATCCGGTCCATTGATCCCCGGCCCGGCGAAGACGCCGAACTGGAAGGCGGAATCCTGCGGCTGTCCCGCGCAGCCGATCTGAAGTTGCTCGGGCTTCAGGCGTTCACCGAGCTTTCTGAAGACGAGGGTTCCGTCGGGGAGCGGATTGGAGAGCTGACAGCGAAAACGGGTGACCTGGCGCGTTATGATGACCGTCTGGAACCCCTGCTTGTCGAGTTGGAAGGAATCGCTGACAAAATTAGTGATTTGGCCCGGGAATTCCGTAATTACGGAGAAGGAATTGATGACGATCCGGCGACTCAGGCGAGTATGGAATCCCGGCTCGGCCTTTTGGAGCGTTTGAAAAAGAAGTACGGTCCGACACTCGAAGATGTGCGAGAATACTACCGCAGGATCTCCGGAGAAGCCGAGGGAACGGAGCAGCTTGAGGCGGAACTGGCCGAACGGAACGCCCGGGTTGCCGTCCTGCGGAAGAAGCTCGCGGGCCAGGCCCGGATGCTGTCCCGGAAACGGACGGAAGCTGCGCCGCTGCTGGCGAAAGAAGTGGAGTCCCATCTGAAGGAGTTGGGCATGACCGGAGCCCGCCTGGTGGTGGAGGTTGCACCCTGCGAGTCGGGAACCGAGATTGAAGTGGACGGGAACGTTGTCAGTGTCAGCCGGAACGGGCTGGACCGGGTTGAGTTTCTTATAGCGGCGAATCCCGGCGAAGCTCCCCGCTCGCTGGTAAAGGTGGCTTCAGGGGGCGAGGTGTCGCGGATCATGCTTTCCCTCAAACTGGCCCTGAGCGAAGTGGACTCGGTACCCACCATGGTGTTCGACGAGATCGACACAGGGGTCTCGGGGCGGGTGGCGGAGGCGGTGGGGGCCAAGCTCCGGAGGCTTTCCGAGTCAAGACAAACGCTTGCCATCACCCACCTGCCCCAAATCGCCGCCATGGGAGACCGTCACTTCTCCGCACGGAAGCAGGTGGAGGGAAACCGGACTCGGACGAGACTGACTATGCTCGACGACAACATGCGCCGGGAAGAACTGGCGGCCATGCTCTCCGGGGCCGAACTCACCGATACCGCGCTGGCACACGCCCGCGACATGCTGGATCGCGTCCGAAAGGGATAAGAAGGCAGGGGTAGGAGGGGAAATGCATCGGTTTGGTTTCTCAGGCTCATCCCGGAAAGCGCCATTATCCTTCTATTTGCCGTGTTTTGACTTCTGACTTGCAAGGATTTCTCCTCATGGCCGATACACTTGACCTCTTCGGAGAGCCGTTGCCGTCCCCCAAAGGAAAGGGCAGCCTGAAGAAGCAGCCGCTTGCGGAACGGATTCGTCCCGAGACCCTCGAGGAGTTCGTGGGGCAGGAGCATCTGGTGGGCGAAGGCGAGTTCCTGCGTTTGGCGCTCCAGCGGGACGAGATATCCTCCATCATTCTCTGGGGACCCCCGGGTACGGGGAAGACCACCCTGGCGCGGCTCATCAGCCGGTACACGAACGCCGAATTCATCTCATTTTCGGCGGTTATGAGCGGGGTAAAGGACATCCGCGAGGTCATGGCCGTGGCAAAACTCTCTCCGAAGAGGACCATTCTCTTCGTGGACGAGATCCACCGGTTCAACAAGGCACAGCAGGACGCCTTTCTACCCTATATCGAGGACGGCTCCATTGTTCTCATCGGGGCAACCACGGAAAATCCCTCTTTCGAGGTGATTTCGCCGCTGCTCTCGCGCTCCCGGGTTCTGGTGCTCAACTCGCTTACCGACGAGCATATCCGGGCCATCATCACCCGCGCCGCACAGGACCGGGAACGGGGGCTCGGGAACGAGGTCGCCCGTATCGATGACGATGCTGTCGCCGCGCTGGCGACTTTCGCCGGGGGGGACGCACGCCGGGCGCTGAACACCCTGGAGCAGGCCGCCGCCCTGGCCGGGAAGACGGAAGACGGACGCGTGATCACTGTCGCGGATGTGGAAAAAGCTTCTCAACGGCGGATGCTTCGATACGACCGCGCCGGAGAGGAGCACTACAACATTATCTCCGCCATTCACAAGAGCATGCGGGGATCGGATCCGGACGCAGCGCTGTACTGGTTCGCACGCATGATAGAAGGTGGCGAGGACCCCCTCTACATCGCCCGGCGGGTGGTGCGCTTCGCGGCGGAGGACATCGGAATGGCTGATCCCCGGGCACTGGAAGTCACCGTTGCCGCCACGGATACCTACCGGTTCCTCGGCTCGCCGGAGGGAGAGCTGGCCATCGCCCAGGCCATCGTCTACTGTGCCACCGCGCCCAAGTCGAATTCGGTGTACATGGCCTACAAGGAAGCGCGGAGGGATGCCCGCACCAAAGGTGAACTGCCCGTGCCCATGCACATCCGCAACGCTCCCACCGGTCTGATGAAGGACCTCGGCTACGGGAAAGGATACCGGTACGACCACGATTACGAGGGCGGGTACTCGGGTCAGGAGCATCTTCCCGACGCGCTCGCGGGGAAAACCTATTATCGTCCCGGTCCGTTCGGGTATGAGAAGACCGTGGCGGAACGGCTCGAATGGTGGGCCGAACGCAAGCGACAGATTCGTGGGCAGGAAAGCGAACCCAGGGAGAACACGTGATAGACATGGAACGGAACAACAGCCGGCCGCGCGGGCTTCTGGCGGTGGATGTGGACGGCACGCTCATCACCGATAACGGAGAGATCACTCCGACGGTGCTTGCTGCGCTGGAACGGGTGCACGCGGCGGGGTGGGAAACGGTGATAGCCACCGGGCGGACTTTCCACGCCGCCCGGCGGGTGGTGGAAAGTCTGCCTTTCGTGCGGTACGCGCTTCTGGCCAACGGTTCCTGCATCGTGGACATGCGGGATTCGGGCATCCTGCACCTAGAACGGGTATCGTCGGGAGTGGTGGGGGACGCGGTGAAGATAATCCGCGGCTGCGGGGCCATTCCCACCCTCTATACCGCCGATATTTATGACCAGCGGATTTACTACGATTCCCTGGACGGGGCCTGCGACTATTTCTCCTGGTATGTGAACCAGGACAAGCGGGCCTTCCGCGTGCCCGATGTCCTGGAACACGCCGCCAATGTCCAGCAGATCGGCGCCATTGCCCACCGGGAGGTCATCTTCCGCATACGCAAGGCGCTCGGCGCGCTCCGGGCCGTTTTGGTCGCGCTCCCCTTCGAGAGTCCTCATTTCGGGGGAAAGGACCAGGAATACTGGTTCCTCCAGGTAGTTGGCGAGGGTATGTCCAAGAGCGCGGCTATCCGCCGCATGGCGGGAATGCTCGATATTCCGGTGGGGAGGATCGTGGCGGTTGGCGACAATTACAACGACGCGGACATGATCGCGGGGGCCGATGTGGGCGTGGCCATGGGAAACGCTCCGGACGAGATCAAGCGCCTGGCCCGGGTCGTGGTGCGGACGAACAACGAGTCCGGGCTGGCCGATGTCGTGGACCGGGTGATACTTTCGGGAGAGTATTTCGGAAGGGACGAACTCCGGGCCTGAGGGGCCGGGGCGCCGTTCGGGGCATAGTCGTAAACATAAGCGGTGAGTGGTGAGCGGGTGTAGTGAAAGTCTAACTCACCCCTCATTCCCATTGTCGTAAAGATAAGCAGGTA
>JAWLHT010000024.1:0-28257 GCA_041690195.1 Candidatus Latescibacterota bacterium
GAGCGGGATTGACCCAGTCCGTTCCAGTTGAAAGAGAACTACGCCCGGACCTCTCCGGCTTCTCCCCGGGAGAGCCGGAGTCCTCCCGTCAGTGATTTCAGCCCCGCCGCCAGGGCCAGAACAATGCCCATCAGGGCCACGAGACCTGGACCGCAGGTGATGTCCCATGAGTACGACATGTACAATCCCGCAGTGACCACGATCATGCCCATCGCCCAGGCGGCGATCAGCCGGAACGCCCAGTTCCGGAAAAACAGGGCGGAAAACGTCGCCGGAATGATCAGAAACGCGAACGTCAGCAGAACACCGATAAACTCCACGGTGAACGTGATAACAACGCCCATGAGCGCATAGAACATGAAATCCCACCACAGCGCGGCGGAACCCTGCCGCTCCTTGTCGTGATAGTTCCGGGTCAGGTTGATGAACTGTTTCCGGAAGACGGCGTGAATTCCTCCCACCAGCGTGTATACCACCGCCAGGGGAAGCAGGTTCGACCATTGCGCCCAGAGAATGCTGCCCGTGAGCATTTCCTCCATGTGCACATCGCTTCCGGCCGCCGTTGCGAGCAGGAAAAGGGTGGCTGCCGCGGCAATGGCGTAGGACACGCCGATGATGGTTTCCTGCGAGATTCGGGTGATTTTTTTTGCGGTGAAGGAGAAGAACGCCGCTGCGGCGACAGTGAATCCGATTGAAAAAATCCGCGGAATCATCGTGCTGTGGTCATGGCCGTGCGCATACCCGCCGGGGAAAAGAATGAACGCCGCGGTCGCCCCCGTGGCCGCGATCTGGGCAAGGGAGATATCGATAAAGATGATTTCCCGCTCCAGCACATGCATTCCCAGATAGGTGAGTATGCCGAGTGTCATGAGGGAGGCGACGAACGGGACAATAAGAAAATGTACGGCATCGAACATACAGGGTATCCTTTCAGGCGGACTGTTCTCTCAGAACAAGGCGCAGCACCAGCGCTCCGACAAAAAACGTTCCCAGGGAAAGCACCAGGCTGGGGCCATACGGGAGATGGAGGAAATACGAGAGCAGCAGCCCGATGAGGCAGGCGAAAAAACCCGCGCTCCAGCCGATGATGAGGCCGCTGCCCCAGCCGCGGGTGAACAGGACCGCGATGGCGGCGGGGATCATGAGAAACGCGTAGGCCAGCAGCACGCCCGCAATGGGAACGATCAGGACGGTGATTATCCCCTGCGTGAGAAAGAAGAGCAGATCCCAGAAAACGACGTTTTTCGTGGTGCGGCCGTCGGTGATGCCGGTGATGGTATCCCGGAATACATAGTGGAACACGGATATGAGGATGTACGACACCACGGTCACCCATACGAGATTCCAGTTAACCCAGAGCATGGTTCCGGCCAGGGTTTGGGTGACATAGGCGAGGCCGCCGGATATGCGTTCCGCCACGAGAAACGACGCCACCAGCGCCAAACAGTAGATGATGCCGATGACCGCCTCGCGGGGTGTTCCCTTGCTGCTGGGCTTGACAACCGCCAGGAGCACCGCTCCGACCAGCACCGCCGCGAATGACACGAGATAGGAGCCGGTTGTGCCGCCTTCCATGCCGATTCCGATGCCGATAATGACTCCGAGCGCGGCAAGCTGGTCGAGCGCCAGATCCGAAAAAATGAGATTGCGGCGTATGATATGCAGTCCCAGGTAGGTGTGAACCGAGAGGACGACCGCGATCAGTACGGCCTGAATTACGAAAAAGGACAAGAAATCCTGCATGCTGTCTCCCCTGAGAAGAGCCGGGTTATTTCGAGCCGACGGTCGAAACGCCCTTGACCGCGCTGTTGATGCTCCTGATCCAGAAGTCCACCAGTGCAAAGTTATCGGAGACTTCCGGTATCGCGTTCACCGAAAGAGGGAGAAAGAGCGCCTGGATGCCGGTGCGCTGCGCGATGGTGCTGGGCTTCCGCTTTTCGAAATAGCTGGCCACCAGCATGACCTTGATATCCTGGTCCTTGATCAGGTTGATACAGGTCTGGACATGTTGCGGTGTGGGCGGAATTCCCGGCTTCGGCTCGATGAATCCGGCGATGCTCAGCCCGAAGTCGCGGGCGAAATACGACCAGTTCTTGTGATAGGCCATCACTTTGGCCCCCCGGAAAGGCAACGCTTCCTTCATCCAGCCGCCCAGCTTGGTGGTGAGCTTTTGTCCCTGATACTCTTTTTCCAGGAAGGTGAAGAGCGTCCCGGAAGCGAGAAGACGGCTCAACTGATCGCCCCCGATCAGGTTCACCAGCTCGTCACCGAAAAGCCGCCGGTCAACCTTGTCCACGAACGCTTTCTGGCGCTCTTCGTAATAGGCCGCATTGGCGGGATCCACCCGCTTCAGCCCGGTGAGGATATTCCGGGAAATAATCCGCCAGTTGGCCGGGCTGGTATGGAAATGGGGATTCCCTGAGACATGGACATCACCTTCCGTACGGCTGATCGTCTGGGGGATTTCAAGAATTTCGATTCCGGTGCGGGCGGTGATATATCCCGGAGCGCCGTCCATGATTTTGTCGTTCCGGGCTTTGTCCAGGAGAGTGGAGGCCCATACTTCCAGATCCATCCCGGAGAGCACAAACATGTCCGCCTTGTTCAGCTTGAGCGCCAGGCTGGGTTTGGGCGCCACAAAGTGAGGGTCCTGATCTCCCTGGGAGAGATAATCCACGTTCACCTTGTCCCCGCCGATTTCCTTGGCGATCGCGGCGAAATCGGAAAAGGTGGTCACGACATTTATCCGTCCGGATGCCTCGGTCGCGCCACCGGCCATGATGAACCCGAGCAGGAAAAGATGGAGGGTGCAGAGCAGCTTTTTCATGAAGAACTCCTGTGCGTTATATTCTGCAAGACTATTGAACCTGTGAATGCAGCGGGAACAGGCCGCTGTTCCGGAGTTCCCGGAAAACATTCCTTCCTCCCGCCTGGCCGGATGCGACCGGCGAAGGCGGCGTTGTCCCGGTCAGTACGCCTCGTGCTTGTGGGGACCCATGGACCATACCGCCTGAAGGAGCACGGAGTGGTCTTTATCGGCATAGCTTCGCTCTGTGTAGCTGTACTGGAGCCGCATCATGACAAACTCGCTCTGCCAGAAATCAATGGTCGGGGTGATGTCCCACTCGTAATCCCGTGCGGTCGGCCCGGATACCGGAATCGGCAGTTCCGAGTAGCTGTACCGGAGGCCGTACCAGTGACGGGGGCCGTGCTTGCTCCGGAGAAAGCTGTAGAACCCGTACCGGTCGAGGTCTTTCGAAGGTCCTTCGCGGTGGCTCGCGAAAAACTCGCTCCGGAACTCGATGGTCCGGTAATGGGACCGTCCGGAGGGAACCCACTTGAGGGTGAAATCTGCGCCGCCCAGGGTGGTGAAGTATTTTTTGTTCGGATCGTTGTGTCCATGCGCTCCCGAAAAGCCGAGTTCCAGATAGGTGTTCCGGGTCAGGTCCCAGTAGTTTTTGAGGTGCGCCACTCCGACTACGGTGTCGTACCCGCTGTCGAAACTGTGGCCGTCGCCGCCGGTGATTACCTCCACGGTCAGCTCGTTGGCATCGGACCAGAGATCGCCCAGCAGGAAATTGCCGCTGATCCCGAGACCGGTGAGACTCTCTCCGATGAACAGGTTGTTGAGCGCCGCGGGGCGGTCCACCTGGGGCAGTCCGTGGTCATGCCACCGGTTCAGGATACCGAACTGGTTGTGGAACATGCCGACTTTCATGTTGAGCCGGCCGGGCAGATTGAGCCATTCCATGTAGGCTTCGCTCACCATTTCGGAGAGGGAGACGTCTCCGGAGCCGGGAATGCCCAGGAAAAATTTCCCCCGGGTGAACGGGTCCAGCGGGGCCACGACATTGATTTCCGCCTCCCGGAATGCGAAATGATTCCGCCCGTCGGTGAAATCACCGGGGTCGGTGATGCGGGAATCGTCACTGGTGGTATAGCCGCCGAAAAAATCGCCCGTCATGCTGATTTCGGGATTGAGCTGGGACTGTTGCCGCTCGCTGCCACGGAACACCTGGGGCGTGGCGTTCTCCTGCTCCGGTTCGGTCCGGTCAAGCGTCTGGGCCTCCTGCAAAAGCTGCTGCAGCTCATCGTCCGAATCCCGGCCTCCGCGATGACGGCGCCGGCCTCGGGAGTCGGGATTGTCAAGCTCCCGCTCCAGTGCTTCAATTCTCCTCTCCAGTTCCTGGATCTTTTCCTGACGGCTGACATCAGTTCCGGCGGATTCCTGACCGTATGCAGTGTTGCCCGGAATGGTCAAGGCGATCAGGGCCATTCCGGTGAACAGTACTCGCAGCATGGTATCTCCTCTGATACATTATTCAGACTAGGTGAGCAAGGATGAATTGCCGGAACGCGAACAGTCCGAGCCGTCCGGAACGGGTCTCCTGCCCAGTTGATACAAGACTCGAACGATAAAGCCGTTCAGGAGACGGCAGGTTCTGCACAGTCTCCGTGCATGCGGGACCGTCCCGTATGGGTACGGTTTTGCGTACAAAACCGCAGGAACCCAAGTAGCTTCATGAACCCGGCTTCGGTTGGAGTATAAAATGGGTACGGCGAAACGGCTGAGGAAATGCTCAAGCGGCAGTCAAGGGAGGCGCGCGGAGAGTATACGACGTGAGAACGGACTCGGAGATGGATAAAAGCGGGTCTACAGGCGTGAATCGCCGGATACACCGGAAAATGTCGGCAAAGAGGACCTGCAACGGCTGCTGTGAAAGGTCGGCGGCATGGAACGCCGAGCAGAGGGGACAGAAATGAGTGGTGTAAGGGCTGTCGGAAAGGTGGCCGTACACATAGTCATAGTTGACGACAGCCACTGCCGTCAAGGCGACCAGGATACACAGTATCGGCACTATCCGTTTCATGACGTTTTGTTTGCCCCAGAGCAGTTACACCACCGTACCAAGACCGGGCGTACCCGGAAATTCAGAACTGAGCAGCCTTACAGAGGACCCATCAGAAAAAGATATGCAAGTTACAGTAGTCTGTCAAGCATTCCTTACAGGTGGTCTTCCACCAGGCGGGTGAGCACCAGCTTGCCGTGCTTGACCCCCTTCATGCTCACCAGACGGTCGGAGAGAGATCGTATCTCCTTGCCACAGCCCTTGACCAGAATAACTTCCAGACAGGAATCGTGCGTCAGGTGCACATGCATGCTGGAAAGGATGACCTCATGGTGGTCGTGGGCGATGTCTGTGAGACGGTCACCGAGCTCACGGGTGTGGTGGTCATAGATGATCGTGATGGTTCCCACCGCCTTGCAGGCGTCCATGCGCTCGTGCAGTTCGGCTTCGGCCAGACGGTCGCGGATGAGGTCGCGGATGGCCTCGGAGCGGTTGGTATAGCTTTTCCGCTCGATGAGGGAATCGAACTTCTGCAAAAGTCCCGCGCCGATGGAAACCCCGAAACGGACAAGTTCCTGATCCGACATATTGGTGCTCGCTTTCTGGTGACACGGTTTTGGAAGAATATAACACGGCTTCATCGGGAAGGCAAGGGAAACAGCATCATGGGCATGGATGTGGGGCGGGGGGAATAGAGTCACTCACCCTCTTGATCTCCCGCTCCCGGGAATGATAAGGTCCCGGGAGCGGGGATAATGGAGGCGGGTACTGGGGGTGAGCGTCTCTGTCCGGTCAACGGCATGTCATCAACTGTCATGGCAGCGACGATAGCACCAAACCGGATCAGGGATCACCCGAAAATGCCGGAGACCCTTCCCTTGCGCTCGATCATGCGGTCCAGCGCCAGAAGGTTCTGCATGAGATAGCGGGGGTGATGGAAGTTCTCGCACCGGTTGTAATGTGGTGTGAAGGTGATTTTCCGGTCTGCGTAGGCGATCCAGAGGGGATATCCGTATTGGCGAAGCGGAAATTTCCGCATGACAAACTCGTGCAGGCGGCCGTACCACTCTTTCGCCCACTCCGCGCCGGTGTGCTCGATGACACAGAGAAAACCGATCAGGAATTCCTGCTGGAGCCAGAGAGACTTCTGGGAAACGCTCCAGATGTTCTTTTCCACATGGTCGAGACCGTGGAACATGCCGCCGTAGACGTCGTCCCAGAAAACTTCCGCCGAACGCTTGAGGTATGACGCTGCTCGGTCGAAGAGCGCCCGGTCTTTCCGCCGCACAGCTTCATAGAGCACCATCCAGAGCGTCTCCGGACCGTGCCCGACGCAGATCTGCCCGTAATCGTTTTCGATGCGCGAAAGGTCGTGGTGCATGTATTCGTGGAGGAGTCCCCAGTCCGGGTTGTAATGATAGTTCATGACCGCGTCCACGCACCGGTCGGCGACTTTCTCCACCTCGGGGTCCGGTCCCGTTTCCAGCATCTGCTGGGTGAGATTGAGGAGCACCATCCAGTGTCCCATCATGCGGGGCCGCTCCACATCCCCCAGGGCGAGCGCCGGATTGGCGGCGCCCGCCTTCAGGTTGCCGTATCCGGGACGGTTGTCATAGATGTCGAGGCACTTGAAAAGTATCTTTCTGGCGGTATCCCGGTACTGCCCGTTATCCGTCGCCTTGGCCAGTTCCTGGAAGCCGTTGGCCACGAACACGTCTCCGTAGAAGATGGGGTCGGGGCCGTTTCCTGTCGGCGCCCCCTCTTTCGTATAGCCGGCGGGCATGATTTCCGGACTGGCGGGATTGTGACGGGAAATGAAGTCCGCGGATTTGCGGGCGATTTCGAGGTATTCGGGATTTTGGTCCAGCTTGTTGTAGAGGTATGAATAGACCCAGATCCCCCGTCCCTCGTACCACGCCCGCTTGGACGTGTTGATCCGGGTGCCGTCGCGGTCCACCGTGCACATGAACCCGCCGAGTTCATGGTCGATCACATATTTGTCCATGAAGGGCAGAAAATCTTCAAGGAGCCAATACCGGTGCTCTTCCCGGAGCTCCTCAAGCGTCTTGCCCGCCAGCGTTCCCCCGGAGGCGGTGACCGTTGCCGCCGTTTCCGCCCTGTCGCACCGGGTGAGCGCCGCAGCGGCGCCCGCTCCGGCGGCGATGCCCATGAATTTTCGCCGCTCCATGCCGTTCTCCTTCCTGTGATGCCGAATACCCGCGAGCGCGGGTCCTGGTTCCGCTTGCGCCGTAAACCGATGCGCAACTCCCGTGTCATGCATTATGCTGACATGATACGCTGAAAATGGTTTCGGAGCAAGCCGGGAACACACGCCGGCGGGCTCCTTTTATTGGTGATTCCACCCTGGCTTCGTCTCAGCCGAATATGCCCGAAGCCCTGCCGTTGCGTTTGATGATCCGGTCCAGAGTGAGCATGTTGAACATGAGATGACGCGGATGGTGGAAATTACCGACCCGGTTGTAGTGGCGCACGAAAGTCACCTTGCGGTCCGCTGCGAGATTCCAGATGGGGAAGCCGTACTGCTTGAGAGGGAATTTGTCCAGCACGTAGTCGTACATCCGCCCGTACCATTCTCTCGCCCACTCGTCGCCGGTGTGTTCCCATGCGAACAACGCCCCGATGAGCACCTCTTCCTGCGCCCAGAGCACCTTGTTGAGCATCCATCGGTTTTCGTCGATGTGGTCGAGCCCGGCGAACACGCCTCCGTATACATCGTCCCAGGCGATTTCCACGTGACGGCGGAACCGTTCGTAGGCGGTCTGAAAGAGCGTTTTGTCCTTTCGGCGTACGGCTTCGTACATGATCATCCAGAACGTCTCGATGGAATGCCCGGGATAGGCGGCCTGGGCGGTTTCCGCGCGGCGGGAGAGGTCGTGGTTGATGACCTCGTTGTTCAGCCCGCAGTCCGGGTTGTAATGGTATTTGAGCACGGCGTCCAGGGACCGGTCCATGACCGCTTCGAGTTCAGCGTCGCGGCGGTGTTCCAGCATGGCGGTGATGGTATTGATCAGACACATCCAGACACCCTGCACCCGCTGGCCGTCCTTGAGGTAGTCGGGACGGTCATAGAACCGGACATCCTTCAGAAGGGTATCTTTGGCGAGCCGCCACCAGGCATCGTCCCCGGTGGCCTTCGAGAACTCCTGGAGGCCGAGGGCGATGAATAGCTCGCCGTACAGCCGCTCGTCCGGCTGGCCAGCCTTGGAACCGTCGCGGTTGTACGTTTCCGGCCAGAGATTGTCACCGGAGGGCCGGTGTTTCATGATGAACTTCACCGACTTTTCCGCGATGTCGAGATTCTTCTGTTCGCGGGCCAGGTGGTTGTACAGGAACGAATAGACCCAGATGCCGCGGCCTTCGTACCATCCCCGCTTCTCCTCGGAAATCCTTGTGCCGTCCCGGTCGGCGGTGCACATGAACCCGCCGTATTCGTGATCGACGACATGCTTTTCCAGAAAAGGCAGGAAATCGTCGAATAGCCAGTAACGGTGCTCCTCCCGCAGTTTCTGGAGGGAGCACCCGGCCAGTTCCGTTCCGCCCGCGACGCTGTTTCCGGCCGCCGACGCGGTCCCGCCGCCCAATCCCGCGAGCGCCGCGGCACCCGCCGATGTTCCGAAAAACGCTCTTCGCTTCATGAATCCTTCCCTCGGTAAAGAAATCGGTGTGTCATGGTGAATCGGGGTAAGATACGGTATTCCGGCCCCGGTCGAAAGGGGTTCGTCGCGGGCGGCCCGAAAGCCCCTTCGCGGCTCCGGGTTCATGATCGCACCTGCGTATGATGGGTGTGCTACTCTCCGGGTGGCTGCGCCGTGTCACTCCCGCCTGCCGTGATACGATCCAGCGCCTGGAGCAGGAGCATGAGGTGCTGGGGATAATGATAGTTGTCGACACGCTCGTCCTTGATTTGCGAGGTGTCCACACGGTCCGGAACGGTGAACCAGGGATTCCAGCCGTGGGCGCGGACATCGAAGGCGCGCTTCGTATACCGGTACACCCGCCCGAACCAGTCCCGCGACCAGCGGGAGCCGGTATGCTCCACGAGCATCATGAGCCCGATGAGCGCCTCGGGGTGGAAGAGGTATATCTTGTCGTGCATCCAGGTGAAAGCGTCCACATCGTTCAGCGAGCGGAAGACGCCGCCGTAGACCGGATCCCAGGCCGTTTCCAGGTGACGGGCGAAGCGTCCGGCGGCGGTGTCGAAGAGCGCCCGGTCCTCCCGCCGCAACGCCTCGTCCATGACAAACCAAAGTACCTCCAGGGCGTGGCCGAGATAGGACCATCGCTCGTACTCGTTGTCCGGGCGGCTGAAATCGTGGTTGAGCACTTCGTTCATCAGCCCGTAGCGGGGGTTGAAGTGCCGTTCCATGACAGCGTCGAGACAGCGGTCGGCGAGTTCCCCGATTTCGGAATCCGGCCCGGATTCCAGCATGCGGGTGGCGACCCGGAGCATGATCATCCAGTGGCCGAGCATGCGCGGGGCCACGATGGGGGGCATCTCCGGCCGGAAGGGCTTGCCGGGATAGTCCGGACGGTCATAGATGCGGAGGCATTTGAGGAGGATATCCTTCGCCTCCGCCCGGTAGCGTTCCATGCCCGGGGCCTTGGCCAGCTCCTGGAGGCCGAGGGCGATGAACAGGTCGCCGTAGATTTCCCCCCCGGAGAGGGGCGCGCCCTCCCGGGTGAACGAGGCGGGGAAGAACGTGTCGTCCCCGGGCTTGAGCCGAAGGGTGAATTCGGCGGATTTCACCGCGGTCTCCAGGTGGCGCGGGTCTCCGCCCATGGTGTTGTGCAGCCAGGAATAGACCCAGATTCCCCGTCCCTCGTACCAGGCGCGCTTCTCGGTGTTGACCCGGACCCCGGCGGGGGTGACGTGGCACATGAAGCCGCCGTACTCGCGGTCGAGAACATGCGTTTCAAGGAAGGGCAGGTAGGTGTCGTACAGGTCGGCGCGGATTTCCTCCCGGATTTCCGGCAGGGATTTCCCCGCGAGAGCGGTGACCGGGTCGTCCGGACGGTATTCCAGACCGAAGGGTGTTTCCGTGATGCCGAGGGTATCGTACATGAATTCCTCTCCGGTTGAGAGTGATCGGGAATGCGGGAGTCGGGAGCAGGAAAAAAACCGCTCACGCAAAGTTCGCAAAGGAAAGAGACGGCGCGGAAGCGAAGACCGTCTGAATTGGGATGCGAGGGATAAAGGCAGGATAAAAGAATGATGAAAGAGGCGCACCCGCCGGTTTTGCCTTTTCATCATCTTTTATCCCATGCATCCCGGGGTCCCCGGGCGAATCGGTACGATTCGGCTGGGGTGATCCCCCGCATCCCAATTCAGACAGGTAGTTCGCGGTGTTCCCGCACATCCTCATCAGACAGATCCTTCCATTCCGGCTCCCGGCTCCTGTTTTCATCCCCCCATCAGACCCGATGTTTTACCGCCGCGCTGTTTGATGCGGTCGATGGCCAGCATGTTCATGATGAGATGGCGCGGATGATGGAAGTTTCCGGTACGGTCGTAGGCGGGGTTGAAGGTCGCCTTGCGGTCGGCGAAGAGCACCCAGCCCCGGTAGCCGTGGTTACGGAGGTCGAGCTTGTTCCGGATGTAATTCAGGTTCTCGGTAAACCAGTGCTTCGCCCATTCCGCTCCGGTGTGTTCGATAACCATCATGGTCCCGATGAGAATCTCGTCGTGCAGCCACATGGACTTCTGGGTGTTCCAGCGGTTGGCGTTCACATCGAGCAGTTCCAGCATCTCGCCGCCGTAGACGTCGTCCCAGAAAACCTCGATCTGGCGTTTCAGGCGTTCTGCGCAGGTACTGAAGAGCGCGGCGTCCTTTTTGGCCAGCGCCCGCTCCATGACCATCCACATGGCCTCCTGCCCGTGGCCGAACGCCATGTTTCCGTAGCCGCCGTCGATTCGGGTGAGATCATGGTTCAGGTACTCGTTGAAGAGGTTGTATTCCGGGTTGTAGTGGTAGTTCATGATCATGTCCGTGCACCGGTCGGCCATGGCCTCCAGTTCGGGGTCGGACTTTTTCTCGATCATCTGGTTGAGCAGGTGCAGGGGGAGCATCCAATGGCCGAGTATGCGGGTGGAGGGGACGGCTTCGGCTCCCTCGATGGCGGGCATGGCCCCGAACCCGGGGCGGATATCATAGACGCGCATCATCTTCATGAGGATGGTCCGGGCCTTGTCGAACCACCGTTCCTCGCCGGTGGCTTTGGCATATTCCTGAAGTCCCTCCGCCACAAAAAGGTCGCTGTAGATCACCGGATCCGGCTCGCCGATGGGGTTGCCCTCGCGGGTGAACCAGGCGTGCCAGAGAGTGTTCCCGGAGGGTTCGTTTTTGAGGATAAATTCCATTGATTTCCGGGCGATTTCCATATACTTGGTATCTTTGTCCAATGTATTGTGGAGGTAGGAATAGACCCAGATGCCCCGTCCCTCGTACCAAGTGCGCTTGTTGGTGTTCACATGGACGCCGTCGCAACGGGCGTTGCACATGAACCCGCCGTGCTCCCGGTCGATGACCACCTCATCCATGAGGGGCAGGTGGATGTCGTACAGCTCGGCGTGAAACTGCGCCCGGAGGTCGTCGAGGGACCGTCCGCCGATATCGCCGATTCCTCCCGGCGCTTCCGCATCAACGCCGTCGCGGTCGCACCCGGAAATGGCGGCCAGCGCTCCGGCCCCGGCGGTCGCACCGAGAAACGATCGTCGCTTCATCAATAACCCTTTCGGAATAAGGTTTTCTAAGGACAGGAACCAGAAACCGGAATGAATAGGGAAGCGCGTGAATACCCCGGGAAAAGATTGTCTGAATGGGGATGCGAGGGAATACCCCAATTGAATCATGCTGATTCAATTGGGGACCCCGGGATGTATGGGATAAAAGATGATGAAAAGGCAAAACCGGCGGGTGCGCGATTCTTTTATCCGTATTTCATCCCGCTTCTATCCCCCGCATCCCCATTCAGACAGGTATCTCCCCTGCTCAGAAGAACGGAAACAGCTTCTTCAGTTCCTCCATCCGGGGACGGCGACCGTATTCGCAGATCTCGAACGCTTCCGCGCACCGGATCTGCTTAGCCTTTTCCGCACCGTAAAGTTCGACCAGTTTGTCCCGGTAGCGGTCCGCCTCGCCGGCGAAGCGGCGCGTAAAGGCGTCGCCGACCTGTTTGCGCTGTTTCTGGTGCTCGGCTTCCGTTTTCGCCATGTGCTCTTCGCTTCCCGAAACTCCGCGTTCGACAAACTGGGACTCCATGTCAACCAGCGCCTTTATCTTGCGCTCGATTACGTCGTCGATGGCAACCACGACATCGGGAGCGAACGGGTTGGGCTTCTGAAAACCGTCGGAGAAGTAGAGGAACACCGGGTTCCGGGTCAGGTGCGGAACATCGGGGCAGAAGAAGGGCACGGTCACCATGAAGGCGGCATCCTGCACAAGGATGGCCGTGTAGCGGTGATCCGGGTGGTAGTCGTTGGTACGGGGGCAGAGGACGACGTCAGCGTTCCATTCCCGGATGAGGCGGACGATGGTCTTGCGGTTTTCCAGCGTGGGCATGAGTTCGCCGTCATGGTTGTCCAGCACCTCGGTTTCGATGCCGAGAATCTTCGCGGCGTTCATGACTTCCTGTCTTCTCCGTTCCGCGAGGGGGCCGCCCGCCGTTTTCCAGTGGCCAATGTCGCCGTTGGTTACGGAGACGAACTTGACATGGTGCCCCAGTGCCGCCCATTTCGCGGCGACTCCGCCCGCCTTGATCTCGCAGTCGTCCGGGTGAGCCCCGAAGGCGATGATCCGAAGTTTCCCATCCCCGGCCGTGCCGGACTGGGCGGAAGGCGCCGACGGGCAGGCACACATGACTGCCGCCAGCGTCCATACCGCGAAAAAGATCCGTTTCATGCTTTCCTCGTGTTGTGAAAGGTGACTGCCCGAGTGTGATATACATAAGCCTGTAAAACCGGACACCCGGAGGTTGACTGTTTCTCCTGCAGTTCACCGGCTAAAAAAAGAAGCCGGCCCATTCCCGGCGAACGGTTTACGGCGCCCTCCGCAACTGCATGCGTCACTCCGTGCCGGGGTACCGGCCAGGGTTTCACAGGCCAGATGTCATGCCGTTGCGGGCGATGATGCGGTCCAGCGACAGAAGGCACAGCATGAGCCAGCGGGGAATGTGGTAGATATCCCCGGTGCCGGGCCGGACAGTTTTCAGGTTCCGGTCGCCGCCCAGGCTCCAGACCGGGCAGCCCTGACTCTCCAGGGAGTACCGGTCCTGAAAGTAGCGGTACATTTTCCCGAACATCTCCCCTGCCCAGGGGGTTCCACGGTGCTCCAGGACCAGCAGGCATCCCACCATGACCTCCACCTGCGACCAGGCTGACTTGGCGGTTCCCCATATATTGGCGTCCACATCGAGACAGGAGGCGAATACCCCGCCGTATACATCGTCCCAGGAAGCCTGGACATGCCGCTCGAACAGTTCCGCCGCACGGGTGAATAACGCCCCGTCCTTCCGGCGTTCGGCCTCGCTCATGACCATCCAGAGCGTTTCGTAGGCATGCCCGGTGTAGCTGAACCGTGAGAGGGGCCCCTCGGGGATGGAAAAGTCACGGGCGCGCACCTCGTTGAGCAGGCGGTACTCCGGATGCAGATGTCCCTCTATGACCGCATCCGTACAACGGCGAACCAGGGCGTCCAAATCCGGGTCCGGATCGTCCCGGAGCATCTGTGAGGATGTGTTGAGGAAAACCATCCAGTGCGGGAGGATGCGCGCCCCCGGAAGGGGACTTACTCCCGCGGGGCCGTATGACACCGTATAGGTATAGTCCGGACGATCATAGAGACGGAGGCAGCGGAACACGGTTGTCCGCGCCAGGTCCCGGTACTCTTCGCGGCCGGTCGCCCCGGCCAGCGCCGCGAATCCCTCCGCCGCGAACATGTCCTGATAAATATCCTGCGCGGGGCCCGCCACCGGATTGCCCTCGCGGTCGAAGGCGGAAGGCCAGCGGTTCTCTCCGGAGGGAAGGTTGCGCAGGAGTATATCCGCCGCTTTCTGCGCGGCATCGAGGCATTCCTGCCGATTCAGGCGGGAAGCAAGGCAGGCGGTGGTCCAGATGCCCCGCCCGAGCCACCAGGGAGTGCGCCCTTCGGGGGGGCGGGGAGTGCCGTCCAGTTCCGTATACGGGAAGAATCCGCCCTTTACCCGGTCCACCATATGCCGGAGGAAGAAGGGGAGCCACCGGTCGAACAGGTCATGCCGGAAGCGTTCCCGGATCTCATGCAGGGACATGCCCGCCAGAAGGCCATCGGCCGGAACGGCCGGGGTTCTCCCGTGGACGGGGCGCGGGGACGCGGCAGCCGGGGAAGGAAACGCGCCCGCTGCGGCGGATATCGCCCCGACGGCAGCCGGGAAGTTCATGAATTCACGACGGTTCATAGGGGTATGTATGCGACTCCTCATTGGGGAACGGTCTGATATTCGCGATTACAGGGACAGCGAGACGTATAAGCTCCCGGTATTCTGCGGTTCAATTTTGTAGTATAGGCGTGTTGGAGAATCCATGTCAAGGAAGATTCAGGCGCTTGCGGCTTGCGCCCCGGAAAATGCTTGATGCCGCTCTGTCCGGTCCCTATCTTGCATGAGAAACCGTCCCTGATAGGGGACGGAAGAATCGGAGGTGTAGCCGCGCCCGGTCGGGGTATTGCGGCGAGGATTTCGGATGGCATCAAAAGGGGGGAGAACCTATGAAACTGAGCATGATAATCGCGGCAACGGGCGTGCTGTTCCTGGGGCTTGCCGCGGGGGTGTACGCCCTGCCGGGTCTGAGCATGGATGCCGCTTTGAGCGTGCCGGTTCCTTCGGGGTATTATGCCGATAATACCAAGGCCGGAGTCGGCGGCGCTGTGAACGCTTTCGCCGGGCTTCCCCTTCTGCCGCTGAAACTTGGGGGCCGGGTGGCCTACAACCGGTTCGGACACAAGTTCGGCGACGGGTCCACCTCCTATCTCGAAATCGTGCCTTCCGTTCGCTACGGTTTCGGGCTGCCGCTCGGGCTGCTCAGCTTTTTCGGCCAGTTCGGCGTGGGAGTGTACCGGTGGAAGAGCGAAACGAAAATTCTGGGCTACCACAAAAAGACCAGCGACACCAATTACGGTTTTTCGGCCGGAATCGGCGCGAATGTTCTGAATCTTATGGTAATGCCCATGTATCAGGTCTTGTTCGATGACGACAAGACATCCTATTTTACCTTCAATGTCGGACTCAGCTTCTGAATTCTCGGGACCGCCGGAATTTGCATGAAAACGGGTCACCTTCGTGTACCGAGAGTTCCCCCTCTCTCCAGAGAGAGGGGATGAATATATGGGAGACAGAGAGTTACACGATACGTACAAGGTGTGGCGCACGTACTGCTATTACCAGCACCCATTCCCCCATCCTCAAACGCTTGGGGAATGACAAGCCCTGAGAGGACGGATGGTCCGGTTTCTGAACAAAGGGTCCCGCGATTGCATATGAATCGCGGGACCCTTTGTTTGGTGAAAGATAATTCCCGGCGCGTTCCGGATCACACCGGGCGGCGCGGCTCTTCCGCTATACCTTCAGAAACAGCTTGCGGCGATACAGAAACCAGAGAAACAGCCATTGCGCCGCGAGCACGGCGAACGCCAGCACGATGACGCCCCAGTCTCCAGAGAGACGGGCCAACCCTCCGGCCAGTGGACGGGCGATGATCCGAAAGTCGATCAGCCGCGCGGTGAGATAGATGGTGATGGCGTTCATCCCGATCACCACGAAGGGGAACGCCCAGGCGCGGTATCCCCGGATGTCGATGAGCCAGTGGAAGAGCGCGAGGAGAAGCAGACTCCACCCTCCTGCAAAGACAACGTATGAACTGGTCCAGAGTAGTGTGTTTATGGGGAAGACCAGCCCCCAGGCGAGCCCGAGGACGAGCGAGCCGGCCCCGGCGAACGCCAGGTCCCGGACCACGCGGACAGAACCGTTTCCGGCCCGGAGCCGGTGTCCGGCCAGCACCCCGATGAGGAGGGACGCCGCCGCCGGGAAGGTGCTCAGGACTCCGAGTGCGTCGCCGTTCCTGTTGAGTCCATAGGAACGGTGCACTCCCGGCAGGAGGAAGCGGTCCACAAAGTCGGCGAGATTGGCGTCGGGCGCGAAGGAGCCGATGCCCACCCCCGGAACCGGGGCCAGCGCCATGACCGCCCAGTACCCGAGGAGCAGCCCGCCGGTCCAGAGTGCCTGCCCCCGGACGGAGGCGTTCATGACGATGATTCCCCCGATGAGGTAGGTGAAGGCGATGCGGTGAAGCACGCCGGTGAAGCGGAGCTGGTCGAAGTGGAGATCGAGCAGGCCGTTGTAGACCATCCCGAGCAGGTACAGGATGAGCGCCCGGCGGAAGATGTGGAGATACAGATCCCGCCGCGAGTCGCCCCGTTCCAGCCGACGGGAGAGGGAGAAGGGCATGCTCGCCCCGGCCAGGAACAGGAAGAGGGGGAAGATGAGGTCCTCGAAGGTGAACCCGGTCCAGGGACAGTGCTCCAACTGGGCATTGAGCGCATGACAGACCGGCCCCCCGATGCGGGTCAGGAGCGCGGAAATGAACGCTCCTCCGCCCACGATCCAGAACATATCGAATCCCCGGAGAGCGTCGATGGAGACGATGCGGCGATGTGGCGGCTGCTGGGCCATGGATATCTCCGGATGAAAGAAGGTTTCTCGCAGGGGCGCGGAGAAAAATGAAAAGGGAAAAAGATTGTCTCACGCAAAGACGCAAAGGCGCAAAGGAAAAGATAAGGGGGAGAGAAAGGCGCAAAACCACGGATGAAACGATTCATACCCGGTACTCACTCGCGCCACCGGTTCAGACCATGTTTTTCTTTGGGCTTTGGGCTGCAGTTTCCCCTTGGCGAACTTTGCGTGAGACGTGTATCGCTTTCCCTACAGGTTTCCGTAATTTTTGTAAATGTCGTCGAGGGGCATCCCCCCGATGATTTCCTTCCGTTCCTCGGTTTCGCGGCCGAGGAGTTCCTCGCAGCGAAGCATGACCTCGTCTACAACCTCCGCCGGGATGACCTGAACACCGTCCGTGTCCCCGAAGATGAAGTCCCCCGGAAATACCTTGAGGGAGTGCTTGAGGTGCCCCGGCAGGAACACGGGGGTGTTGATCTCGTTCACGATCCAGCCGGTGCGGGCGTTGGGGACTGTCCCCATGGTGAACACTCCGAAATCCTCCATGCCGAGGATGATGCGGGTGTCGCGGACATTCCCGGCGCAGACCACGCCGGTGGCCCCGAGCCGTTTGGCCAGATTGCAGCTCATTTCCCCCCACTGGGCGCAGAAGGTGTTGGGGCCGGTATCGATGCAGATGACACTGCCCGGGCGGACCGCCTCCATCACCAGCTTCTGGCGGGATCCGCCGCCCCAGGGATTATCGCCGCGCTCGATGATGGCGGACTCCGGTTCGGCGTGGGAGTGCATTTTGACCGTAAGGGCGTACCCGGCGATGATCATCTCCGGACGCAGGGGTTTGATCTGCGGCGAAAGCATGTTCTCCCGAATGCCGAGGGAAAACAGCTTATCGAACACCAGGCCGCCGTAGAACCGCTTGTACCGCCGCACCCGCTCCAGGGGATCGATGTCGAGTTTGCGATATTCCGGCATGTCGGGTCCTTTCAGGAAAGGGGAAACGTTTCTCGCGGAGACGCCGGGAATAACCCGGAGAAAAGAAATGTCTCACGCCAAGGCGCCAAGACGCGAAGTAAGATACGCTGGTAAAGAAAGGCGAAAAAAAACCGATACAAAACGTGAACAATGGTGCGAAACGCTGTTCGTCAGGTCGCCGCAGTCCCTGGTGTCCTTTGGAACAGCCTGATCTTCGCCCCGATGTTCCCATGTGATTATACCGCTTCTGCGGTTGCAGCCAGAAGTCGGGATGAGGATTCTTATCATAAGCCTCGGCCCCGGCACTACGGAGTTCCCGCTGATATGGGTAAGCAGGGGGGCTCCACGCGCATGCCGGAACGAGCGTTCAGATTGTTTTTCCCGTGTGGTGAAATTTTCGGCTGCTTTATTCTCTGTGCCGCTACTTTTTACTTCTTCAGCCCCCGGTAATACTCGCCCAGCGCGTCCATGTTTTTGATGAAGGAGGAAACCGCAATGCCCCTGATGGTCTTGCGCGGGTCCAACGCGGTCATGGTGACCGTGGTATCGAAAACGCTCACCTCTTCCACCCACGCGCCTCGGGAATCAAGTGATCTGATCAGTTCGGCGGCACGGGCGGCATTTCCGCCTCCGGAATGGTCGCGCGATGCGGTCCTTCGCCCCTCGTAATTGGCGCGGGCCTGCTCGGGAGATATGGCGCTCACCCGGGCATACTCCTTTTCCAGAGCGCCGATGTTCACTTCGGTGAATACCCAGCCTCCAGACACGCCGGTTGGATCGTCGTTGTACTCGTACAGTCCGTACCCGAGGTCATTCACCCGGTCGGTCTTGTGCTGGTAGATGGGTGTGTTCGTACCCACCTCGTAGTAGCGGGCCAGACGGTAGCGGCCGTTGCCCATATCCTCCGAGGCGGAACGCTTCAGCCATTCGATGGCCGGAGGAATGGGGCGGAGATAGCGGGAGTCTCCGGTCATGAGATAGAACCGTTGCAGGATTCCGATGCAGTCCACGGTCTGACGGGGCATCACGCCGGATGGTTCGTGGGTGCGCGCCCAGGCCGGCTGCATGTTCCGGTCGTACTGCTCCGCCCAGCCCGCCTGTGACTCCCCGAGCTGCGCGGCGATAATGAAATCCACACCTCGCCGCGCGGCATCCCAGCACCGTTCGTCACCGAGGGTCTCCCATGCTTCCACCAGGGTGAAGAGAATATCCCGCATTGAATTGTCGTTCAGGGTGTAATACGAGGTGTAATCCGCGAGGCCGTCGTGGGCGAACTCGTACTGGAGCGGATAGCGTTGCGGCCAGGCGCCGTTGGGATACTGGGACTGGAGCATGAACCCGAGCGCCCGTTGGAGCGCTTCACCGTACTCAGGTTTTCCCGTGGCCCGGTACAGGTGCAGGAGGAACCGGGTTGCGCCCTGGGTGTTATCGTCATCATAGGTGCCGTTTCCCCACAGATGGCGGTATTCCTCCATGCCCCATTTGAACCGGGAGAATACGGTTTCATACCACTCCGGGAGACCGGCCGGATCGAAATCGATGACATAGTGCCATCCGCCGGAGGGGAGCTGGCCGTAGACAAGCGCATCGGCGGCTTGCTCCGAAGCCCGGAGAAAGAAAACATCGCCGGTGGCTTCCCAGGCCCGGAGGAAACACTCGCCCATGGGAGGCGTACCACCCTGCACCCAGACCTGTGATTTGCGGGCGGGCGCCTCGCCCCACTGGTCGGAAAGATCTGCGGCGTAATTCCAGAGATACCCGCCCCGGCAGGAAACCGTGTTCACCATGAATCCCGAGGCCTTCTTCATGATGGTCAGGGTCTCTTCCGCGGTCGGCGGCTGGGCAAATCCCGTTGAGACGGCCAGAGAGAGTGCGGCAATCAACGGAAGGAAAACTCTACGCATGGGTTGACCAACCTTTCCGGAGGCATTTTGTCAGGAAACACACGGCCTTCCGTGTCGCGAACGAATGAATGCATCCCCCGGCCGACGAGTGTATTCCGCCGGGGGTATGGACAGGCGCTGGTCCCGATGTCCCCCCGGTCGGGGTAGAAAATGTTCATGATCATCCGGAGGGTCGTGGTCTTCCCCGATCCGTTCGGCCCGATGAAGCCGTAGATGCTGCCTTTCGGAACGACGAGGGGGAGCGGATCGACCGCAGTGACCGTATCGAACGTTTTCGTCACATCTTTCAGTTCAACAGCAGGCATGGGTTCCCTTTGCGCAGGATGAATATGGGCGGTACGGCCCATATTGGGGGGAATGGCGAAACACCGGTTCCACCCGTTTCTTGCTCAGTCTCCGACAGACTCCCCGCACCGGCGGAACCATTACACACACAAGCCACCGGCATTACTCGGAGGATATTCCCGTCTACATTGCGGCGGAGCGGGTGTACCGGAACGAATCAGCGGGTATTTCGGTCTTGTCGAACCCCGGGCCGCGCCAGGAAACGGTGAGTGCGGTACAGGCTTCCCGTGTAAAATAGACCAGGCTTACCGGGTGGAGACCCGCCTTGAGTGCGATGAATCCCTGACGTTCCCGGATGGGATCCATGCCGCCGTTCCGGACCACCTCCCGCCCGGACACGGTCAGGGTGGAGTACCCGTCAGAACGGGTCCAGAAAGTATAGACACCGTCCCGCGGTACGGTGATATATCCTTCGACCGTGAACCCGAACACATTTCCGTTGCCGGTAAATGGCAGCGCGAACCGCTCGACCGTGCCGGTGCGGTTGGGGGAAAGCTTCCCGAAGTCGGGGAGTCTCCGCCAGGCGCCTTCATAGTACTTCCAGACGAGCCCCGGTTCGTGCTCCGTACAGGATGCGGGGCCGACCGGTTTCAGGGTCCGGGGTGCGAGATCCTTTTCCACTTCCGCCCGGAACTCGTCCACGGTGGTGTCGTATTCCTTCAGACGGCGGACTCCCGCTCCCGCAGCCACCCGGCAGAAGCGATCCAACCGGGCGGTGAACGACGGGTTCGCCTCGATTCGGCAGGATTCCTGGTTCACCGTCAAGGCGTTTCCCCGCAGACGGTCACGGCAGATGATGGCGTAGTCGGAACTGAGCCGGGCGATTCTTACCCGCGCCTGGATGTCGGGGTGGCCTGCGGTTGCGGTTTCGGCGGCATCCCAGAGGGAGTCGGCGGAGGCCAGGATGGAGTCGGTGAGATATTCGGCGTCCGGCCCCTGCCAGATGCCGATATGGATGTTGTCCCGTTCCGCCGCATCGTGGAGGAGGTCGATATATTCCCGCACGGGCCGGGCGGCGGGACCGTACACTCCCGAAAGGAAATCGTTGATGACTTCGTCTTCGTCGCAGTAAGGGTCCCAGAGGAGCCGCGCATTGAGATAGCCGCTCAGTTCGGAGAGCTCGCCGCGCCCGGTGCTGTAGACATCCTGCTGGAAAATGCCCCGGACATGGTTCTCGGTGAAGAACCGCACGTTGTCTCCGCGGGCGCGCAGGTCCGGGAAGGGAATGAAGTAGTGGGCGAAGGATGTGTTGTAGTTCCATATCCAGAGACGGTCGGCGACCCCGGACCATTCCCGCAGGTCCCGGGCGAAGGCGATGTTCTGCGGGCTGTTGCATCTCCGCAGCGGGTGGGAGAAACAGCACTCGATGGTGCAGAGGCGGATCACCACGTTGGGACGGGGCCGCAGGGTTTTCGGCGCTTTCCGGGTCCACTGATAGGCGAGGGTCTCGACCGATTTACCCGGGAACTCCTTTTCCACGGCTTCGGCCACCCGGTTGACCATGTGGAGCACCGGAGCCATGCTGGTTCCCTCCGAATCCGACAGCGTCGTACATTTCGGGCACTCGCAGGAATTGAACCAGTCGTTCTGGGAAACGGAGACGATGTCCGCTTCCGGGTGTTCGCGGAAAATCTTCAGCACTCCTTCCGTGACCAGCCCGATGACCTCTTCGTTGGTGCAGCAGAGTTGGCTCTGGTCCCTCTTTCTCCGGCCGTTCACCAGGGAGAAGTATTCCGGATGTGACCTGAAGTACCGGTCCGGCGGGACAAACTTGGAGAAGGTATGGGCGAAATATCCGGGAACGAACTCCCATCGTCCGCCGTGATGCTCGGCCAGGCCGCCGTCGCGGCTGTTCCGGTTCAGCCGGTTGCGGGCCGCCCAGTCGCCGTCATAGGACTCCCAGAGATAGGTCTCCCGGTATTCCAGCGTGGGAATCCTTGTCTCGTCCAGCTCGGGTATGTCCAGGCGGGCGTGTTTGGGAATGCGGCTCACCTCCGGGGTGAACCACCGGCAGCCGAGGTGGTCCGAAAGGAGGCCGTATACGCCGTACAGCGTGCCCCGGGGCTCTCCGCCGGCAATTATCAGCCGGGTTTCCGAGGTGCGAATAACGTATCCTTCCTTTCCGAGCGCGTCGAAATCAATGGAAACGCCGAGTTGTTTCAGGCGGGCGCTGTTCCCCAGGAGTATTTCCCGTTTCTGCGCGGGAAGCCGGTCGGAAATGATCGGCAGTTCCGCTCCGGTTATCTCCTGGAAAAAGGCCTGAAGTTCCGCGGCGGCATGCATCGTGGCGGCATCGGCCCCGTCGGCGATCACAATGCGGTACTTCGATTCACCGTTATCGGCAATCCGGAGAAAACGACGCGCGGGAGCCGGGGGAGCTTTCCGGGACGGGGCCGCGGGAGCGGGCGCCTGCTCTTCCGGAGGCGCTTCGGTCTCATGGCGAACCGCCTCCGGCCCGCAGCCGAGGAGCACTGTCAGCACTGCCAACCCCAGTACCCGGACCAGGAGAGCGGTCCAGCCGGACGATAATACCCATGCACGCTGCTTCACACCTTACCTCGCTTTGAAACGGTACTCACTCCGGAATGCATCCCGGGCAAGATACACAGGCTCTCCCGCTTTGGCAAGGGTGATGTGGGCGATTCCGGATGAGTGGAAAGCGGGAGAAAAAAGCTTTCCCGAGCCGGGAGGAATGTGTAGCTTTTTATCAGTACCGCATGCGGATTGAGTACAGATCGAGGCGCCCTGGACTCAACCCGGTTTTCACCTTGTCGCGAACATACGTTGCGGGTGCGGAAAGATAGCCCCGAGTCCTCTTCTCTCGCAAGCGTGTCACATTACCCGGGTTTTTTGATGAGAGGAAAAAGGGTGCCGGTGATTGCTATACGTGCGTCACACCTTTGACGTATCGTTTAACGCATAATCTCCCATCGAGTCATCCCCTTCTTTCACCCATGCAGGCAAAGCCTGCATGGGGCCCTCTTTCGCGAAAGAAGGGACCGAGGGGTGAGTTAGACTTTCAGAGGCTTCATTCGCCCTTGCCCATTCCGAAAAAGAACGAACCCCCTTACTCTTCCTCTCTCGCGAGAGAAGGAGAAAAAACTCTTCTGACTTATCCTGATAACCGTGTTTGAGTCTTATTTCGCGCCTTCGCCTTTGCGTGAGGTGCTTTTTTCGGAGGGAATCATGACTTCGCGGGAACGAGTTCATCGGGCGGTCAATTTCCAGCGGCCGGACCGGATCCCCATTGACTTGGGCGGCATTCGCGCGACGGGTATCAACGCCGCGGTGTATGACGCTCTGAAATGGCGAATGGACATTCACACGCCAACCAAAATTCACGATATCATGCAGGTTCTCGCCGAGGTGGAGCTGGAGGTTCTGGATCGGCTGCACGCGGATGTCGTCCCGCTGGAAGCGGCCACTGCCCGCTGGGCGCGTCAGGACGCCCGTGACGGGGTCGAGCGTACCCTTTTCTGCGGGACCGCCGTATATTTCCCGCCGGGAACGGATATCGTGGAAAACGACCGGGGTGAATGGCTCCTCCGGAACGCCTCGGGCGAGCCGTACGCCGCCATGCCCCGGGACGGCTACTATTTCGATTTCATACGGCCCGCCATGGGACGCCGTTCCATCGATCCCGCCAAGTTCCGTCCGCGGAATGTCATTCCCGACGCCGAACTGGACCTCCTGGCGGAACATGCGCGCCATCTTTTCGAGCATACCGACAAGGCCATCCTGGGGTGGGGTGCGAATATCTCCTTTTTCGGTCTTTCCGCTCTGCTTGCGGACAACATCACGCAGGGATCGCTGGACGAGTGGCTCTGCATGCTCATGGTGGAGCGGGAAACCGCCACCGAGATGATGGGGCGCGCCACTGATGCCGTGCTGTCCTGCTTCGAACAGTACCGTCAGGCGGTTGGCGACCGGTGCTTCGCCTGGGGTGTGGCTTCCGATGACGCCGGGACCCAGCGGGGCGGCCTCATCTCCCCCGACCTCTTCACGGAGATGATTCAGCCGCATTACCGCCGGGTGTGCGATTGGGTGCACGACCACACCGGATGGAAGACCTTCCTGCACTCCTGCGGATCCATCCGGGACTACATCCCCGGTTGGATCGATGCGGGCATCGACATCCTCAATCCGGTGCAGATTTCGGCGGAGGGTATGGACCCGGAGGGCCTTATGCGGGATTACGGCGGGAAGGTCGTGTTCTGGGGAGGCGGGTGCGACACCCAGCGGGTTCTGCCGTTGGGAACGACGGAGGAGGTCCGGGCGCATGTCCGGAAAAACCTGGAAATCTTCGCCTCGGGAGAGGGTGGCTACGTCTTCAACCAAGTCCACAATATCCAGCAGAATGTTCCGGTGGAAAACGTGGAAGCCATGTTTGCCGCGGCGTACGAGTTCGGGCAGACGGAGTAAACAGTGTTCCACGGTAATATATGATCGGGCGGCAGGGATGATTTCGGTGAGGGGCGGTTCGTGAACCGCCCCTCACTATACCGTCCGGACCGGCGCCAAAAAACGGCTTGCGGGATGTCACTCTTCCGTAATGTTCCGGACCGCCCGTTTCCCGAGCCGGTCTTCGAGCTGTTTCAGGTAGAGGCTGCGGGGTTCCACCTTCTCGTCCAGGGACTCGATGTGCCCGTCGGGCCATGAGTAATCAATCAGCCCCCGGTTGAATGTCATGGAATGGATGCCGGTATGCCCGATGAAGTAGTTCTGCGCCGCGGGCGGGCGCTGCACGATGAACATGCCTTCGCAGTTCCACGCGAAACTGTTGAAGCTCATCCAGCGCGGGGGGACCGAAGTGGCATACCGGAAGGCCAGGGGAGTCCGCACGTTGTCATAGAGGCTGGCCACCACCAGGCTGGAATGGGGTTCGCTCGAACCGTATGGGCGGGTGGCGGTGCATTCGAGGAACACGTTGGGGCCGCAGGTCGCGGTTCCCCCCAGGACGAAGGAGTGCCGCCCACGGTCTGAAGCGCAGCGCATCACCAGACAGAGCTGTCCGCAGATATGGAAAGTGAACCGGCGTCCCCCGCCGCAGAAGGAAACCGGATCGACGGAGGTGCAGTCCCGAACGGTGGCCCGGATGCTTCCGCTGTCGATCCATACTGCGCTCCGGGCGAAGTGGACGGCGGTGATGTCCCGCACCCAGGCGTCCCGGACGTTCCGCATGCGGATGAAATTCCAGTAGTGGTTTTCATCGGAAAAGTACTCGAAGCCGATGTATTCAGGGCGGTCCATGTTGCCGAACTTGCTGGTGCGGATACCGCGGTCGAAATCCGATTCTCCCCGCAGGTTTTCCACACCGGATTGAGCGATGCGGCCGTTATCGCTGAATTTCACCACTTCACCGCCGCCCCATCGTGCCTCAATGGCGCAGGGGAGCGGAATATCGACGGTGAGGCGATCGCCGTCTACCGCGACAATCGTCCGTTCGGAATCGTGATGCACCGGCTCCTTCCACTGCGCGGGATCGAGCTTCAGTGCCGCCCACCAGTCCCGGTTTCCGAAACGTCGGACGATGATACGGTCGCCCTCCCGGAATCCCTCGGCCCGACTCACCCGAAAGCTCCGGGCTCCGAGCGGAACGAAATCATCGGCAACCCGGGTGTTCGTTCCGGGTATATCCTCCGCTCCCGCGGCTCCCTCAAACACCACGAGACTGGTGCTTTGGCGTTCGGCATAGGAATTGCCGGAAAAAATCCCCTTTCCGAACAGCACCGTTCCGTCTCCGCCCTGGCCTTCGCCGCGCAGAACCACGCCCCCGGCGGCGATGCGGAGGGGGCGTTCCAGCACATAGCGTCCGCGCCGGAGAAGGACCGCCCCCCGGAAGCCGTTTTCGTCCGGAGGGAGCGCGCTCACCCGGTCTATGGCTTCCTGGATACGGCCCGCGTCGTCATCTCCCCCCGGTTCCACCCGGGCTTTCACCGGGACTCTCGGCAGCCGGACCCCTCCCCCCATGTACCCGGCGTAAGAGAAATCGGGAATGGTGTTGCCCCGCTCATCCGGAACATACACCAGCCCGCCGTCGGGTCCGGGATGGACAAGCGCGCTGTGGTTTGGGGATGGGTTCCCGCTTTCCGCGCCGAAAGATGAGAGCGGCAACAGTATAAGAATCGGAAGAACGACCCGGAATGCACGAAGAACGGTTCCAGCCACGGGGTATCTCCTGGTGTTGGTGGAAAAAAGCGTCAGCACACCGGAACTAAATCATGGTACATGTCCGGACGAATACAATCACGTGACCCGGTTTGCCGAGCCGGCATCACCGTACAGTATGCGCAATATTTCGCACCGCCTGTTCGCCGAGGCGGTCGGCAAGTTGTTTCAGATAGAGACTCCGGGGCCGCACATGCTCGTCGAGCGATTCGATGTAGCCGTCCTGCCTCCCGTAGTCCATGTATCGGGTATTGAACAGCATGGCATGAATGCCGATATGTCCGATGGAATAATTCTGCGCGGTCGGCGGTTTCTGGACCAGGAACATGCCTTCGCAATTCCAGAAAACAGTGTTCGCTCCGGCCCAGCCAATGGAGATGTCTTTCCAGAACCGGGCGGTGAGCGGCGCGCGAACATTGTCGTAGAGCGCCCCGACAACATACTGGGAATGCGGTTCGCTGCTGGAATACGGGCGGGTGGCAATGCAGTCCAGGAATACGTTTGGCCCGCAGGCGGTTGGATCGCAGAGCACAAAGGAATGCCGTCCGCGGTCCGAGGCGCACCGCTGCACCAGACAGAGCTGTCCCCGAACCTGATAGGTGAACCGTCGCCAGCCCGCGGCAAATGACACCGGCTCCATGGTGGTGCAGTCCTGCACGGTAATCCACTTGCAGCCCTTGGCGGCAAACACGGTGCTGCCGGCGAAATGGAGTGCGGTTACATCCCGCACCCATGCGTTGCAGGCGTTGTCAATATGGATGAAGTTCCAGTAATGCTCTTCGTCGGCGGAGTACTCCATTCCCCGGTACGTGGTGCGGTCGATGTTGCCGAAATCGGAGCGCCGCACGGCCGGGTCGAAGTCGGACTCGCCCCGGAGGTTCTCGATTCCGACCTGGGAAATCCTGCCCGGATCGGTGTACGGAATGACTTCGCCGCCGCCCCAGGGGGTTTCGATGGCGCAGGTGAGGGGTGCATCTACGGTGACTCGGCGGTCTGTGATTCCGGTGATGATGCGGTCAAAATCGTGGGTCATGGGCTTCCATGACCATTCGGAATTCCCCAGGCTCTCCGGATCCATGCCCACTGCGCGGACCCAGTCCATGTTGCCGTGACGGCGCACGATGATCCGGTCGCCCGTTTTCAGGTTGTCCGTCCGGTCTAGGGTAAAAGATCGGGCGCCGACCGGAATATAGTCGTCCGAAATACGGCGTGCATCCCTGGTGTCGGGTTCGATCTGGCCCGGCCCCTCGATACGAATCAGGTGGGCATTCATGTGAAGTTCGGGGACAGCGAATCCCTTGATGGCGCCCTTTCCGAACAGAACCGTTCCGTCCCTGCCCCGTCCTTCGCCGCGCAGCACCACGCCCCCGGCGGCGATGCGGAGGGGGCGTTCCAGCACATAGCGTCCGCGCCGGAGGAGGACCGCTCCCCGGAAGCCGTTTTTGTCCGGAGGGAGCGCGCTCACCCGGTCTATGGCTTCCTGGATACGGCCCGCGTCGTCATCTCCCCCCGGTTCCACCCGGGCTTTCACCGTGACTCTCGGCAGCCGGACCCCTCCCCCCATGTACCCGGCGTAAGAGAAATCGGGAATGGTGTTGCCCCGCTCATCCGGGACATACACCAGCCCGCCGTCAGGCCCCGGGTGGACAAGCGCGCTGTACCGGGAAGGAGAAGACGCGGCGGAGACGGATTCATGGGGTGTGCCCGCGCACCCGCAGACCATCGCCGCGGAGAGCGTGAGCGCTGAAATCATCAGGGCAGGACCGTTCATCCACTGCATGTCCCTTCTTCCTTTCTTGAAACCACGATCGGGAGGGAGGCCCCGAGGGAACTATGTGGCTACCCGGACCAGTGCGCATGGTTGGGGACGGTGTTCCAGTGAGGGAAAAATACGCAACCGGAGCTGAATAGCAATGGAAAATGCGCTTCCGGCCGGACGGAGTACGGGAGCCGGAAAAAATACGAACGGCCCGGTTTTGACCGGGCCGTTCGTGCACTTCAGCGATAACCGCTCGAGGTTACTTGAGGAGCGTCATCTTCGTGGTTCTGGAGAAGGAGCCGCTCTTGACGGTGTAGAAGTAGACACCGGCGGAGAACTTGGCAGCGTTCCAGGTTACGGAGTGGGAACCGGCCTGGAGGCTGGAGTTCACCAGGGTGTCAACCTTCTGCCCGGCCACATTGTACACCTCGACCGTGGTCTTACCAGCCTGGGCCAGGGTGAAGGAGATCGTGGTGGTCGGGTTGAAGGGGTTCGGCACGTTCTGGGCGACCGTGAAGGCAGACGGAGCATCTTCCGC